>JBHPEQ010000115.1:0-7219 GCA_042576845.1 Planctomycetota bacterium
GCCCCTCTATAATTAGGGCGAACTTGCGCATTTGGTCGATAATTCGTGAATTTTTAGGGTGGTCGAAATTCGTAAGTGCTTATGTAGAAAGGAATAAAAAAAATTTTATTTTTTCGGTTTTTATGCAAAAGCGCTTGCGCATTTGGTCGACCATCGCTTGCGAGAAGACCAAAGACGCAAGACTACAGACACAAGACCCATTTGAATTGCAGATTTCGCGGATTTTTAAAAAAGCTTTTGTCATCATAGTATTCTTGACAATATTTGCTCTGAAAGCGAGCATTTTTAGTCGTTTGTGAATAGTGAATAGTATTTAGCCGATTGAGGCCGGCAGAGCCGGCGTTTTAATAATTGCTCTCATCCACAGGTTACTTTATGTAACCTTCCCAAAACCAGCTGACAAAGTTCGTTAACTGACTATAGAGGACAGTAAGAAGCCAGAAGTAACCAAAAATGCACGAAAAGTGATTGAAATTTGCCAAAATTGCGCGTTTTTAGCAGTTTTTAACCGCAGATTACACTCATTAGCGGTTTTTTTAGATTTGGGGGGAAAACGGAATTTTACCGCAGGGAACGCAGAGAAAAGAAATTATATTAGACGCGGGTTAGCGGTTGTGATGTGTGAGGATAATCCCTACAACCAAAGTACCACAAGCACCAAGGTGGCATCATGACCGCACGCTATCAGCCTTTCGGTCAAGAGTGAAGCCACGCTTTCCCAGGGGCCATAATAGCGTGGCGGCGTGCGTCAGGCAATGAGTGAGAGCATTGCGATATGCATAGCTGATCCTCTACCTATTCGGCTTTCGGGGACGATAACTGTTTAAGAACCTCTTCGGCATAGAGCTTCTTCAATGTCATCAGCGAAAGCAGCCAGGCAAGGGAGGACTCGGCGCCTTCATTCTGGTTGATGCCGTCCGCCATCAATCCATCTCGGCAGCCGCCCGTCTTGGGATCATAGAGCGGCAAGTTGAGGTCGTTGTGTCCGAGAAACCAATTGAAACACATGACTGCATTGTCGAACCATGATTTGTCCCGGGTGATATTAAAGGCTTCCACACTAGCTTCGACCATGGCATTGGCTTCAATGGGCTGCTGGTCGAAACGGGCTCTGGGGCCGCCTTGTTTATACCATCCATTGCTGCCGATGGGCACAAAGTGACCGTCTTGGGTTTGGATGGTGACCAGCCACTTGAGGGAGTTGAGTCCCATATCGATCATGTCGTTGCGTTGCATCCGGAGGCCGGACAGCAGCAGGGCATGGGGCAGTTTGCCGTTGGCATAGTTCAAAGCGTTTTCAAGCCAGGGCCAACCGTCTGTTGCATTGTTTTTAAACAGATCAAATAGCCTGTCGGCAAGAACTTCCCGGATCCTGCGCACATCACTGTCGCCGGAAAATTTATCCAGGTAGGCATGCATTCCCACCAGGGAAAAAGCAATGGCGCGGGGCGAATGAAATTCCTCGGCAGCTCTCAGTGCCTTGTTGAAAAGGGTCGTGCTCATTGCGAGATGCCCGGGATTTTGAAGAAAAGCCACTGCTTTGCCAAGGCTCCAGATCGCCCTACCATGCGCATCCTCGGATCCGATCTCCTCCGTCCACTGCCGCGAATAGGTCATGAAGTTGCGAAAGCGCCCTTTTTTTTCATTATAGGCATACAGAAGAAATCTGAGATAATAACTGCTGAGTAAATCAAGTCCCAAGCCGTTTGTTGGCAGGTATTTTTGACCCATGGCGGCAACCAGCAGTGCTCTGGCATTATCATCGGTGCAGTAGCCATGGTTGCAATCGGGGATGGTATAATTGGCATGTTGCAAGATGCCGGTATCATCGGTAAAGGCTTTCAGGTGATCGAGCTTGATCTCTGGGAGCTCGAAACTAGTGATGGCCTTGATGTTTTCAACATAGGAATGCCGGGGACGAGGGTTCCGGGTCCTGTTCAGCTGAACCTCCCTGAAAACCTGGAGATATTTTCGGGATACCTCCTTCCAAATCGCGTCGCGGCTGAATATGTAGGCTTTCTTGCGCATGGCATGCCGGTTGACATCGTTGTCCAGAAGATCGATGATTTGTTCCGCCATGGCATCCGGATTGCGGAAGGGCACAATCTGGCCCCGGCCTTCGGCAAGCATCTCGGTGGCGTACCAGTATGGGGTTGAAATGATGGCTTTACCTGTGCCCATGGCATAGGCAAGGGTCCCGGAGGTAATCTGGGCTTCTTCAAGATAAGGGGTTACGTAGATATCGGCGATGCCTAGAAACTCACATAACTCTTTTAGTTCAACAAAACGGTTTTGAAAAATGACATGTGCGCCGATATCGAGTTTGCGCACGAGTTGCTGCAGCATGATACGGTATGCATCCCCATGCAATTTCAAAATATGCGGATGTGTTGCACCCAGGATAACATAGGCCACATCAGGATGTTTTTTGATAACCGCGGGAAGCGCCTGCAATACATTTTCAATGCCCTTATTTGGGGAAAGCAAGCCGAACGTGAGCAGTACCTTTTTGCCTTCCACGCCGAACTTGTCTTTGTAGAAGCTGGGATCAATAAAAGGTGTATCTGGAATGCCGTGATGGATAAAGACAATTTTATCCTCGGGTACGGCATAGATATCTTTGAGGAAGTCAGATGCTTTATGGCTCATCACGACCAGTTTGTCAGACAGATCGGATAGCTTGCACATGACGGCACGATATTCCGGCGTGGGGTCTTTCAAAACCGTGTGTAAGGTAGTCACCACCGGCATGCGCAGATCACCCAATAGTTTCAGCAGATGGCTGCCGGCCGGACCGCCGAATAGACCGTATTCATGTTGCACGCAGACAATATCCATCTGACTGATATTGAGAAATTGAGATGCGACACTATAATCGGTCAACTTGTTCTGGTTGATCTCAAAGCGCACTTTTTCGGGATATGGATATCCCTCAGGTTTGTCATTCATGGCAACCGCGCAGCAGTAAATATCGGGGGCTTCTGCTGATAAGCCTTCAACCAGATCTGTGGTGAAGGTTGCGATACCGCACTGGCGGGGCAGATAGTTGCCGATTACGGCAACCGAGTCGATTCCCTCATAATATTTGATAACAGATGTCATAATCGCTACCTTTTTGCTTTACGTTTATCTTCCATTTGCCAAAACCGATTTCATTTCATCTTTTTTTTGCTTCCGTTTCTCCTTTAGTGTGTGCTTACCTTTTTTCTGTTCTTAGCGTTTGCCTTTATCTTTTTTCCCCTTGTCTCCCATCTCAGTACCTTTCCTTTTAAAAATCTCTTTATTTTAGGTTCAACTGCAAAAAAATTGGTCATTTTATCATGCTGCGAATGCCTGTTTTACTTTTAATACGAAATATTCAATATCATGAAAGCCATACGCTTTACGTTTGATGACTTTGATTTCTGGGCACAGAAGCAAGTATACCACCCGGGATATGATGATTCAAGAGAAGAAGTTTACAGTCTTTCTTTTTCTCAAGCCAGATCTGACTGGGCTTGCTTGGTTTCCGGACATGAGATAGTGCTACGCCATGCCTGCAGCCAGGATGCTGTGGTCTTAGAAGTGACATCTTTATTTTTCGCGCGTGATAACAGAAGTGCCCTATGAGCATCATCGTGAACCAGGGCAATATTCGATGCAGCAGAAACCGATAACCAGCTATCGTGAACGGACTTCTGCACATCTGCCGGCCAACTCACGATTTCTTCTTGCTCTCTTCCAAGCACTCTCGCAATAAATTGCGCCCCCATCCTTTCTAAAAATATCTATCTTTTATTTTCGACCCAATAAATACAGCCAAAATCGCAACAGCCAAGCCAATAACTATCCAACCCACAGTGCTTATTAAAAGCATATCAGGCCTCCTTTTCCGCCGAACAATGATTATACAGTCTGTATAGAACGGGAAACACAGACTGTTTCTGGCAACCACTAAGTTTCTATTAAATCTTGAACTGAGCCCCATGAGGCCATATTTCTGACTCTGGCTGATCAAACTGAAGAAACTCGACTGGGGCACCATTAACAACAATGAAAGCAATTGTCACACCTTCAGTGGGGCTGTTTGGCTCGATGATTACGTTCTTGCCGGCAATTACTGCTTCGATGTTGTCTACAACAAAAGCTACATGGGGAACTGTTTGCACCAACTTTGGCAAGGGGCAATCGGAATCGAAATTAATCCACTCAATGCCATATGGATTTTGATAATACCCGGATGCAGTCATCTTGTATTCGGGGTTGTAGTCTTCCTTAGGTAGAGGTTTATTAGTAGGAATTCCAATATGATGATATCGAAATTTTTCCATTTCATTTCTCCTACCGAACAATGATTATTCAGTCTGTATAAAAGGAACTATAAAACCACCATCACCGTATTACTCAACCCTTCTTCGGCGGAATACCAATAATCAATAGTAAATATCAAAGATCCGCCTACGGCGGGGTAAATAATCAATTACTTCGCCGGCCCTTAAGATCGTCAATAGAATGGATGCCGATATTCTGCATATCCCGTGCAATAGTAACACCTACGCCTGGAATTTGTTCTAATTGCTGTAAGCTGGATGATTCCATAGAAAGGCGCCTCAGATATTATTCACCAAATACAATTCACTGCCGTAAGGCATGCTGTGCATAATCACTCCTTCGATTTCACTCAGGACAAGTATTTACCAATCACGAATTATCTGCCTCCTCAACCGCCTTGTAGACCTTCTGATAAAATTTGTCCGCCCGGCCTACGGTAAAGCATCTGGTTATATCGCAGCAGTAGCTTTTATATCTGGCGCCGAAATCAATTAGAACAGCATCCTTGTTTTTTAGTTTCTTTTTGCCCGGCTGGTGATGCGGGCGGGAAGCATTCGAGCCAAAGGCAACAATCGTCTCGAATCCGTTTGTTGCTCCCAGCCTGCGAATTTCAAAATCCAGTCTGCCGGCCAGCTCATTTTCGCTGATGCCGGACACCGCATATTTTATAGCTGCCTTTAATGCCTTTGCAGCAATCCGACCCGCTGTCCTTATAGCTGCAACTTCATCATTGCCTTTTACAGTGCGCACATTTTCAATGATATTTCCAACTGTTTTGATGCGTCTTTTAAGATGTTTTTTCAATACCTCAAATACCTCAACCGATGTACTCTTTTCAACATACGCCGTTCGCACCGATTTTAGTCTTTTTATAAGCTTGGCTGCCGCCTCTGCTATCGGCCATTTTCGTTCAATTATCCTGCAGGCCGGACATTCTTTTTGTGCCTGTTCGGTATACCTGCTGTCTGTCAGAAGATACACGCCCCTTGGGGTTATTACCGTCCAGTTATCGTCGCCCAAAAAGCCGGTAGTATAAGTTACATTCGCCGCTTTTGTTACGATAAGACAGCTTATCTTTGCCTTGTCAAGCCCCCGGCGAATAGCCCTGATGCGATTTCGTAATATTTTGCTGTCCATCGCTTAATTCTCCATCAATAATTTAACGCTATGTAGATATAATTGAATAACCGCATTACGAGAAAAAATAAAGATTTTTTTGCTTGCACATTTGCCTTCGGCCCAAACTATTCCTATATTTTTAATAGAAAGGACCGGCTGAGTGTTCCGCATTAACCGGTATTCACTTCAGCGATAAGGTGCTTTCCGTGAGGGGTAGTTTGCTGCTGCACTTGATTTTTCCGCAGGGGACGGCTTTGGCCGTCCTTTTTTTTATCTCTTGTCTCAATCATTTTTTACCATTACAATACTCCGACTTTTAATTTCAATGTTGATGTTGGCTATTGTGATATGATATTACCTATTCGTACAAGTATCCGTCCCTGGCGGACACCATATGCAAATTACGCTTTGATAATTGTTAATGTAATTATCTTCTTGTTGAGCTATGGACCTCACTACTCAACAATAGCTGGATATCGGATACTCGAGCCGCTGAGACCCTGGGCACAACAGTTTATGCTCAATCCTCAGGAACCCACCTCACTGCAGTTTATCAGTTATGCCTTTCTCCACGGCGGCTTCATGCACATTATCGGGAATATGTATTTCCTTTATCTGTTCGGCAACAACGTCAACGACAAACTGGGCTCGCTCGGATACATCCTTTTTTATCTATCGGGCGCCGTTTTCAGTGCTGCAGGCCATATTGCCATAGACAGTTTGTATGGTTCCGCCGTTGTCAGCGCACCACTTCTCGGTGCAAGCGGAGCGGTCGCCGCTGTAATAGGGGCATACCTGGCTCTGTTCCCACAAACGCTGATAACGATTGTATACTGGTTTTTCTTTATCGGAACGATGGAACTGCCCGCCTTTTACTTTATCATCTTCAAGCTCATCGTTATCGATAACGTAATCGTCCGATACACGCCAAACGTCGCCTACGACGCACACCTGGCGGGATACGCATTTGGAGTTGTTGCTTTGTTAATTATGCTCGGCACAGGTCTGGTTACCGGCACCCGACTTGACTTATGGGCGATGCTGAAACAATGGAACCGCCGAAGGCAATATCGTGACGTTATCTCTTCAGGACACGACCCGTTTACCGGAAGAGCAAAAGCCGGAAAAATAAGGGCAAAAGAGGTTAAAACAGAAGCGCAGTCCCGGAAAATTCAGGAGCTTCGAACGGAAATCGCCGAGCGTATCACCCAGCGAAATCTGTCCGAAGCAGCCCGGCTGTATCTCGAACTTATCGAAACGGACAAAGACCAGATACTGCCTCGTCAGTATCTGCTGGATATTGCAAATCAGCTTGCAGGGGAAAATAAACACGCTGAATCAGCTCAGGCATATGAAAAGTTCCTGGCTCACTACCGCAATTATGAGCATGCCGAGCAGGTGGAATTAATGCTCGGCATATTGTATTCGCGATACCTGCAAAAACCCCAATTGGCCGTAAAACATCTACAGGCCGCCGAAAAAAAACTCTCAGACCCGGAACAACTAAAAATGTGCAGAGAAGAAATCGCAAAATTACAGGATTAATGCCTTCATCTGCCTTGTCCTCTGATGTCTGTCCTCTGTCCTCTGTCCTCTGCCTTCTGTCCTCTGTCTTCTGCTTGCCCCGCACTTATTGAGTGCCAACTCACGTCTTATTAGTGCGGGGCCTTCTGAATATTGCATTTTGATTTTTAATTTCCATCCGCAGGGCTCGAACAATCTAAAAACATTTCACCTTGCTACTTCTCCCAAAATCCCTATAATTCTAAACCAAGGCACCTGTGGGGCT
>JBHPEQ010000116.1:0-7194 GCA_042576845.1 Planctomycetota bacterium
GGTCACGCTTTGATAGCCGACGCCCTTAAGATGGGACTTTTTAATGCGGTAAAAGAATATTTAAGAGTTATTGAGAGTTGAACCACGGCGAAGACGAGCTTTTTAGAAGCTGCCGGTAGAAAGCCGACTTTAAGAAGGAGATTAAAATGTTTACAGGTGCAATGGTGGCGTTGGTTACGCCTTTTCAGGATGGTGAAATCGATTTTCGCACGCTTGACGAGCTTATTGATTTTCAACTTGAAACGGAATTGATGCGATAGTGCCGGTGGGCACGACCGGGGAATGTCCGACGTTAAGTCACGAAGAGCATAAGAAGGTCATCGAAAGAGTAGTGAAAAAGGTCGGTGGCGAGGTGCCGGTTATCGCCGGCGCCGGCTCAAACTCAACGGCAGAGGCAATCGAACTGACTGCATTTTCAAAAAAAATTGGTGCCGATGCAACTCTGCAGGTTTGTCCTTATTATAACAAGCCAACTCAGCAGGGCTTTTACGAACATTTCGAGGCAATCGCAGAAGAAGTGGACCTTCCGATAGTGCTATACAATATTCCCGGTCGATGCGGCGGAACCGGGCTGGCACCGGAGACGGTCGCCCGGCTGGCGGAACTTGATAACATCGTAGCTATAAAAGAGGCCACGGGAAAACTCGATATGGCCAGCTCAATATCTACAAGCTGTGATATTACCATCATCTCCGGCGATGATTCGCTCACACTGCCAATCGCTGCGGTCGGCGGAAAAGGCGTTATCAGCGTGGTGGCAAATATTGTCCCGGCGGACGTCAAGGCAATGACGGATTTAATTCTGGAGGGCGATTTTACCTCTGCTTTGAAATGGCACAAAAAGCTTTTCGCTTTGAGCAAAAATTTACTGGGCCTGTCCACCAACCCAATCCCCATCAAAGCCGCTATGGCAATGCTGCAGTTGGCGCCGGAAGAGCTGCGCCTGCCGATGACACCTCTGGAAGAAAGCAAGAAAGCAGTACTAGCACAAACATTAAAAGACTACGGCTTATTAAGCTGAAGAACTGTTTCACACTTTTGCTGTTTCCTGGGCGTTGCGGTAGGTTTGAAGAATTTCCGAGACCATCGTGCTTACCTTGTGATTTTCTTTCACATAATCCTGTGCCGTTGAAGCCAATTGGCGTGCATACTCCGGTCTGTTAAGCAATTTACGCAAACCATTCATAATACTAAGCTCATCATCCGGTTTAAAAACAACGGCCGTCTCGTTGTCAATAATCAAGTCGTCAACACCGCCCTTGCAGGCGGCAACGGCGGTACCAGCGCTCATCGCCTCCAGCAATAAGGGATTAAAAGCCAGGTTTGGCCTCGGCTGGACAAAAATATCCCCTGAAGCAAGAACAGAACGCCGGGACCGCAGGTTTGGGACAATTGTAACCACCTGCGTAAGCCCCAAAGCAGCAATCAACCTTCGCAGTTTTTGTTCTGCAGGCCCTGTGCCTATTATAAACAACATAAACTCATACTCCTCAAGAGCTAAATGTTTTACTGCCCTGAGTAAATTCTCAAAGTCGGACTCATCATTCAAGGCACCTGCCGTTACAATACAAACCTGGCGACTAAGCTCACTGAAGCAAGTGCTCTCTTTCTCGATGAAAATGCCGATATTTATCTGCTTGACTCTGCCGGCCAACTTAGGGCTGGACTTGCTGATATTTTCGGCGATGCTTTTAGCAGGGACTGTAATCTTTACAGGGAGCTTCGAGTAAAGAGACAACCTGCTGAACCGCTTTTGCAGCGAATTGATGGTTAAGATGTAAGGCAAATCCAATTGGCGAGCCAACTGTTTAACAAAGGAAACTTTTTTTTCACATAAGCAGTGAATAACAGTTGGTCCGAAATCTGTAAGCTGCTGGAGAAATCCCTTGCTGATATTACGAACAAACACGGGCAGATTGAAGGCGGGATATTTTATAACCTCAATCGAGGGGGGAATGATAGGTTGAACCTCCCAGCCCCGTGGGGAAACCAACGCTGAGCTTACAGATTCGTCAGCCAGACCGACCAAAAGCCGACCGATGAACATCTCATACTCGCTGAGTGTCTTATCTGAAACAACCAAAAGCGGCCTGATCGGGTTTTCATCCGCTGCAACTTCTGTATTTGACTCTTTCGTTTCCTGCGGCATATTGCTTATCTTAACAAATGAGTGCTTGAAAATACCAACACAGCTAAATCCAGACAAATCAAGCATATGTTATTACAAAAAAGGCTGGCTGGCTACAGCAAAATCAGGATTCAGAATAGTTGAAGGAAAACGGAACTGCATTTAACGTTGCAATTAGTCGGCCATCTGATGTACTCAGGTCAGATTTTTGAACTGAAGGAAAGCAGCAGAGCAGCTGCACCGGATTTTACCATCTTCTCTGCCAGTGCAATAAGTTCGAGGGCCATTTGCGCAGTAGTGGCTTCCGCTCTGAATCGGCCGACTTTACTGATGCTCTGGGGTTTTATGCCGATATGAGCCATAACCGCTATGGCTGCATTGCTAAGCGCTTCAATTACATCAAGATATGCCGCAGAAGCTTCGATTTTCACCATCTGGGCACCAGCTTCGGTAATGAATCTACCGGCATTTGTAAAGGCCTCTTTGAGCCCAACCTGATAAGATAGGAAAGGCATATCCGCAACCAGATAGACATCAGGAGCTCCCTGTCTGACTGCCGAGGTAATAGTTTCCATAAAAACCATCTTGGCCGGCAGATTTGTATCAAAGCCCAGCATCAACTCAGTAGCCGAATCTCCCACAAGAATCATCTGTACATCTGTCTGCGAGATAAGCCGGGCGGTGGTATAATCGTAGCAGCTTACCGCCGCTATTTTTTGTCCCTGCTCTCTGGCTGGTGCCAAATCGAAAATTGTAATTTTGCTGCTCATACAAATACTCAGAAAAATAACAACCAATTAGTTAGAATATGAGAACAAAACCATTTTATCAGGCGTAAACTAAGTTGAGTTTGTAAGCTAATTTCAAATATTATCCAAAAAATACTAAGAAAAATTGAATTTTTTCTGTAAAAAACTTGAATAACATCTCGAAAGATGTATTTTATTTTTGTTTTTGTTAAAGAAATTTCAATTGGCTGTTCGATAAAATATTAAGAGTATGACAATACGAGGGTTCTGGATTAGCCATTATCCTATCGCTTTTCATCACCCTCCTCCGAAGCCAGATTCTGCATCTTAGAATCTGGCTTTTTTACACTGCAATTTGTTAAGATAGAGAAGAAACAGGATTTTCATCTGGCAAATTAGGATAACTAAAGGCTGCTATACTGCTTGTGGATTTTTTCGACTTGATGTTAAATTATTAGAAATCACAGGCGGGAAATCAGCTCGTTAATCTTGTCGTCATCTCTAGGGAACATTCTTTTAGGCATTAAAACTGCTTGCTGAACAAGTTTTTTATTGCTACTATTCGTAATCGTTCTGTTTTTAATGGTTTATTAAACAACAAATGCAATTAAGAAGTGTAGAATTATGAAAGCAATACAGGAAGAAGTATCATCGCAAAACTCAATCACCAGATTTATCTTAATCAGCGTCAGCATCGCTATTATACTACAATTGTCATGTGTCAGGTCCTTTGCTGAGAATCTCAATGTTTGGCAGAAGCTTGAGATTACACTTTTTGCTGAAAAATCATATAACAATGCGTACAAAGACGTTGAAGTATGGGTAGACTTGAGGGGGCCCGACTTCGATAAGCGATGCTATGGGTTCTGGGATGGCAATCAAACATACCGGGTTCGTGTAATGCCGACCGCAACGGGAAACTGGAAATGGACAAGCGGCTCCAATCAATCCGACGCCGGTCTGAATAACAAAACAGGGACTTTTACAGCTATTTCCTGGACGGAATCAGAAAAACAACAAAATCCCTGCAGGCACGGTATGATAAGGCCCACAGCAAACGGGCACGCCTTTGAATATGCAGATGGTACTGCATTTTTTCTTTTAGGAGATACATGGTGGCCAACAGGAACATTCCGCTACAGGTGGTATGAAGACAATATACAACGCCCCATCGGTCCGAAAGCCGGATTTAAAGATTATGTAAGATTTCGCAGGAAGCAATGGTTTAACTGCATTGCAATGATTGCAGCTTTCCCACACTGGGCTAACGACGGCAAACCTGTAGAATGGGAAACAGAAGACGGTATGCAATTGCGAGACGGCTGGCAGCTTGCAGGCACGAACAGCGTAAAAGATATGCACGATGAAGAAAGAAACCGTCCTTTTCATTTCCCCGGCAAAGTGGCTGGTTACGAAAATCACATTCCCGACCTTGACCGAATTAATCCTGCATATTTTCAAAGTCTCGATAAGAAGATTGACTATCTCAACGCTAATGGATTTATTCCCTTTATTGAAGTTGCCCGACGTGACATTGGTCCGATATGGAAAAAATATCATCAATGGCCCGATTCTTATACGAGATATATTCAATACGTCTGGAGCAGGTATCAGGCCAATATCTGTCTTTTCAGCCCCATTCACTTAGATTGGGCCGGTTCCCTGCCCCCTCCCGATTGGAACCTGGCAGCAAATAAAGTTATTGAAAAGTATGGTCCGCCGCCTTTTGGCAGCTTAGCAGGAACTAATTCCAATCCCTCATCTCTGCATAACTTTGGACATATTGACCAGGCAAAATGGCTCAGCTTTCATCAAATAGGCAATCAGCGTACTCACGATAACTACGCCGGACTAACGGAAATCTTTAATACCAAACCTGCCGTTCCCGGCATTCATGGTGAACCATATTACGCCGGAATGGCAGGTGCTGCCGGACACACTGAAACTTCAGCGTTGTATTGTCGCTCTGGTATGTATGGCAGCGTACTCTCAGGCGGCCTGGCAGGACACATATATGGCGCCGGTGGCTGGGAAGGCGGCATGTGGGCCGGCGATATCGAGGAAGCTGCTGAAACCCGTATTTGGGATGCAATTAAATGGCCATCCGGCGGACAAATGCAGCATTTAAGAACCTTTGTGCTCTCAGAAGGAAGAAAATACCAGGACCTTGTACCTGTCGCAGAACTCCTCTCGCCGAACAAATCGGGGCCTGAAAAAGGGTATGTCGGCTGGGCCTATTGTGCCCGCACACCTGATAAAAAATTATTCCTCATCTATTTCGAAAAAGACTGTCCGCAGGCATCGCTTTCCGGTGCATCCGGAAATCGTATGTATCAGGCAAGCTGGTTCAATACCCGGACCGGCAAATGGATACCTGTTAGTGAAATTCTTTCTGCTGATTCAGACGGCAATATCAATTTGCCGAAATTCCCGGGCAATCTGGGAAAATCAGACCCTGATTGGGCTTTGAAGCTTACATTAAAAAACAACAAATGACATAAGCAACCGCGCCGTATATGGTAACATAACTCTATCCTCTATATCATTTGCTGTTATGTTCATAAGCGGGGTACGCCGGAACAAAGTTTCTAACCGGAATATGTAAACTCTGAATCGTATGATAGTGCCATTCAAAGGAAGACAAATCCGGGTATGTTTACACTTTTGGACAGGACATAATATAGTCTGTTATGTTACTTAAGGCGGCTGTTGCTATTGCAACAGAGCAGTCAGCGGCACCATAATAAAGATTGACCCGGTCGAGTTCCTTTTGAACTGTGATACCTGTGGGAAAAACAACGCCATTAACATCTCCAACGCGCTCATAACTTGCCTTTGGCCCGAGTACCCACTCATCGCTTCGACGCAAAACACACCATGGTTCTTCTATGTCGAGCAGCGCCAGACCCATACGATAAAGAGCCCCCGCAGTGGTCATTCGGACACCGTGATAGAATATCAACCAACCCTCAGGTATCTCTATCGGCTGACAAGCTAATCCTACCCGATTACAATCCCAATAAGCCGGCCTTGTTTTTATCAAGACTCTGTGGTCGCCCCAGTGTTTTAAGTCAGGGGAGAAACTAAGCCACATATGTGCCTCACCACGGACTATCGGGCGATGTATCAGGGCAAAACGTCCCCGGAAACGGCAAGGAAACAAACACGCATCCTTATCTTCAGGCGGCAGCATTGCACCGAGGCGAGCGTAATTTTTGAAATTTTTTGTAATTGCCAGCGAAACGACAGGTCCGCCTTCGCTAAAGGAAGTATAGGTTATTGCGAACTGCTTTTGCTCTTCGAGCCAGACAATTCGAGGGTCTTCGAGACCCCATTTTTCCTCTCTTGAGGTCTGGTCTGCCTGGAGAGTTGGTTGACTATCGATGTGCCAATTGGTAAAACCGTCTTCACTTCGTGCGACCGTCAGATGTGAAAAGCCACGCATATCCTCGACACGAATGAGCAGCACTGTTTCATTATTTAACTTAATCGCCCCCGGATTAAAAACCGCATTTACAGGGTAAGGGAAGTTTTCGGGTGTTAATATTGGGTTCTTTTCATAGCGATTGAAAAGTTCGTGTGCTTTTTGCTGTCTTAATAAAAGTTTGCTCATAGCTTCTAAAAGTTTGCTCATAGCTTCGTTCCAGGGATTACTATGGGATTCCCCGGTCAATCATCCGGCTGGCATCCTTATACAATCACAAATAATTCATTTTATCTTCACATTCTTAATCGGCAGGACAAGCTTTTTTCTGCAACCAAAGTCCGGCCTTTAAGGGTCGAAATAAAACATACTTTCAGCACATCTGCTTTTTTCGTTCTCACATCGGCAAAAATACCATCTGGTTACTTGATTTACCAGTTGCTTTTTGTCTATGTCTTGACTAATTGCGTCTTGTACAAACTCTGATATAAGGGACAGGTTTCCATTAGTTCATCATGGTTGCCCTGAGCTATAATTTGACCGTCATCCATTACCACTATGACATCGGCGCTAATAACAGTGCTGAATCTGTGAGCGATGACAAAACTGGTTCTGTCCCGCATAATTTCCTCAATTGCAACGTGAATTTTTGCTTCGCTGTCTGCATCAACCTGACTTGTAGCTTCATCAAAGATTAAAATAGCAGGGTCTTTTATGATAGCTCTTGCGATAACAATTCTCTGGAGTTGTCCTCCGCTGAGACCGGTACCCTGTTCCCCGATTACCGTATCATAACCCTTGGCAAGAGATACGATAAATTCGTGCGCATATGAACGTTTGGCTGCCTCGATTATTTCTTCCTTCGTTGCCGTTGACTTTCCGTATGCAATATT
>JBHPEQ010000117.1:0-7183 GCA_042576845.1 Planctomycetota bacterium
AAAATTCCTCACTCAAAAGAAGTGGAACAAATGTGAGAAATTTTTGGGATTTGGGAGGGGGGAACGATTAGGTAATATGGGCAAGAAAAAAAGTGTCCAGAAGTGACCAAAAGAGCACGAAAAGTGGCCGAAATTAGCCAAAATTGAACAAAATGTGCGTCTTTTTTGCAGTTTTAGCCAGTAAGACACGGAGGGAGAGTCAAATGATTAAGGATTATTGATTAATGATTAATGCAGGATTTTTGCAGTTTATTTGTTGCTTGATTTCCAGACATACAAAGCTATGATTGTAATTGACGTTGGATTGGAAATTGAATAGCTGATAGGCTTTGCCAAGCTTGGAGTAAGCAAAATGGACCCTAAAATTACTGGGATTTGGAAAGATGCTCTTGATAGATTAAGTAAAGCAGAGCAACATCTTAAGATGGGGAAAAGTGACCTCGCAAAGAACGAAGCTCAAAATGCCGCCACATCTGGTCAGATTGCAATAACACTTCTTCTTCGGGGCAAAGAAAATGATAGAGAAGCAGCCGAAGTAGGTACGGATGCGGAGTTTTTTGAGGATTGGGAAAAGACTTGTTCTCGTCCACAAGATTATATCACAAAAGCCCAAAAATTGTTGAAGCGTTTTTCTAATTTATCGCCACCTGAAAACAAGTTGCCGCTTGAATAATGGGAGCAACAACTTTAGATTTAATAAGAACATAATGCCACCTTCTACTCGGCCTCGGTGCAGTGATGTTGAGAAGGAAACGCAGTTAGACTGACCAATTTCCCACGGCGTCTTTTTGCTGGCGATTTAATTTTAATTATCCGTTGAATTGAGACAAGCGATTGTTAAAATGGTGAGGTGATGTTAACTTTTCTGAAAGGATAAATAATGAGCGGAACAATTGACACTTCGATTATTGTTTATTGGGTTCTGATGATGTTAACACTTGCTTTGGCAATAGGTTTTTTGGAGAGAATTGAAAAGAAATTAAAGGATATAGGTAAGGATATAGATTTTGGAATGAAAAAAATACAACAAGTTTTGGAACAAATTGAAGAAGCAATAAAAGAGTCAAAGTAATAGCAAAAACAATAAGTAAATCGGAAATTGTTAAAATGGTGCGGTGATGCTGAGAAGGAGAAAACGCTTAACAGTTTAAGGTGATTTTGATAGGATTATTGATGTCATACGAAGGAAATGATGTTTTGTAAGCGTGTAAATGGGAAATCCCCACTTATACAGACTATATAATCATTGTTGGGCAACTCTATGAACACTGCAAGACGATATCTGAAGCGTTTGCACCACCGAGTGGGCTGGTTGGGCATCAGCTTCCTGATGCTGCCTATTCTCATTTGGGTTTGGCTTCCAGCAAGGGAGCCCTTCATCTCTGTGTTTAATGGCTACGTGCCCCGTCTCGTAATGAGCGGCGAGCTTTTTTCGGCGCCATTCCATCGTGTTCATGCAGGTTTTTCAATGGACCAACCGACAATAGGTAAGTGGCTGTTTTGGTTCTCCGTTATGACAGTGTCGTCGTTGCCGTATGCAGCAGTAGTAAGGTGGTTGAGCGACCGGACGAGAAGAAGCGGTTATCTGGCGTACGGCACGTGCATCGTGATTCTCGGCGTATTTCTTCTGTGCATTTTGAGTTGGCCACTGTGTTGGCTGATTCAATACGTATGCTCTATGGGATTCACGCCAAGACGGATATATGGTCTCCTGTACGCAGTTGCTGGGGGATTGCTGGTGTTCGGATTCCTATGTTGGGCTTTCAGAAAGTCGAAAGAAAGGGAAGCCAAACCAGTAGGTGCAGGCGACGCTTTACAGCACGCCTAACCTGCGTCATTCCCCATTAAGAATTTATGTGGAAAAAGATTGGAAGCATCGCCCGACTTTTTCGAGGACGACCCCGACCCTTATTTCTTCAATTGGTTATTGTTATCCTTGAGACACCGAGGTGCTCACACCAGGGGCAGCCATGCTCGTCATTTGCATTGGCAGGCCAACCACCCGGGATATTATGATTCTTCCATCTCAAAGTGTAGTATAAATAGATGTCGGGATATTCAATACGGGACTGGACCTCTGCGAATGCCGAAGAATTTTTTAGGCCGGAGGTCGGCAGGACCGACTCATTTGAAAAGTGATTCCAGTTAAATCCATCATTACTCCAGGCATAACCGATACTTTCCGGACGGCTACCTTCATCACTGGTCCCGCCATAGAACATATGGAACGCCCCGTTATAATAAAAAATATCGGCCTCTGAAAAACCCAGTTCATCCCAACCGGAAGAGGGCTTAAGAATTGGCTCTGGGTCGTCGTTATTGGGATACATTGTCCATGGCCCGTAAATCGAAGAGGCCGTTGCCATATACATATAGCCATAATCATAGGCAAGCTCATTATACTGGCTCATGTACATATAATACGTGCCGTCAACTTTAACAACACCGCCGAGATAGAATCCACCGCCTTTGTTAACGGTAGGTTCGAAATAGGCGACAGGATTACCGGAATACTTTGTCCATGGGCCTAAAGGATTGTCGGCTGTAGCAATACCCACACTACAGTGTTCCGCCTCGTCAACATCACTTTCTTTATCCAGCGTAACGCCATTATAAAGCATGTAGTATACTCCATCTTCTTTGAAGACGTCCGCACAAGCGACGTAATAATCTTCCCAGCTCTCTTGTTCTGTTTCCGAAAGAACCGGATTCGGCGAATACCTTTGCCATGGACCTGTGGGACTATCACTTGTCGCAACACCGATTCGATAAACCCAATTCAAGCTGGCCGGTTCGCCGTGGTAGTACCAGTAATAAGTTCCGTCGTCATAGAAGATATCGCTACATTCAATAACTCCACCATCCCATTCATCAGGCCCTCCTTTGGGATAGAGGGCAGGATTAGTTTCATAAGCAACCTTAAACTTACCTTCCTGTAACAAAGGGCCGGCCTTTTGTGATGCTGGTAATCCGTTACAGGAAACCACTGCCAAGGACAGGGCTAAGACCATTAAAATAATAGCTATTGTCCTGATGGAAATGTTTGTAGTTTTACTATTCATTTTGCTTTTCCTTTCTTTTATTTTTGATTAAGCAACATTTTTTCACTACCAGTCATGGCCAACTGGAAAAGGGGTATCATCATATTCAAAACAGCCGGCATCCGGAGCAGAGCCATTATAGCCGTCTGTATATGGAGACAATACTGTTCCTGCGTCAATTAAAGAAGAGCCCGAATCAAGTCTTAGAATAAAGTTTGGCTTATCCTTAAATTCGCCAGCATCGACCTCATAATTGTTTTTTTTACTGGTGCCGCACCAATCTTCCCGGTCTCCGTATTCGTCAATTCCAAAGTAGTCTACCACATTGTTCCAGACGCGGACATTAGTCAACTTATCCCAGGTTATATGGTTATGACCTTCCACGTCCCACATTGTATTGTTAATAATATCAATGTTTTTGCATTCTCCGTTGGTCATAATCGCATAGCCGCCATCGCTCGGTCCCAGTAAATTATAGTATACATCAAGATTTTCTGCTGAGTCGTCTATGTATACTAAGATATCGTATAAACCGGGGCCATATTGGTCATTATCTGACCGGCCACCATCATGAAACCAGTTATGATGAATATTACCATCTCCGAAGTTGGCACAACAGGCATACACACTCCCGGAATCATCAGTCATCATACTGGTATTGTATACATCATTGTAACTAATATCGATACCTTTTGAACCCTGAAGGTTAATGCCGTCACGACCTGTATCATGGATAGTATTGTAAGTATAAATATTGTTGGTACCTCCTGCTAATATTGCAGCTTCGTAATTACCAAGCAAATCATGATGATGTATCCAACAATTTGTGATTGTATTGTTACTTCCGCCTGCTCTTATACCTGAAGTAGCAGAATAAGCAATTTCACATTTCTCTATAGTATTGTCATCGCCGCTTAAGTTTATTCCTCCTGCCCTGTTGAATGCTTTAAATGAAGCTAAGTCCTGGGCGGGATATATAACTTTTGAATCGTACAGCAGGCAATTATCCCCGTCCATTATGGTTCTTCCTGAAAATACATCGATGTTTTTAAGCTGGACATAGTTTTTGGCGTTAAAATTAAGCGCAACATCTCTAACCCTTGCCTCGATAACAGCATTATCAGGGTCGCCTCCGCCCGGTATCTGCAGATAAAGGTCGCTTCCATCGTAATACCATTCGTTTTCATAATCCAGTAAGTCCAGTGAGCTATAGATATAATAATAAGACCCTTTACTTGGAGGCATCTGTTTCCACTCATCCTCGCCCGAGTAATTTAATGTATCCGATGAAGAGCTGTCTATTGTGGTGCTCCAACCAAACCAGCAGGGGAAACACATTGCCCAGACCCTGGCACCTGCCCAGTTCCCGGAAAGCAGTGCGCTGTCTTTTATTGTTCCTATTTCGGAACCACTGTCCATAACGCTTCCATCTTCTGTCATGGGGTAGCCATCTGTATTGTTTGGCCAGCGTGCTTCATCACCGCTTGTTCCATCAATAAATACCTGGTTTTTACTACCAAGTGACAAATCATAGGAGTTCTTGTATACACTTAAACTATGTTGTGTCCAGCCTGATGATATAATATCCGCTCCTGAGATAACAGCTTCGCCAACACCTTCAAAAATAATCGGATTACTACTTGTTCCTGAAGTTTGCATAGTTACGGTCTCTCTATAAGTTCCTTCGAGAACATATACCTTATCCCCGGCAGAAACAACATTAGCTGCCTTTTGAATAGTGTTAAAAGGATAATCTATTGAGCCGTCATCGTTGTCATCTCCATTCGGAGATACATAGTAATCACCATCGGCCGGGATAGATTCTGTGGCAATCTCTATCACCTGAATTCCCAAATCTTCTATCCAGGGAAACCAATCCTGGTTATATCCGGTAGGAGTAGATTTATATCTTAGCGTATGATAAAGGTAAATTCTGGGATATTCGAGTATCGAATGCACCTCTGCAAACGAAAAGGCATTAGGTACATTGCTGATAGGACAGACGGGATTTCCCGGATACTTGGTCCAGTTTATTCCATCAGCACTCCAGGCATAGCCGATGCTTTCTTCTCGTTCTTCGTTGTTCCTTGTTCCGCCGTAGAATGCATGGAACAGCCCGTTATAATATTGAACTTCAAATTCCGAGAATCCGCCTTCGTCCCATTGTCCCTCGCTGCCGGCTAATATGACCGGCTCTTTTCTTTTTTTCCAGGGACCTTCAGGCGACTTTGCGGTGGCTAAATAACAATGCCCATAATCCGGAACAATCTGGTCAAAATAAGTTGCGAACATATACCATTTATCCCTGACCTTTAGAATTGCACCCAAATAATGACCTTTTCCCGGGGGATATTTCATAACAGGGTTTGCAGGGTTTTTGGTCCAGGGCCCTAAAGGATGAGCTGCATAAGCAATTCCTAATCCAACCGCCTCACCATCATTTGTATCTCTTGAGCCGTTGTAAAACATAATGTATCTGCCCTTATGCTTAACAACAAAAGCGCAGGCCGCATAATAGCTTTCCCAGGTGTCCCGCTCGGATTCTAAGATTGGATTCTTATCATATTTTTCCCAGGGTCCTAAAGGGTTTCTCGAAGTGGCAACACCAATCTGGTATCCTTTCGAGCCCGAGCCATGATAATACCAGTAATATGTCCCGTTATCATAAAAGGCATCGGAGCTCTCTATGCACCTGCTGTCCCAGAACTTACCACCGCTCTTTGAAGAAGGGTCAGGCACGGTTATCGCAGGATTGGGGCCGGGGACATGCCTGAAATTGCCGGCTTTAAGCAGTGGTTCGTTTTTTGTCGGTGCCGAGATAGTTTTACAATTTAAGCATAAACATCCCAAAAGAACCAAAAATAAAATAGTAATGTTCTTCATTCGTTTCACCTCGCAGGTGATGAATTTATATTTTTGCTGCGATGTATGGAGACGTGCCAGTTTCATTGCGGCCTCGTTGGCCTCGGCGCCGCTGTTACAAAAGAAGG
Source organism: Planctomycetota bacterium (assembly GCA_042576845.1). Lineage (GTDB taxonomy): Bacteria > Planctomycetota > Phycisphaerae > Sedimentisphaerales > Anaerobacaceae > JBHPEQ01. The sequence continues at coordinate 6,032 of JBHPEQ010000117.1, forward strand.
ATTTGCCTCCAAAGGCCCGCTCGCTTAAAAGCATCGCTAATTTGCCCTGCGGCTCGGAATAAAACGTGTTATCAATATGAAGTAACTCACCCGCCTGCTTGCGTATCGCCTCGACGACTTTCGGGTGGCAGTGGCCTATAGCGCTGACGGCCCAGCCGGGAAACATGTCCAGAATTTTGTTGCCGTCGACATCGAACATGTAGCAGCCCTCGCCGCGGACTATGACCTGTTTCAGGCGGGGATAATTCCCGATAACAAATTTTTCAAACAGCTCAATCGTCTCTTGTGTATTCATATTTCGCCTCTTATATTCCTGTGTCGCCGCCGAATAAACAGCAACCTGTTGTTTTTACTTTTTAACTATCTGTGTGCCGATGCCTTCGTCGGTATAAATCTCAAGCAGCAGCGAATGCTCGATTCTGCCGTCAATAATATGCGACTTTTTGACACCGGCATCGAGCGCCTTAAGGCAGGCCTCTACTTTTGGGAACATCGCCTCAGTTATGATACCGGCGTCAATCATCTTTTTTATCTGCGCCTCATCGAGAGTTGAGAACCTGCTGTCGGCGTCGTTTATATCTTTCAATATTCCGTGAGTATCGCTTACCATAACGAGTTTTTCGGCCTGCACGGCTGCAGCTACTTCGCCGGCCGCGCTGTCGGCGTTCACGTTTAACTTTCCGCCGGCTTTGTCCTGCGCCAAAGGTGCAATCACCGGTATAGTGCCCGACTCGCATAGCGTCTTTAGCAAATGACCGTTCACCTCGGCTACCTTACCGACCAGTCCGATGTCAAGTTTGCGTCCGTCTTCGCCTGCCAGCCGCATCTGCTCGGCAAAAAGAACACAACTGCCAAGCGAATGCATTCCGGTCGATTGACAGCCAAGTTCCGTAAGCGTCTCGCAAATGGGTGTATTGACCTTGTGCACAAGCGTGTGTTCTGCTATCGTCAGAGTCCTCTCGTCGGTATACCGAAGGCCCTGAACCCAGACCGGTTCGATTCCTGCCTCGTTCATAGCTTTTGTGATGGTCTTTCCGCCACCATGCACAATAACGGGCTGAATACCCACAGTGGACATAAAGGCCACATCAATGAGCAGCTCTTTCCGCAAAGCAGCGTCATCCAGGACACTTCCGCCAAGTTTGACCACCA
>JBHPEQ010000118.1:0-7086 GCA_042576845.1 Planctomycetota bacterium
TGGAAGACCGTTTAAGTCGTTTATTGAGCTCCTCCATGCTTGCAGTTGGATACAGCTTCTTAAGCAGTTCAACTTCTTTTTTTGACCAATGGTTCCACATTATAAAACTTCTCTAAAGCAATAAAATTAGCAGTAAATGTTTGTATAATTATGCAGCCCTGTGAACGAAATGCAAGGAAAAACACAGTAAATCATTCCCAATTTAGCTGGTATGGGATAAAATACTGGGTATGAAGAAAGCGGAAATCAAGCATATAGGCGACTGGGTTTTTGAGCTGTTGAATAAGGTGGTTAATAAATAAAAGCCGAGCAAGCTTCTTTCTGTATAGCTTGCTCGGATGATAGCGAAAAAAAACAACTTCAGGCGTTTTATTTATCTACGTCCGTTGCCCTGAGACCTCTGGTTTCTGCGAACTCGACGCCGGTTTTTCTCCGAAGGTTTTTCATAATGTGCATTCCGTTTCATATCTTTTATCAGTCCCTCTTTTTCGCAAAGCTTCTTAAAACGTTTCATCATCTGCTGGACGGATTCACCTGAACGGGCTCTTACTTTCAACATATACAACCTTTCTAACTTTTTCTCTTAATTAAGGCCAAAAAACTAATATACCTTATGTTAATTTCGTCTAAATCTTACAAACCATTTACCATAATCTAAAAAATACAGCTAATCAAGGCAAAAAATGGGCTTTGGCGAAAGTTTTTAAAACCGCTCCTTGAACCCCTCGACTTCGATAATCTTTTCAAGCTCGCGTATTTGGCTGGGCGAGAGGTCGAAATTCATTTTTTCTCGAACATCCATGTGGCTTGTTTAATATAGGTAAATATGTTAAAATAAAAGCTATATACTGGAGGTGCTTGTTTATTGGATAAATTGCGTCAGACACTAAAAGTCAGGAAAGAAAAGGCCATATTAGTAGCAGCAATTCTGCGTGGCCAGGATAAAGGAGATGACCTGGCTGAGCTTACCGCACTGGCTGAAAGTGCCGGAGCAATTGTAGCAGACGCATTTCAACAGAAGCTCAAAAAGATACATCCAGGCCGATACATTGGCAAAGGCAAGGCTCAGGAGCTCGCCCAACGCGTAAAACATTTCAAAGCGGACGTCGTAATATTTGACAACAACCTCTCGCCCGGCCAAATACGCGAGCTTGAAAAAATTATCGAAGTCAAAGTCTTGGACAGAAGCGAGCTGATTCTCGACATCTTCGCCACAAGGGCCAAAACAAAACAAGCCAAACTCCAGGTCGAGCTCGCCCAGCTCGAATATACCTATCCGCGATTAACGAGGATGTGGACGCATCTGGACAGTCTTGCCGGGGCCGGGGGTGCTACTGCGATTGGTGCCGTTGGCGGGATTGGCACAAGAGGACCTGGTGAACAGCAGCTTGAAATCGACCGTCGTCTGGTCAATAAACGCATTACCGACCTTAAACGTGAGCTTTCCAATATCGACAAGCGTAAAATTCGTGAGATTAGCGGCCGCAGCGGGCTGTTCAAAGTCTGCCTTGTCGGTTATACCAACGCCGGCAAAAGCACGCTTTTGAACCGGCTCACTGATGCATCCGTATTCGTCGAGGACCGGCTTTTCGCAACACTGGATACGCGAACGAAGAAGTGGCCGCTTGCCGGCGGAACCGAAGCTCTATTGAGCGACACCGTCGGCTTTATCCGTAATTTACCTCATCAGCTTGTCGCATCGTTCAAGGCCACACTCGAAGAGGCCGTCAACGCAGATTTGCTGCTGCATATAGCCGATGTCTCGAATCCGAATGTAGCGCAGCAGATTGAATCGGTAAACAAGGTTCTCTCGGAAATCGGCTGTAAAGATAAGCCCGTTTTGTTAGCGCTGAATAAAGTTGATATTATCAAAAAGGCAGGCCTGCTTGAGATGCTCGAGACCTTGTATCCCGAAGCGCTGAGCATCTCGGCCAGGACGGCTCTGGGGCTGGAGCAGTTAGCTGAAAATGTGTCAGGAAAATACAAAGGCGGCGAGCTCCTGCTGAGGGTCCTCAGCAGCCAATCCGATGGAAAAGTGCAAAGCTTTATGCGGGCCTATGGAACAGTAATTAAAGAGAGTTACTTAGACGGCTCTGTTCTAATCGAAGCCAATCTCGGCCGAAATCAGCTTCCCGAGCTAAAACGCCTCCGACCGGCAAGCATCGAAATTATCGAAAACTAAAAACCTGCTACCCTCTGTCATTGCGAGGCCGAAGGCCGAACCAATCTCAATCCTTCATCATTCAACATTCCTTGTTCAATATTCGATATTCCCACCGTTCTACTCTCCTCGGCCACAGCCCGACGCTGCCCCCCATCTCCCCCACGTCAACCCCAAAAACTCACTTCATAATTCAATGTTCCTTGTTCAATATTCGATATTTCTTTTTTCCCCTTTACTTCATCATATAATCCGTATACAATTATAAAAAAGGATTGTCGGGATTGAGAACCACTTTCCTGCTCAACCATAAACAACCGCATTCCAGGGAAAAAGATAATCTTTTTGTACTGACAGAAAAAAACTGTGAAAAGAAAATCCTTGACCGTTCAAGGTGAATTTTGTAAAAATATTGACATAGAAAGTACTGAATTCTGTTTTGTAAACGTTTAATTGGAAAATGTCAGATTATGTCCGCCTATATGGAGATAAGGATGAAGAGAATTATGACTATATTATGCACGGTGTTGCTTTTTGGAACTATGGCGCACGCCAAACCGATGACAAGTTCAGTAGAGTCGTGGGAAGGCATATTCAGCTTACAGCAGGGGCCCGTTGCGATTCACGCAGAAGGGAAACCTAAGCTGTTTCTTTGGCTATACCAGCTTGACCAAGGTTCCAAAGGCACCTGCATTGGGTTCTCACGAGAAAATGACGGCATGATTCTTGCCGCCAAGCCTAACGAAAAAGGTGTCCAACCTATCTATACGGGCTATTACGTCCTATTTGGAGAGGACGATACTGTAGAACTCGTGTTAACCTATGATGTCCAAGGGAACGGCGGACAGAAGGTGGTGGAGAAGTATACTTATGACGGGAAGCAGGTTCGATTGACATCGCAGAGCGAGTTCTTTGGGAAACATGAGCCAATTTGGAAGAAGTTTGCAGGCGAACCAACAGAACCGCGTCTTGAGATGACCGAGGAGATACGTAAGATAGCGTGGAAAGCGTACATTGAAGCAGCAGGCTTTAGCATTGATGCAATGGAACACCCTATCGTCGTTTCCGAATTCACTCTGTTTCAAGATGTTCAGGGATTGGGAAAGAAAGGAGACAAGATTCATGAGGTAAGATTCGCTATCTTTTACCTAACAAAAGGACTCATCCTCGTGAATGAAAAGACAAAAGAATCGCTGGTGGTATTTCCCAAGAAAAAAACCCCACCGAACAAAAGAATTCAGACAGTGTGAGTGTTCGTCTTAGTGAATCTAAGTTTCATCTGATCCGAGAGGTGCACTTTCAGGGTCGCGATTTGTTTCAGTTGGCCATACAGGCGGGCATGTATAAGAGAAAAGGTAATGAGTATCTACCAGGCAGCGAACGGGGAGCAGTATCAACCGGTGGACGGACATGGCACGGAAGCAACGGTGTTGGTCTGGTGGCTTATAATCCTCATATGGAAAAGTATCAGATTTTCTACCTCCAGGACCAAGCTGTTCCCGGACACCACCTTGGCATTGTCTATGCAGACGATGATTTTCTCCTTTTTTCCTACGGTTATCACCCAGAACTGCCGAACGTCAGTCGTGCTCTGGAAGTGTATTCGCTGAAACACCACCGGTTTGCCCGTATCCATGCAGTGGCTACCTCAGACGCCAAGTTTGGTACATTTTCTATGGACAGACTGAAGCAAGTCAATCCAAAGGCTGCTCCTCCGTCAATTGAGTGGAATGATCGTTGGTATGCGCGGCAGAATTATGTTGAGCTATCCGAAGCGGGACTCTGCAGGCCCGATTTAGTTGAACTCAGGGACGGGATTTTTAGACTGTCTTATCACACAGGATGGAACATAGAGGAGTTCGCTACGGTTTTGAAACTCAAGAAGATTGACCTTGCAAGCGAGTTTGAAAAAATATCATCGGACAAGCCGGATGCGTCCAACGGCTAATCACTGCGCAAAAATATTAACTGACTAAAAACCATTAATAGCATTCAAACGTTTCTTAATTCATAATGGTTCAGTCAATTGATATTGTCTCAATGTTAACAACTTTCCCTTCCTGGAGTTTTAACCTCCACCCCCTTCCCGAATAACCATCTTCGAATCCGTAGATCAACTCATCTCCCCTGATATCTGAAGGTCGACCGATTACAAATTGCACTTCTTCAGAAGTGTGTCCAACAGGACTCCATTCGCTGAGCAACTCTTCCATCGCGGCAGCATATCGTGGGTAATTTTTATCAGTGTTTCCGGTTATGATCTTACCTTCGTATTTCTTTTTAATCGGTTCTATGTTTTGCATTAATGGTGATATGATTTCTCCTTCAGCATAAAGCTCTTTTGAGATTGTTATAGTAGCATTTTTTTTCTTGAGGCTTGTATATTTTTCTTTGTCCTGCTTGCACCCATTTGTTGAGACAATCACCAGCAACAGCACCACACTGGCCTTTGACATGGCTCTTAAGCCTGAGTTCAATACCTTCATGATCTTCTCCTTAGGAAGGAAGATTTTCTGCAGTACTGCGTATTGTATCCGACATGAACATTTAAGCAATAACCATAATTCCAAAAAAGTATTCATAATCTTAACTCCAAATTATCACAAGTTATAGCACAGACTAAGGCAAAAGTAGTTTAGTCATCTTTCTTTGTAATTTCAAAATCACTGTTAATATTTACATAAAACTCACTTCGGAAACCAATATAACATGGAAAGGCGGGTGTGGATGATGTTTGAGCCAGCAGAAAAATCCTGTTCCACCTCCGCTGAACCATTACTTTTTTAACAAGCTTTTTACTGATTGTAAAACAAAAAACCCAAAAAAAACGCCCCAAAAGCCCTGCATTAATCATTAATAAATAATCCTTAATCATTTGACTCTCCCTCTCCGCCCTCTGGCCTTGTGTCAACTGAAACGCAGGTAACAATTTATACCAAGGACAGAGCTAACAGTTTTTTGAACTTGTTTTTTAAAATTGATTTTGTGTGGTAAAAAGGTATAATTTATTTTGCAACTTGAAGCGGAAACAAACTTGAGACTATAAAAAAAATATCGAGCTCAAATTTATTCCAGGAACTGAAAAAGGACAAAACTATGAAAAAAGCAATCTTGTTAATTGTGATGTTGTCGTCAGGCGTGGTTTGTTTCGGGCAGAACTGGCCCCAGTGGCGCGGACCTTTTTTTAACGGCTCATCAAATGAAAAGGACCTGCCAACCTCGTGGAGCGAGACGGAAAACGTGGCCTGGGAACTTGCGCTTCCCGGCGACAGCTCGGCCACACCCATCGTCTGGGGTGATTCGGTTTTCATTACTTCCACAGACAGTACGTACAAAAAGCTGTATGCCATCTGTATAAATATACCAAGCGGCAGCATCGTCTGGCAGAAAGAGGCGGCACAGGTCACCTTTGGAGAATTACGGGACGAACAGGAAAACACCAAGGCAACATCCTCACCAGTGACCGACGGCAAGCGAGTTTATTTTCTCTTCGGAACCGGCGATATGATTGCCTATGACATGAATGGAGAAAAACTATGGGAACGCAATCTCTCGAAGGATTACGGTAATTTTGATCTTCTATGGGGCTACAGTTCGAGTCCCCTTTTGTTCGAGAATAAACTTTATGTCCAGGTGCTGCGCCGGGACAAGCCTTGGCACGCCGCTCCTGATGACATCGTCCCGCATGAATCGCTGTTACTTGCCCTGAATTGTAACACGGGCAAGACCATCTGGAAACATCATCGCCAGACGGACGCCCGGAATGAATCGATGGATTCTTACAGCACACCCATAGTTTATAAAGCTAACAACCGATTTGAGATTATTGTTGTAGGTGGCGATTATGCGACCAGCCACAACCCTGAGACCGGCAAAGAAATCTGGAGGTTCAGCTACTCTTCCGAAAAAAGTGGAAACTGGCGACTCGTGCCATCCATCCTCACAGCCCAAGGATTGATATTGGTCACCGCCCCCAGAGGGGGAAACCCTATCTATGCCGTTAAAGGCGGCGGTTTCGGCACACTTACTGAAAAAAACGTCGCCTGGACTTTCAGGCGTAACACACCTGACGTTTGCACACCCCTGTATTATAAAGGTCGTATTTACGTTCTGGACGGCAGACGAAAAATTATCACTTGTCTCGAGCCCAAAACCGGTAACAAAATCTGGGATGGGACTCTGAGCGGCAAAGCAGTCTATCGGGCTTCACCAACCGGCGCAGACGACAAGATTTACTGCATCAGCGAAAACGGGGAGGTGGTGGTGTTGGCTGCGGGCGACGAATATAAAGAGCTTTTTCGCACCAATTTGAATGAAAATCCCATGCGAGCCTCAATTGCGGCGGCCACAGGACGATTGTTTATCCGTACGCCGTCAAAATTACTGTGCCTGATGAAGGAAAATTAGAGACCTGCAAAGCGAAAATCTCTTTTTTACTTTTTACTTCCCTTCGGGAACCGCCTTCCACCTTCTAATTTTCCCCTTGCCTCCCCGGCAGCTCGTTGTTATAGTCGGCCTATCCCTCCTTAGGGTCAGGGCTGTTTGCTTTGGGTGTGGGCGAGCAGACCGCTTTTAATTTGCCCCTTGTTATTAATCAACGAAACAATTTGAGATTTCCGATTTTCGAGCATCAGCGTGAAGTCAAAGACGGAGATGATGTGTCCGGGAAAATTCTTTATGAACTTGTCAAAGAACTTTATTCAGAAGTCAGTAGTCAGAAGAAAGATACGTAGTAAATCCCAAATAACAAATTCCAAATTCTGCACTAATTAGCCGTGAGTTTGCACTCAATTCGTACGTGGCAAGCAGGGGCGATGGGTTGAGATTGCCACGCTTCGCTCGCAATGACAATTCGTATTTCGTATATTGTTTTTCGTCGATAGCGGCTCGTGTCCATCGGCTAATGTAACGATGAAGAAAAGCTC
>JBHPEQ010000119.1:0-7080 GCA_042576845.1 Planctomycetota bacterium
GTTTAAATTATATAAACACATTACCATTTAATTCTTGATAATTCAAGACCTTATGATAATCTTCCTGCATGAAAAAAACAGATGAGCAAAAATTCAAAAACAAATGGTTATATAATCCGGTTGTGTTTACAGAGGCAATCGGATGTTCAATGCGATGACCACATCCAGCGAGCGATAGGATTCTTAATCCGATGCTCTTGATTAGTTTAATAGCTTAACAAAGACCAATGGACCAGCAATCCGACGGTACCTTACATAGACATGCGGACAACCAATCCGTAGGTTAAATTACTGAAAAATAGGAGCAACGGACACGTAATCCGTGTGTCTTTGCTTTACGGCAAACGTATGATTATCATAAGAAGCTACAGTTGCGATATTTATGAAAAGCTAAGAATTTTTGCTATTTCGAAAATACAACCAAAAGTACAACTTTCTTGTATTTAGCTTGCTAAGTATAGTTCTATCTGATTTGGCGTGCATCTGCAATTTCGTGACGTTGAGCCGAAATAGCCTCACGGTCACCCGTGCGCTAGAATTATAAAAAATTTTAGCTCTTTATCTGAAAGGCACTTATCTCATTGTCATAAAATCATTGTTCAAGTCATAAACCGCCATATTTTTAAAAATTTGCCTGATTATATTTTATCGAATATAATTCCGATTAACCTCACGGATGAGTGTGTATCTTATTCATAGTACCTAAGTGCCTAATACATAAAATTTCGTATTACAGAACTAGTGGTTCTAAAAATTTGCAGTATAGCAAAAGAAAGATTAGTTAAGATGATGAAGCGGCTAATACAAGAAGTATAAACCATTTTTATGTAGGAATTTATTATGAAGCACTTTAAAAACTCCCCAATGTTGGCAATTATCATTTTTGCATTATTGCTTTGTTCGTCTACTAAAATGGCATATGCCGATGAAGTTGTAATTTTTGTATTAGATACCAAACCTGGACCGGCTGCTGTGCACGGAGTTAACAAGGTCAAATTAGCTCTGCAGGAAAAAGGATTTGAATTCGAACAGGTAACTACCCTGGACCATGCCAGGGGTCAAATTCTGATTGTAGCAGGTTTAGCCACTGGTACAGGTCAAGCCGCAAAATTACTTAAAGACTTGAACATTCCAGCACCAACAGAACCGGAAGCGCTTCTGATTCGCCACATCGAGAATAGTGGTAAAAAACTGCTCCTTACAACTGGAGCTGATGACCGTGGCCTGATGTATGCGCTATTGGATATTGCTGAAAGCATTGGCTTCTCCTCTGACCCTGAGAATCCACTCAGTAAGGTTGAAAATATTCGGGAAAAACCCTATGTTGCTGAGAGGGCACTTTCAAAATACACAATGCATAAGTTACACTTCGAAAGCTATTTCTTCGATGAAGAGTATTGGGCCCGTTATCTTGATGTGCTCGCTAAAAACCGTTTTAATACCTTTGCTTTATTGTTCGGTTATGAAAACCAAGGTTATTTTTCACCGCCTTATCCTTACTTCTTTGATGTCGAAGGTTTCCCCGAAGTGAATGTGGTTGGTCTTACTAAAGACGAACAGAAGCGTAACCTTGATATGCTTAATAGGCTGATTGAAATGACTCACGAGCGAGGTATTAATTTCACTCTTGGCATCTGGGACCACTTTTATCGTGTTCATGATGCTGATAGGCCTGGGTTGCCAGACATCCAGGAAATAGTATCGGGCCTGACGCGTAAAACGCTTGTTCCATACACAAAAGCAGCACTGGCTAAGCTTCTCCAATTAGTGCCCAACATAGATACTATCCATTTCCGAATGCACTATGAATCGGGGTTGAGGACTGAGGAGTATGAACAATTCTGGGGCAATATATTTGAAACCGTCAAGAACGTTCGGCCGGATATTCGCTTTGATGCCCGTGCCAAAGGATTACCAGATCCTCTTATCAACAAGGCAATTAAGATGGGCATTAACTTTAGGATTACTACGAAATACTGGACTGAACAGTTGGGCCTGCCATTCCATCCGACGAGTATATTCCGTGAGAATCAATTCGAACGACGCCATGGATATGCTGATTTATTACGGTATCCGCAAAAATACAAGATACATTGGAGACTCTGGAATTGCGGCGCCAGGCATGTATTGTTGTGGGGTGATCCCGACTATGTCCGGCGTTTTGCCGGCAGCACCCACTTATATGATGGGGAAGGATTTGAGATCAATGAGCCGCTTGCGACTAAAATGTGGTATCATCCGCACGACATGGAGCCATTCGAATTGCTCAGACCACAGTACCAGTACTATGACTGGGAGTTTGAACGCTACTGGCACTTCTTCCAGCTTTTCGGAAGACTTGGATACAATCCGGAAACCCCGCCTGAAATATGGCGGAGGGAATTTGAAAAACGCTTTGGCAAACAAGCCGCTCCATTTGTGGAAAAAGCTATCCACCACGCCAGCCAAATCCTGCCGCGAATAGTGGCTTACTGCTTACCATTAGAACAATATGGCGAAGACCGTTCCAGTTGCTGCGGCGGGTGGGTGGAAAAACAACGCCGGGAGGACCTGCCGCTATATGCTGACGCCCCACCCAGTGATGCCCAGCAGTTCTTAAGTATGGATGATGCTGCCAGATTTAATCTTGAAGGATTCGAATCAGCCAAGATATGGCCACAGGAAACCAGCAAATGGTTTGCTGCTGCTGCCGCAGAAGTCATGGAACTTGTCGAAAAGGCCGAAGGGCAAATCGGCTCCAACACAAATAAAGAGTTCTTTTCAACTATGGTAGACCTGAAAATATTGGCAAATCTGGCATTGTACCACTCACGAAGAATTCACGCAGGCCTTGCCTGGGCTTCGTTTAAACGCAATTATGATCTCAACGCATTTGATGACGCTATTTATCATGAAAACAGCGCCATCCAGGCCTGGCAGAAAATTGTTGATACCGCTTCTGATGTATACGCTGAGGACCTGAAAATGGGCTCTAAAGAATTCCAAGCACAGGGCCATTGGAAGGATGAGCTCGTACAATTAAGAATAGGCCTGAAAAAACTTCAGGCGAAAAGAAAAAATTTCAAACCACCACTTGTAACAAGAGAACCTGTTGTCGCCCATGTGCCAATCCGAAAGTCTTTGCCGGGTGAAGAACTGCTTATAAAAGTAACAGCAAGTTCTAATGTACCAGTAACAAACGTGCGGATTGCTTATCGCTGCAGAGAGCAAGTTGATTTTCTTGGACACAATTATAAATATATAAACCTCGAACAAAACGGGCAATTTATATATTGCGGCACGATTCCAGGCATCAAGGGGATTGACAGATTGGAGTATTTTGTGGACGCTCGTAATCAGGATTTCCGAGACGTGTTCGGATCTATACCCATAGACCAAAAGAACACTTATCCTCCAACAGGAGCGTCAAATCCCATTACCGTGATCATCACTGATGACACTATGCCACCAGTGCTCAAACATAAAGCCATAACCAGTGCGCCTGCTCTCAAGCCTTTGAAAATCACTGCCGAAGTACAAGACCCTTCAGGAATTAAGTGGGTCCGCCTTCGTTATCGTAGTGTCACTCAGTTCGAAGACTACAAGACTCTCAGTATGTCTCCCACTCAGAATAAATATCAGTATCAAGCCGAAGTGCCTGCAGAACATATAGTTCCGGAATGGGATTTTATGTATTTCTTCGAAGTAATGGACAATTGTGGCAACGGCAAGATTTATCCTGACCTTGAGAAAGAAACCCCTTATATTGTTGTGGAGTTAAAGCGATAAAGGTCTAAATGCTTAATTGTCCCATTATTAAAAAACCGCTACACTATGATATCAATGCCAATGCCGAGAAACAGATTGCCGATGCTCTTGTCAAGGCCAAGCAAAACAACAAACATGTCTTGCTTGTATATGGCGGCAATTGGTGCAGTTGGTGCTACAAGCTGCATGACTGTTTTACCGAGAATGGCAATATCAAAGGTTTGTTAGAAGGTTTCCTATGGTATTCATACCGCTAAGATATTACAATTAGTTACGCGTGTGGCAAGTTCGCGTAAGTCTTTTATTGACAAAAGGGACGGAGTTTTTCGGGTGGACAACCCCTGTTTTCCAATTCATCTGTTAATTGAAGATTACTTTCGGATAACCTTACTTTCTATCTGATATTCTGCCTTTATTTCCTTGTTGGCTATGACCTCGGTCAGATCCGTGCCTGGACAGCAACCCTGGTATGTATTTCTTTACCCGCCCATGTGGGCAGTGATCTTGAGATCAGTTACCGCGTCCTCGGGATCGTTGTTTGTCACAAACACCTTTATGAATCGAACATTTGATTCGAGCTGTTCAGTTTCTTGCACTGTTTTGCCAGGCCTTCCGGCAACGTCAATGGTGTATAGATCCTTGGTGTCATAATGGACGCCGTCATAGCTTGCCCGGACGTGGACAACAAGTCCTTTTGTTGCATCCTCTCCAAAGGTGGCTTTAGTCGTTAATGCAAGCTTGCTAATGTGGCTAAGAGGAATTGCCGGGCTGTCCTTAAGCTCGGTCTGTGAGCCGGCACCAATGGAAGACACATTCAACACTGGATAGTCCAGGCTGAAAGGGATTTGAGTGACAATAACCTGAACTCCGAGATCTTCAATCCAGGCAAAAGCGTCAGGATTTCTTTTGTCACGATCATAATGCCATTCAGTCGCAGGCACTGGAGTATCACCTCGCCATCTTGGCCGCATTGTATGGAAGAGATAGATGAAGGGCATCTCGATGTGAGCGTGCACTTCAGCGTATGCAGCAATATTAGGCTCAGCCCAATTACTGGCTATTGGATTACGGGTATACTTCAACCATTTGTAGCCATCGTAGCTATAACAGTAGCCAATGTGCTCAAGCCTGGGGCCATAATCCTTGGTTCCACCATAGAAACCATGAAAGACTCCATTGTGAAACACAATTTCAAATTCGGAATATCCGCCATCATCCCATTCACCCCACTCACCAGCCGGCATGAGGGGATTACCGGGATAGATTGTCCATGGGCCTTTCGGGTCGCCAGCTGTTGCAACTGCAAGTGGACTATAGTCACCTCTGTAATCGGGGCCACTAATGGGCCAGGCACTATAGAGATACCATTGGTTGTTCACATGCAGAGCCGCACAAACATAACCGAAGCCGTGCAGCAAGGGATTGCCTTCAAATTTAGTCCATGGGCCCAGGGGATGGGGAGCTGTTGCAAGTCCAATACCGGGCTGGCCACCGCTAAGTTCTCGGTTAGCACCTGATCCTCGACCGGAATAGAACATCTGGAAGCGATCAAGTCCCTCTTTATGGGTGTCAATGACGTAAGCACAGGCAACCCACCTGTCTTCCCAACTGCCATCTGGACCCAGCTCCAGAACCGGACCATCACCATATTTGGTGTAGGGGCCTAATGGATGGGTTGCAGTAGCAACACCAACTCGGTAGCTCTTGCCACCGCCAGCACCGTGGTAGTAGAAATAGTAGACACCATTATCGAGGAAGCCGTCTGAAGCTTCCAGCATTTGATCGTCCCATGAGCCTTCTGGACCACGGCTAATCACTGGATTAGGTCCAGGGATTTGCAGAAAGACTCCGTTCTCAATGAGATCATTTCTACCTGATAGGGTGTTATGATTAGCAAAGGAAAAAGTAGTAACAGACAGTACAATCAAACATAAAATCAAATTACGCATGATAATCTCCAAGTTAAGTGTTAAAAAAAATCTTCACCAACGTTTCATTCTGTAAATTAAGGTCCTCTAAATCATATTATTTTCCTGTAACCGTTCACGGGTATTTTGACGGTATCGGGCAACACACCCAACATTTAATACCCAGTCTTTGATATCAGACTACATCATAACACATTGCAGTTCTAACTCAAGCAAGTATTATCTGTTTTCTTAAGCGGAGGATGGATACCAGCGTGAAATTGGTGCTACTGGGGCATATTGCCCAAGAACGCGCGCCGGAGATTGAAAACGTTGCTAATTTTTGTGATTTTTGTAAAGCTTTGGGAATACGGAGTTTATGGCATGCTTGACCTGTGCAAAAATTAATATTCAGCTCAAAATCCCTAATTTTGACACGCTAATTATGAGTTTGAGTGTCGTCGAGGGTTTATGTTTCTGTGGAACTGTCCCTACCAAAAATTACATCCGATCCTGATAGCTGACCAACACAACGTTTTTTTGCGGATTCATGGCCCTAAGTGGAATTACACAATTTCATCTAAATCCTTGTAAGTAAACAAGGACCGAATTTTTGGGAGGGACAGCTTTGTTCTGTGAAATCCTTGAGCGTATTAGTCGCTTGACACTTGTAGCAGTGACTCCGGGAGCTGGATAATGCTAAGGATAACTGGAAAACTTGTTTTTCAGGCGGAGACAATGGTAAAGGTGCGTCAAAGAAACGATAATCAGCTGCCAAATTCTTATTTTTGCGATTATTGTGACTGAAATATCCTCGAAATGAAGTTAAAAAAAACTTCACTTTCCAAGATAGGTTTGATATTCTAATGGAAATTAGGCTTAGCGGCGTAGCTATGTGTTTAATATGGGAAATGTCATCAATCCGAAACAAGGAGAAGTACAAATGAGAGACAATACTATCACTCAAATGATGGTGACAGCATTCTTTATATTGGTTTTTTCAGGTTGCGTACCCACGGAGGAATCCGACGGCAACGAGTACTTGGTCTACATAGGCACCAGGTACACGCCTGATAGCCCGGGCATTTACGCCTGTCGGTTCAATGATGCGACCGGGGAGCTGCTCCCACTAGGCGTGGTGGCCGAGACCGCAAATTCAGATTTTTTGGCCGTGCATCCCAACGGCCGTTTTCTTTATGCGACCGGGGAGACGGTCGGCACCGTGGCCGCCTTTGCCATCGACAAGAGCACGGGCAAACTTACTTTTTTAAACAAGATCGACACAGCCGGGAGAAACCCCACTCATCTAGATATCGACCATACAGGGCGAGCCGTAATTGTAGCGAACTTCAGCGGCGGCAATACCGTGTTGTTGCCGGTAAATGAGGACGGTCGGCTCGGTGAAATTTCCGCAAACTTGCAGCAT
>JBHPEQ010000120.1:0-7052 GCA_042576845.1 Planctomycetota bacterium
AAACGAGTATGTTGCCGTGATGGGCCCTTCCGGCTCCGGTAAGAGTACACTGATGAATGTCTTAGGTTGCCTGGACAGGGCAACTTCAGGATACTACGAGCTGGACGGAGAGGATACAACGAAAATGACTGATGCAGCATTAGCTCATGTTCGTAATGAAAGAATCGGGTTTGTTTTTCAATCGTTTGAGCTGCTTGGACAGTTAACTGCGCTTAGAAATGTCGAGATGCCATTAATTTATTCCAGAAACGGCTGGTGGTCCCGGCGCAGACGCGCCAAAAACGTTCTTGAGCGGGTCGGACTGGGGGACCGGACAAAACACAGGCCCAATCAACTTTCCGGAGGTGAGAAACAACGTGTGGCTATTGCCCGGGCACTTGTCTGTAATCCGAGTATTCTGCTGGCCGACGAACCGACCGGTAATCTCGACAGCAAAACCAGCGAAGGCATCCTGAAGCTGTTCGACCAGCTTCATCAGGAAGGGCAAACCATTATTATAGTAACCCATGAAGAATACGTTGCGAACCACGCCAGGCGAATAATTCATATGAAAGACGGACGAATCAGCAGCGATATGCAGAATAACCGGGATGCGCGACACAAGGCCGTGACACAAAATGGCGGGAGGGAGGAGCAGGAATGATTGCTGTGATTCAGTTGGCTAAAGCTTTTCTGGGCCTGTTTTATCAGGGTATGACCGGTGTGATACGAGTATCTGTAACTTTTTTTCAGCTTTTTTATCAAAGTGTGTATCTTGCGCTTGGGCAAATCTGGGCAAACAAGACGCGGTCGATACTTACGACTATTGGGATTGTGATTGGTGTCGCTTCGGTAACCGCCGTCATTGGAGCTCTCTCCGGCTTCAAGGCCAAAGTGCTGTCCCAGGTTGAAACCTTTGGAACAAATACCATATTTATTGCTCCCAGCAATCCTAAAGAAGGGCGAATGCGTCATGCGTCGTGGTGGACTATACGGTTTTTGCCCGAACACTTTGAAGGTATGCTTGAACATTGTCCTTCTGTTGCTCGTTTCAGTCGTATAGGTTCGGTGGGAAGCCGTACAGCTCACTACGGTGAAAACTCGGCAGAGAACGTTAACATCACCGGTATTGAACCTGCATACCACGAGATTGAGAGTCGCCCTGTTGTGCTCGGTCGAACGTTTTCCTTTATTGATGATATGCAGGTGCGGCAGGTGTGCTTGATTGACCCCAAATTACGCGATAAACTTCGTCTTGACCGTGATTGCATCGGCCAAACAATTCGCATAGGTCATCATGCATTTGTTATCGTCGGGGTTATTGAACGGCGGCCTGAAATGGGATTTGGGGGAAGTGGCCAAGAGCGTTATGAGGTGTTCATTCCGTTCAGGACGGTCTTTAAGTTGGGCCAGCCGGGGATTTTTGCTTTTGCAGCAAGCAAATCAGCCGAAGTTTCAGAAGAAGCAGTGGCCGAAATAAGTTTTTTCCTTCGCATGAGGCGTAACATCAGGCCGGCCGAACCCGATACATTCCGAGTTGAGTCACTCCAAAGTGCGCTGGAGACATTCAATAAAATAGCGATTACGGTTACGCTGGTGGCAGGCGGCATCGTAGGAATTTCCCTGCTGGTTGGTGGTGTGGGTATTATGAATATTATGCTTGTCTCGGTATCGGAACGGACCCGGGAAATCGGGCTTCGCAAGGCGGTCGGTGCTAAAAAATCTGCAATTCTAACTCAATTTTTAATCGAAGCGATAGTCTTGTGCTTTTTCGGCGGACTTGTGGGGATTGGTTTTGGTCAGCTTTTAACCATGGCTATAGCCAGTATCCCCAAAATCGAACTTGATATGGCATATATACCAATGTGGGCTATAGCGATTTCATTTGGTTTCTCCGGTTCGGTGGGTATATTTTTTGGAATGTTCCCGGCAATTAAGGCCGCAAGACTTGACCCTATTGAGGCGCTCAGACATGAATGAACAATTTTATTTCAGATATAGCTGGTTGGTCTTATTGATTGGTATTGGAATACTTTTATCCGGCGGTTGTGAACAATTTCCCGGTGAAAAATTTTATGAAATACAGATTCCGCCTCAGAAGACACGGCAAATCGAAACACTTGATTTAGAGCAGATTAGTGCCAAAGAAAAAGCACCTGCTGAAGCAAATGAAATTCCGCCAACCGAGCTTGAGCTTACGTTGGAAGATTGTCGGGCGTTAGCGCTGTCCAACAACCTTGACCTTAAGGTTCAGCTTATCAGTCCTGCTATTGCCGCCAAGCGTCTCAGTGAAGAAGAGGCTAAATTCGAGGCGGCATTTTTTTCCAATATGCAATATATCAAAACTGATACCCCTGATGCGTCAACCCTTGATATTACCGGCTCACAGAGAGATAACTCCAGTATGGATTTTGGTGTGCAGGTGCCTTTGCGAACCGGCGGAACCGTAACTTTTGACCTCGCTGACAGCCGCACTAAAACGGACTCTACTTACCCGACCTTTAATCCTTCTTATGGTTCAAACCTTTCGGTTTCCATTAGCCAGCCGCTCCTGCAAAATGCCGGCAACCGGGCTAATACCCACTCCATTCGTATCGCCGAGTATAACCGGCAGATAACCGATGCCGGAACGAAACTTGAAGTCATACGGGTTATCGCCGCAGCCGACCGTCTCTACTGGCGGCTCGATGCAACCAGGAGAGAGCTTGATGTACGAAAAAAACAATACGACTTGGCGCAAGCTCAGCTTGAACAGGCTCGGCGTTTTGTCGATTCTGGTGAAAAGGCGCAAGTGGAGGTTGTCCGTGCGGAAGCGGGTGTTGCAGAGCGGCTTGAAGCTATTATCATATCTGAGAACAGCGTCAGGGACAGAGAGCGTGAGCTTAAGCAGATTCTTAATAAGCCCGGCTTGAAAATGCAGTCACCTACCGCGCTGATTACTGCTACTGAGCCGGACCCAATACATTACGAGTTGGATAAACATAATATGGTGGCGGCTGCTGTTGAAAATCGCATGGAAATGCTCGAGTTGGAACTGCAGCTTGCTCAGGATGCCAGTACTGTTGATTACCTTCGCAACCAGGCGCTGCCATTGATTACTCTGGACTACACCTATAATATCAGCGGCTTGGGAGCGACCAGAAGCGATTCGTTTGACCTGCTTTACGATAACAGGTTTGCCGACCATGTATTGGGACTGAACTTGTTGGTGCCCTTGGGGAATGAAGCTGCGAAGAGTCGGCTGCTTCAGGCATTTTATCAGCGCAGACAACGATTGGCCTCTAAAGAGAGTCGAAAGACCCTTATAGAGCTTGAAGTACTAAATGCGATTGACCAGCTCGAGGCAAACTGGCAGCGAATTTTAGCCAGCAGGCAAAACGTAATTCTCTCTGGACGACTTTTCGAAGCAGAAAAGAGGCAGTTCGAACTTGGCTTGCGCACATCTACGGACGTGCTTGATGCCCAGACGAAGTTTGCCGAGGCACAGAGTTCAGAAATCTTGGCGTTGGCACAGTATCAAATAGCGCAGGTCGATTTGGCATTTGCCACCGGAACGCTGCTGGGTGCTGCGAAGGTGCAATGGGAGCCCATTGTGCCGGAAACTAACACTCGATAACGATAAAAATATATTTGACAAAAAACACGCTTTCAGAGATGAGGGTGGAGTGAAAAAAAACCCCGCGGCGCATCCTTTCGCCACAGGGCTAAAAACTCGTTCAAAACTTTTGTCTATCCTGCTCTCATTGAGTCAGCTCTTGATCAGATTTTTGGACTATCGTCTCGAGCTTTGTTGTGCTTTCCTGTTTTTTCCGGGGTATCCTTACCTCAATGCCGAGTCTTCCAAGCTGGCCGGCTACTTCAGGTTGATTGCGGTCAATCTGGAAACTTCGGACCAGATAATCCTTAGCCCTTTCGTTGTTGCCTTTACTCAAGTAGTAATAGCCAATCTGCCTGTTAATCTTCGCAGAATTCGGAGCCAGATTAAGCGCCTGGCGATAGCACACCAACGCATATTCATCGAGCTGTTGATGCTGAAATGCCAGTGCAAGCTTTAGCATCTCCACAGCAGAAGCTGAGGCCTGGTTTATATAAATGTCTGCGGCAAGTTCCGATTTGGGTTTGTTGCCGCTGTCTAGCAGGACTTTGACCATTGCCGCCTGTGAATTTTTATGAGCGGGGTCAAAACTTAGAGCTACATTATACTCATACTCTGCTTTAACAAACAAACCTTGATTATGATATAGCTGCCCGAGCTGGTAATGAGCATCGGGGTCTTCAAATTTGTGGTTGAGCTTTTTGAGCAGCTCGGCCTTTTGCTTTTCGGTAGGCGTCATTATTTTTCTGTCAACATCGGAGCTGTTTGACTTTCCGCAACCTTCAAGTAAGAGCACGCTGGCAGAAAAGAGTGCGAAACTTAAAATAACGAGGATAACCGGTGATACAGAAACGTTCGATTTTTCTCCTACAGATTGCCGATTTCTGCCGGCCATTCTCTGCCTCCTATTCTTACTCGTCGAAACATCACTTCATTCAAAACACATCACTTTGTCGTTGTTGATTCCGGTAGTCATATCAAGTATCGGTATTTTGCAGCAACTTGGAATTGTTTGCAAGAAAAAATTTTGCTAATTAAGAAAAAATCTATCTGCGGTGCTGCTTTGGCCAGTTCCGGAAGACGACAGATATGTTTGACATTGCAAACCAACCGCTGGGTTCGGTCCCAAAGCCATCCTTCCGTCTCCGGTCGGCCTGGAGATGTTGTCAGGACCTGCCTGGCAAGGCCTCTTACAATATCAAGTTCAGTCATATATCCATCCTTGAAATTATGATAGCTCGGCTTATAGCATTATCCTTCAGTTCAGTCAAGTTTTTTTTGCCTCTACACTAAAACAATACCGCCTATATCACAGTCACCGTCGCAACGAAAAAAATTTCAGCAAAATCTGGAGTAATTTATTGGCAAAGACCGATGTTTAGTATAAGATGAATATATCCTTTTGGGGTACCGTATCTTCGAGCTTTATCGGCCCGTGTGAAGGATCCAATTTTGCTGTAATTCAGCAGGGCAACTATACTCAGGGATGAGAAGAATGTCTAATCAGCCAAGGGTGGCAAAGGTATTAGCAACACTGCTGGTTTCAATGACGGTCGGCGCTGTAATATTAATGGTTCTGGGAAATCATCCTCCCCAAGCTGGCCCGTTTTGTCTTTCAAGCTATTATCGCCTTGACCCTTTAGAAGAAGCGCTTCGCTCACAAGCCCCACAGTCCGTTGACCGCTGGGAGCGTATCGAAGTTTACTACAGCGGGACAAAAGCCGGTAATATAGAACAATTGACTTCGCTGCAGGGTTTGGCGAGAACAGAAGATATCAACTTCCATTTTTGTATCTGTAATGGCCGAGGGGGCGATGACGGACAAATCCAGACCGCCGAAAAATGGCTCAGACAATGGTCTGCCGTGCCGGACAAAGCTGGTATGGGACCGCTCAAACTGTCCGCATCTGTGTTATCGCTGATGCTGAAAACGCTCTGCCGACCGGTTTTCAGATTAAAAGAACCGAATCCCTCGTGGAAAAACTGTGCAGGAAATTTAACGTTCACCCCGATTATGTTTACTACCCGGGCAATTGGCGCTAAAGACAAGGTCACGTATAACTTCTCGAAGGGTTCTTTTGCGGCAAACAACCAATGTAAGATGCAAATTCCAATGTCGGTTTTCTGTCTATAAAGAAAAACGGCTGACACCTGTTATGGTGCCAGCCGATTTTTTTAGCTTCTTCATTTTTTAAAGCTGGGGTAACCCTCCCTCGCCTTCTGGGGGTTTTATGGCGACTCCGCCGGGCTCTGTACGCTCTTTCCCGCATGCCTATTCTACCATCACCATGAACCATCCTTCGTGGCTGCAATTGCTGCTGAACTTTATCCATTCGACGCAGAAGCCGCCCCATCTTTTTCCTGTTGTTTTGCCGGTAGGCCTTCTTAATAGCACTGACCCACCTGTTGAACTTTCTCAGAGTTCGTTGACCACGCCGAGTTCCGGCGACTTTGCGAGGGGCCTTTTTGCCGCTGAATTGCTTAGGAACTCTTTTTTTCGCTGCAAACTGCTTTCCGGCCCCGGCTCGACCGAGGCGAACTGTTTTGCCTGCCTTTTGTCCAGCAACTTTCTTTTTTATCGCAGGTTGCTGTCTGGTTCCGGCTTGCCTGCAGCGAACTGTTTGCATAGCTTTTTGGCCCGACGTTTCCTTTTTGGGTGTTTTTTTCACCTGCTTTTGTTTTTGTCCCTGTTTGGGCGAGACCTTCTCCTCCTGGGCGATTAGGTTTTGACTTCCCGCCAGAATAATAATCGCCACAATGCCTAAAATGATTTTCTGCAACATTTTTGACTCCTTATATGTTTAGATAATTGAAAATTCATTATGTTTAGACGAATCAAGCCTCTCGTTTTATTGCAGATTAAAGAAAAAATCCTGAAAAACGATATAAGGTGTGTCAGGTACTTATCTTACCGGGCGCTTTCTCTCAGCAGGCCAAAATCTTTTCCCTCCTTGAGAACTACCCAGGCCCGCCAGTCACTTTTAGCAATTCGCACGGGCTCAATCTCTCGAATATCTTCCAGCCAGAGTAGAATTCCAAACGCACAATGCGCTTTGCTCTGCCAGTATTCCTCACTGCCGCAGATTAAGTCGTTGTATTGGTGTTTTAACCGCAATATTTTATGCCGACAGAGGTTCTCAAAATTCTTTACCTGAGCCACCGTTGCTGTCGCACAGACCGGACCGCTGCTTTTCTTCAAAAATAATTTATCACCGACCTTTACCTGACCAAACGGGGGGCGTTTGGCACTGCTGAAACGTGACTCGAGCTTTTTTCTGCCGGCTAGTATCGCCTCCAGATACGGCTTTTTCAAAATTACAAGATGGTATTTTTTCATTTACATCATTAATACATTAAAAACGCAATTTTCAAAACTGAAAATTCGGCTTTTCAGCAGAACATCGCTATGAGCAGTCAAAGTTAGTTTCAAATCAATCCCGAGACCACAAAACTATCAGAAATAGTCAGTTGTCTCAGC
>JBHPEQ010000121.1:0-6917 GCA_042576845.1 Planctomycetota bacterium
CGAACCTGCAAGCCTTGTCTTTGAACAAAATTCCTCACTCAAAAGAAGTGGAACAAATGTGAGAAATTTTTGGGATTTGGGGGGGGGTCGGCCTGTGGCCGAGGAGAGTAGAAAGTTGAAAGAAGACAGACGGCAGAGATCCCTGACGAAAATTACCGCGTAGTAAGCTTAAACAGTTGGCTACCTGGGGCGTGACAAAGCAGTAGTGGTTTATTAGGTTCGGTCGTTGCCTTGAACAGTCGTTTGAATAGTGCAACATGGGTGATACAATAGTGTAGCCAGTAATTTCATGGTCGACTTAGGTATTTTTTTTATTTTACATTGAACATGATTGCTAATGTAAAGATATAAACACTATGAAGGTCTATGACAACAACGTGAAATTGGGAAAAAGGCCGAGCCTCGCGAGAAGAGTTTTGTTGGGCGTCAACCTTACTGTTATATTAGTGCTTGGTATTTTCATGATATGGGATTATTATTCTGAATGGAGAACATACATTTCCGAGAAAAAAATTGCTCTTGAAGAAGAAGCCAAGATTCTTTTGATTTCTGTTCTTGAACTAAAGGAACGTGGTACAAGCACCATACAAGGTTTCATCGATGATGCTTGCGGCACCATGCAGGAGTCCACATCACCGGGTCACCATATAGCGGTACAAATGGGTACTGAGAATCTTCAAGCTCAAGCTCATCGCCGCGCATCACCAGTAATCTTCTTAGCTATGCAAAATGCAATAAAAGCCCCCGATGGCCTTGCCAGCATAGGTGATACAACCCTTGTTGTGGGCAGCGCATTCGAAGGAGATGTGGTGATATATGTTTCAGAATATTTGTATAATATAAAACGTATCGTACAATCACAAATGCTCAGAAGAATCTTGAGTATACTTGGCATTGCATTGACTTTAGCTATTGTACTGAACATTGTGCTGCATAAATTGGTCGCAGCCCCCCTACGTGGTATGGTCAACACTGTGCAGCAATTTGGCCAAGGAGAACACAGCAACAGGATGCCAAGAGTTCAGATAATGGAACTTGGTGTTCTTGCTGATGAATTTGACCAAATGGCGGAAGCAATTGAGACAGCAGATAACGACCGGCATGCATGGATGGAAAAGGCTAAAGAGATTCAACAAAACTTACTTCCTATTTCATCTATGCTAAGTAACATTAAACATACATGCTTATTTCAACCGGTTACCGAAGTAGCTGGTGACTACTATGATATTATTAGATTTTCCGACAACACCGTGCTACTTTGTGTTGCCGATGTAGTCGGGCACGATGTGCCCGCAGCTTTGAGCGCTGGTATGCTTAAGGCGATACTGAAGACTGCAGCAGAGGATAGACATAATCCAAAAGAATTAATATATCTGATCCACTCTGCATTTTCTCAAGTGACCTTAGAAGGGGATTTCGCAACTATGATTTTAGTATATTTAGATTCACAAAAAGGTACTCTTGAATATGTGAGTGCAGGACATGAAAAGGGATATTTGATTCAATCACAAGGCCAAATTGAAGAATTAAATCCAACTGGACCGATTTTTTGGCATCGCTAATCTATCAGAATGGTCCAAAGTGGAATTAAAAATCCAATCCGGCGACCGCCTGATATTGCTTACAGATGGTATTGCAGAAACATATTCGCCCAATGGGGAATTGTTCGGCAGGAAAAGACTTTTGGAAATATTCGAACATGGTGCGTCAGATCCACTTGAAGTGTTATCTGCAAGATTAATAGATTCGATAGTGTCTTTTAGAGGTTCCGAAGCCCAGCTTGATGATATTACTATGCTTGCAGTCGAATTGTAATAGAAAACCAAAACTTCATGATTGTCCAGAGCCTAATTACACGGTATTGGGGGTTGTAGCGGGCATCTACGTAGGCACGTTTTAACAAATCAAACCGGCGTCTTTCCTGCTGGATGCCGAGTGATACAATGCGCCTTTTACTCATTTTTCACCTTCCCACACGTTAGTTTATATTCCGCTTTCAAACCACAAAATACACAAAAGCCCCATTCCCGTCAATGAAATTAAGGGAAAAGAGCGAATATAAGGGATTGGGGAAAATATTTTTGGATTACTGCCCTCCAATAACGGATAATGTAGCATTTCTACCCCTCGACTCTTTTTTAAATAACTAAAGACTTGCGTCCGAAATCAGCTTCTCTTAATGTTAGAGTTCTTATATCACCAATAAGGGACAAAATATGTTAGCGAGGCTGCACAGTGTGGTTTTAGTCGGAATCGAGGGGCTTATCTGCGAGGTTGAAGTTGATGTTGCCCGAGGCGGATTTGAAAAATCCATTATTGTTGGTTTGCCGGACACCGCCGTCAAAGAAAGCACTGAACGTGTAAAAAGTGCGGTCATCAACTCCGGCTATAAATATCCGAAGACACAATCACTTATAAATCTTGCCCCCGCTGATGTAAAAAAGGTCGGTCCGGTCTTTGATTTGCCTATCGCTTTAGGGATGCTTATAGGGCAGGGGATTTTGACAAGTTCGGTGGTAAAGGATTTTATTATCGCCGGCGAGCTTGCCCTTGACGGCCGAGTCAGGTCTGTTAACGGCGTGCTGAATATGGCGATGACCGCCTCGGCAAACGGATTCAAACGGATGATAGTCCCCTTAGAGAACGCCCAGGAAGCCGCCGTCGTCCAGGACATAGAAGTATACGGGGTTGGTACGCTCGCACAGGCAGCCGGTTTTCTGGCTGGTGATTTACCGCTTGAGACAACCGTGGTTAATATCGACGAGCTTTTTGGCGTTGCTTCGAATTATGAGGTTGACTTTGCAGATGTCAAGGGCCAGGAAAGTGTCAAACGTGCACTGGTCGTTGCCGCAGCCGGCGGACACAACATAATGATGATAGGCCCGCCGGGCGCAGGCAAGACGATGCTGGCGCAGAGATTAGCGACGATTTTGCCCCCGTTGACCCTGGCAGAATCGCTTGAGACCACCTGTATATATTCCTCTGTAGGGCTTTTGGGAAAAGACAAGCCGCTGTTAGCTACTCGGCCGGTACGGATGCCGCACCACTCAGCAAGCGGTCCCGCCCTTGTTGGCGGCGGAACCAATCCCAGGCCCGGCGAATTATCACTTTCGCACTTCGGTATACTTTTTCTCGATGAGTTCGTCGAATTTCCGAGGCACGTTCTTGAGATGATTCGCCAGCCGCTCGAGGATGGTTTTATCGCCGTCTCAAGGGCCAAAGGTACTATCCGATTTCCCGCTCGGTTTATCCTTGTTGCAGCAATGAATCCGTGCTCGTGCGGATATTACGGTTCTGTTTCGAGAGCGTGTAAATGCACGCCCGGCCAAATCGAACGTTACCTGGCAAAAATATCGGGCCCGCTACTCGACAGGATTGATATACATATCGATGTACCTTCGATAAGTTTCAGAAAGCTGCGTTCAAAATCAGGGCGGATTAATTCCGCAACGATAAGAGAAAACGTGGTCAGCGCAAGGCGAATTCAGACAAGCCGTTTCGGCGACGGCAGGATAATGACCAATGCTGAGATGGTGCACAAGCAGGTTGAAAAACACTGCCCGCTTGATGAACCCTGTGAGATGATGCTAAAGCAGGCGATGACGGAATTCGGCCTGTCTGCTCGTGCACACGATAAGATTTGCAAGGTTGCCCGGACAATAGCCGACCTGGCAGAGGCCAAAACAATTGCCCCCGAACATATTGCTGAGGCAATAAGCTATCGAAAATTAGACAGAAAGTTGTGAGAGAACGTGGCATTATAAATTGCTTCTAAAAGTATTATATGGGAAATGACACTTTATTTTAGAAAAGGAGATTATGATGAGAACGAAAAAGTGGCTGACGGGTGTTATTGTGTTAACTTTGATATATCTTCTTGTAGGGACGTGTTATGCAGGGAGGTTAGAGGAAATGGTAAAAACCGAATCAGAGCGGATTGTGTCACAATACAAGGGAATTTTTACCTCACCGCCTGAACGAGTTCCAACGACATTAACAGTCGATGGACCAATTATTGGAAATGGTGATGTAGGTGTTGTGATTAGCGGTCCACCTGAGGCACAACGCTTTTGGATATCAAAGAATGACTTCTGGAAGGCAAAACCCCACTGGCCATACAGTATGCCGTGCGTAATAGGATGGATAGACATTAAGCTGCCGCAGTTCGATGGAGCTTCGTATCGGGTTGAACAAAATATATTTGAAGGTGAGACACTATCCGTTTTCAAGCAGGGTGATGTTACCATAAAGATGCGTTCCTGGCTAGCAGCTACAGAGAATCTTTTAATTATAGAACTTGTTTCCGATGGTGGCTGGCATGATGAGGTGCGTGGATTACAGTTGTATGTTAACGTTTCGCTAATGCTCAAGTCAGGTAATGGTTCCAAGACAACCTGTGAGCCAATCAAAGACGGTTATTGGGCAACGCGCAAATTTGTCGGAGAGGACCTGGACTGGCCGACTGAAGCCGCAGTAGTTATGCGACAGTTGCGTCGAGGGGAGATGAAACTGCCTCCGGTGGGAGTTGTAACATCGGACCGATTTAACCTGGTTCCTCCTGGTGAACCAGTGTTCATAGTAGCGTCGATTCTGACCAACCATGATACCGAAGACTATCTGGAAAAGGCCCGTGAACGTATAGAGAGCATTACTTACGAGGAAATCGAATCGCTGCGCAAGGTACACCAGGGCTGGTGGCGTGACTTTTGGGCCAAATCGTTTGTGGAAATCGGTGAGCCCCTGATAGAGAAGTACTGGTACGGTTCGCAATACATCCTTGCATGCTGCAGTCGGAATAAGAACTTTCCG
This sequence comes from Planctomycetota bacterium, assembly GCA_042576845.1. Taxonomy (GTDB): domain Bacteria; phylum Planctomycetota; class Phycisphaerae; order Sedimentisphaerales; family Anaerobacaceae; genus JBHPEQ01. Next base: position 4,810 of record JBHPEQ010000121.1, read on the forward strand.
CCCGGACTGTGGGGGAACTGGATAACTACCGACGAACCAGCCTGGGCCGGTGACTACCACTTAAACTACAACCATCAAGGCCCCTGGTTGGGTGTCTATTCCTCCAACCATGTGGAATTGTCCGAGCCATATGACACACCGATTCTTGAGTATATGCCCAAGGGCAGAGAGTTTGCCCGCAAGTTATTGGGAGCTAAAGGGATTTATTACAATGTAGGACTTGGCCCTATGGGTTTGGATACGTCAACAGAGTGGTCTACCGGCGGTTTCTATGGGCAGAAGAGCAACGCAGTCTACTGTACAGTCAATATGATGATGCGTTTCTATCATACCTATGACCTTGAATATGCCCGAAAGGTATATCCGTTTCTGATTGAGGTAGCTGATTTTTGGGAAGATTATCTGAAATTTGAGAATGGCCGTTACGTAGATTACGATGATGCAGAAGGTGAAGTTGGCTCTTGGCAGGGGGAAGATTGGAGAAAGGGTTTTGGCAAGAAGAACCCGCGGCGTGCGCTGGGACTGATTCGGCAGTTTTTTGCTGGTATTATCGATGTCAGCACGGAACTGGGTGTTGACGAAGACCGGCACGAGAAATGGCGTCATATCCTCGAACATTTGAGCGAGCCGGACAACAAAGGCATATTCGGCATAGTTGTCGATTTCGTCTGGCCTTGTGGTGTGATAGGATTGGATTCGGACCCGAAGATTCTACAACAGGCCCATAAAGAAATCGAGGCTTGGCCAGAGAGCCGTTGGACAACAAGCGGCAGCAGCGTCCCGCATGTATTTGCCGCCACTGCACGAGTAGGATATGACCCGGACGTCATCCTTTCAATGATGCAAAAGAGAATCCAATCAACCGGTTTTGACAACCTCTGGATTTTCCAGGGCGGCGGAGGTATTGAAACTTGCAGCGGTATTACAGCCGGACTCAATGAGATGCTGTTGCAGAGCCATGAGAAGGTTCTGCGTCTCTTCCCCGTCTGGCCGAAAGATAAAAACGCTCATTTTGGCCGGCTGCGGGCGGTTGGAGCATTTTTGGTCTCCAGCGGATATATGGATGGTCAGGTTCAGTATGCGATTATCAAGAGCGAGAAAGGCCGCGACTGTACTGTACTTAATCCCTGGCCGGGAAAAGCGGTAGCCCTTTACCGCAATGGCTTGAAAGCTGAAACCCTTAAAGGGGATAGATTCACCTTTAAAACAAAAAATGGTGAAAACATATCTCTCGAGATGCATCGACAGATTCAAGCCGTACGAGAGAGTTTGATCTCTAAGTAAAAAACTTTAGGATTAATCTTCCCACTTGTTTGGGAAATCTGGCAGCAGGCCGAAATTGTCCATATCAAAATTTTTGAAGCCGAGCTTCAGTGCCGGAGATTCAGGTTTAACGCGATAATCACCGTTGGCAGGATCGACGAACAGGGGGTCTGCCAGAACCGAATTTCTGTCATAACCGCACTCGCGCCATTTTTCTAAAGAATATTCCTCAGCACCAGATCCTCTGAACGTAACATGAGCGGAAAATGGTCCTCTCTCGTTAAAGAACACATTGAAATCACACTGCTCGAACCATGGGCCCCGAGCAGGAGGATTGAGAACCTGGTAAAAATTATTTCCCCACTGGTCGGTAAAGTTATCATACTTATCGCTAATAACCAAAATATTCCTGACTAATTTGTAGTGGTTGTTCTCAAAAACGATATGATAACACATAAGGTCTTGTGGATTGATAAAGATATTGTTTTCTGTTAAATGGTATGCTCCTGTACGGTTTTGGACTCCAACTCCTATACATAGATTATTATAGAGATGGTAAAAGGCTGAGTTATCATCCATGTCGATACCCAAGTTGTTGTCTCCGCTAATGAAACCTGCTTGAAATGGGTCCTCGCGGAAGCGATTGTTCCGTATGATAGTTGTTAACCTTGCGTCCCACTCGGGATCACCGGGTTCGTGAGGAACTTCTGTACCATACCGGTCAGGATGGAAGCAGCGTCCCCTACCCCATGAATTGAACGAACCGTGGTCACCCGTTTCCTGCACCGTATCGTGTATGTCATTGTATTCAATGATGTGTCCGCCCCAGTACGGACCGTTGATGC
>JBHPEQ010000122.1:0-6874 GCA_042576845.1 Planctomycetota bacterium
GATAAATACGACCGCAAGGAAATATGATTTTTTTGAACTCGTAGCGACTTTCACTTTTATCCTCCTGAAATATTATAAAAATGACACTGCTTTTAAACTGATATACCCGATAATCAATTTGACCATATCATAAATCCTGAGCCTGCATATTTCAAGCTTTATAAAATAAAAGAATTTCCAAAGGCAGTTAAATCCGAGAAACCCAAATAAACATTTATTGCCAAAAACAGCAGCTGGTTGTATCATAAATTATTCGGTAATTTCTATCTGATGAAGTTTGCATTGAAATATGAGAAGTAGAATTAATGGAAAGGGTGTTAATTATGAAACGACGCGATTTTCTTAGATTGATATGTGATACCTTGGGGGGGGTCTCTTGCAGGAGTTTATGGTTGCAGCTTTTCTTCAAAAACAGGAAAAAAACTTAGTCTTCGTAGACAGCCAAACATCTTAGTTATCGTTACCGACGACCAGGGTTATGCAGATTTAAGCGTCAATGGCTATATGACGGACGGTCAAACGCCCAATATGGACCGGCTTGCCCACTCCGGCTTTCGCTTTACAAATGGTTACTGCACCAGCCCGATATGCAGCCCGGCCCGTGCAGGTATTCTCACCGGTCTTTACCAGGAACGTTGGGGTAATTATTACTATGGCCAGGGAGGTCTTCCGCAGCGTTATATCACGATACCTGAATATTTGCGGGCGGCAGGTTACCGCACCGTCAAGGTCGGCAAAAGCAATTTCGGAGTTCTTGAGAACACTCCCGGCACGACAGACGAAGAGATACTGGCTGATGAAGAGTTTCCTCTTAACCACGGGTTCGAGGAGTTTCTGGGTTTTTGTCATTGCTGTCACGATTACCTGAGATTGAGCCAGGCAGAGCTGGATAAACTGGGTGCCGAAAATGCCCAGGATGCTTTTGTAGGCAGCCTGTGGCGAAACCGTGAACGTGAGGACTTTCATGAAAACCTCACTAATGTTCTTACGGATGAAACCATTCGGCAGATACAAAAAAAAGAAGATGACCGTCCGTTCTTTATCCAACTGTGCTACAATGCCGTTCACCATCCAATTTATCAGGCGCCAGATAAATATCTTAAAATGTTCGGTCTTGAGAAATACCCGGAATGGGACCCGGCCAAAGAAAGCTGGAGCTCTTATCATCTTAGGGAGTGGTGGCCGGTCGACCGTAAAAGTCCGGAACTGCGGAAATACTATTTAGCTTCACTGATGTGTCTTGATGATGACATCGGGAGATTGCTGGACGCTCTTGAGGCAGAGGGTTTGCGCGAAGATACGCTGATTTTATTTCACTCGGATAACGGCGGAGCACAAAACACCGGCGCCCGTAACACGCCTCTGTTCGGGCACAAATACATGCTCGGCGAGGGCGGGATTCGTGTGCCTTATGTTATTTCCTGGCCCGGCCAAATCCCTGCCGGCAAGGTCTGTGATGATATGGTCTCTGCTCTGGATATCGCACCGACCTGTGTAGCTGCAGCAGGGATGAAACAGGATGAAAAGCAGCAGTTCGATGGTATAAACCTTTTGCCTTTGTTGACCGGCGAAGTCAAGCGCTGGCCCAGACGTAAACATTTCTGGTCCAATGGCTGGGAGTGGGCAGTGCTGGACGACGACTGGAAGCTGAGAGTAACAAGCGAAGATACCACAGTAGTGCGAGATACTTATCCAGCTAAAACTTATCTGTACAATATCAAAAAAGACCCAGGCGAAAAAGAAAACCTGGCTGCCAAATACCCGGCTAAAGTTTTGGAATTGCAGCAAGTTTACAAAACCTGGATGCAAGATATAGGACAGAGCCAGCAATACAATTCTGCACTACCGGGCTTTTCGGCTCAGGTATCTAATCAGGTCTCTTCTGCACAATTGGGAAAAAAGTTCAATACTGACACGATTGGAGGATTCTGCGGCTGTTTGGATTAAGGTATCGTTTCAGCTTTGGTTAATGCTCAAAAAACGAAGGCTTTTACCTGCAGAAATTAACCAAAAATTGTAGCGCAACCGGATGCTATCTGCTGCAGCTCTGAAAGCTCACCTGTTGTCGGTGCTTTGCAGCTCGGGCCAAGTTCAACCGCCATTGTCCATAGCTTCTCTTCGCCCGGAGGAATCGCAACCGTCACTCCCTGAGAAAGCGTCCAGCTAAATGCCTTTCGCGCAAGTTCACGGTCATCAACCGGCTCATACCAACATTTCGGATAGTGCTTTTTATCCTCTTGATTCTGCCACCGCTGCTTTGCCATGGCCTTCAAAGCTATGATACCCATACCGCGTTTTTTCGCCTCTTTGACCACTTCAATATCGAAGCCGTTTTGGTAGTGACACACAAAGCTAATCGGGTACATCACCGTATCAAAATCAAACTCTTTCATTGCAAACAAAGCCGCTTCCGGAGAATGAGCTGAAAATCCCATATATCGGATTATGCCCTGTTTTTTGGCCTCCAGAAAAGTCTCTATGGCTCCTCCTTTACCCAGTGCAGCTTTAACATCGTCTTCAACGTCAGTAATCGCATGCAGTTGATAAAGGTCGAAGTGGTCTGTCTGAAGATGCTTGAGAGAAGCGTCAAGCTCTTCCTTCGCACCTCGTTTGTCCCAGACTCCCGTCTTACACGCAAGAAAAACTTTATCTCGATACGGCTTTAGGGCTGGCCCTAACTTAATCTCAGCGTCACCATAGCTTGGAGCAACGTCAAAATAATTTATGCCTTTCTCAATCGCCTCAGCTACAACCTTGGCTGCGTGGGCCGGTTCTTCATCCATTACCACAATACCGCCGAAAGCTATCATTGAGACATGCTCGCCTGTTTTGCCGAGAACACGGTGCGGATACTTTGTGATTTTCACCCCTTTTTTCTCGGCATCGCCTTGCACAGACCAGGATTTGCAGCCTCCCAGCGTTACCTTTGCCGCCGCCGCCGAAAATAACTTTAAAACATCCCGACGTTTCAATCCCATCTTAATTACTCCTTCAAGATTTATGTAACATTATCTTTCAATATTTAAGCTTTGCTTACACTGCTCAACTTTAGACTAATATACAATATCAAAACCATCTTCACAATGCAATCCTAACCTAAGCAATGAGGCAGAGTTATCCAGCGACGAGCGAATTTGATACGGCATCATCGAGGGGGCCGGTGATGTTTTTCCACTTAAAGCGGCTGGTAAGCTCGGCTGGGTCGGGTAATTCTTGCCAAAGATTTCCTTTGCCTTTGCGTTTGGCTAAAAGTATGAGCTCATTGGCCAGGGTCTTCACCGTTCCGTCATAGAAGAAAGATTCTGCTTTCACCGTTTCCCCAAGACCTAAAATCTCCGGATAGGAAAGCCGCTTGGGCAGTAAAGGGTAAGCGCCGGCTGAGATAGCTTCGAGGACGCTTAGGCCGAAGAATTCATGTCTGGCTGTGGATACTATCACGTCGGCTTGCTGGAGTATCTGTTCGTATTCGGTTCGGGTTTTCTGATAGCCCCAATGTTCAATATTCTCGGCGAAGTAATCTTTGGCCCAAAGGAAAATCTCAGGACTGTCGCGGAACTGCCGGCCTATAACAGAGATGCTAAAATCGACATTGCTGTTTTTCAGGATTTTCAGCGCCTCGAAAAAATCTTCGGGGTTTTTGTCATGTTCCCATCGCGCAGCCCAGAGGATATGGATTGGACCGGTATCTTTTTTGATGGATGGCTTGATGTCTTCAATCCCGGGTGGATAAATTGAAGATTTTATACGAATTTTTTCCACGGCATCGAGTGGTTGAAAGTCCGGCATTTGTTTTAGGAATTTTTCCAAAGCTTCAAGGAAAGAATCCCTGTGAAAAGATGAGTTGAGCCAAACGTCCGTTGCGGCCAAAGCTGTTGTCGTATTGGTCATCGCAAACTGATAGTCACGCTCGGACTCGAACCTTACCGGATAGGTAAGCTGGTTTTCATGGAAATAAACGATGCTGGGCAGCTTTTGAACACTTTGGCCGACCAGGCCGAGGAACTCGGCGAGATTAAGTATGTCGGAACAGAAAATTATGTCCCAGATTTCGCCTTCGCTGATAAGTTCTTTTGCCTGTTGAGCAAAGTGAATCGCAGAATGTCTCATCCTCCATTTCCATTTGTAGGCGGGCAGTGTAAGTAGGGTCCAGGTATGTTTGCTGCGCCTGGCCCAGCCATCCAGAAAGGCCTTGTGAGAGCCGCCGTAATAAGGTTCGAGAGCTAAAATATGCATAGATTTGCAGTATTCTATAAAGCAGAGTCCGCTGAGTCAGTTTTATCCTGCTGTGAATCGTCGGTGGTAATGCGTTTAGAATGGTATTTTGTAAACGGATTAAGACCAACCAGGACGGCGATTGCAAGTATCGTTGCGATAAGAGCCAAAAGATAAAAACCGGCCCCGCAGGCCATTCCGATGCTTGCAACAAGCCATATAGTTGCCGCCGTAGTCAGGCCGTGGACGCCGGCTCTGTCCTGGATGATGGCGCCGGCGCCTAAGAAACCGACGCCTGTAACAATCTGGGCTGCTATTCTTGTCAATGAGCCGTCTGGGCTGTCCATTTGTTTTGAAACCAGTGTAAATACTGCGGCGCCGAGGCATATCAGGATGTTAGTTCTCAGGCCGGCTGCTTTACCGCTGATTTCTCTTTCGAATCCGATGGCTGCTCCGAAAATTACAGAACCATGCTGACAATTTGCGAGAAATCCAGTTCCATTTTGGTGCCTCAAATTTTTTGATTATTTTTGTTATTACTTTTCTATCAGAGTTTCATCGACCTGCATGCCGAAGTGCCTGCCTGCTTTTTCGATGTGGGCGAGCACTTTGTCAGACGGTTTTAAGTTGGTTATCGAGATCGGTTTGCCTTCGGGGCTGACGAGACGAATGGTTTCAGCATTTTGCATAACAAGCGAAATGGGGCTGCCCTGGGCCTCGGCCTCGATGAGAATCATAGGTCTTTTTTCGATTTTGTTTCTGCCGAGAAAAGCGGTCTGACTTTTGCCTTTGGTATCAACGAGCATTACTTCATCGCCGGACTTTAAATCTGCCAGGTATTTTGTCTTACCGCCAGGTGTTAGGGTATATGCATGCACGGCGCCTGCGTTGACTCTGAAAGGTCTGGATTGTACGTAGGGATTATCGATGGATTCTGAGTGAACGAGAAAGAAGCCCGAAGCGGTGTTGCCGACGAGCATACCTTCGCCTGGCACCATTTGTGTGCAGGTATCGATGCAGGCCCGGTCGCCCATACCCAACTGCTTTGTAGTTGTAATCGTAGCGGTTATAAGCTCGATTTTTTCACCTATCCCGTGAACGATTTCAGCGGTTTTCTTGATTTCGTTGATGTCGGTAGTATTGAGGACGACGCCATCGACGCCTTTTTCAAGAATCTCTACCATCAACTTGGCCTGCTCGCAATTTTCTACCTGCACCATAATATTTTTGCCCCGGCCGGCGAGCAGGTTCTCAATAGGGATAATGGTCCAGTCGAGCATTCGCAGAACTACTATTTTGTTTTCCGGCACTTTCGCTGCTTTGTTCTCATCTTCTTTGCCGGCAATATCGATAAACTCAACGTCCTTACCGGGGACGATGTCACCTTCTGGCTCGACGGTTTTGATTTTTCCGAATTCGCGGACAGTACTGCTTTTGCCCTCGGGCAGGATTACCGCCTCTGCACCACTTTCGAGTGCTGATATCACTACTTCTTTGTTATAGGGGTTTGCGTTTACCCATAATTTTTTCATTTTTGGCTCTACCTTTTTAATCAGGAGTTTGAGTTCTGCAGGTCGTTTTTTACTTTTAGAAGTTCGTTTTTGAGCTCGAAGATGTCCTGCTTAGCCATCTTCCACGCTCGGCGCATATTCACACCAAAATACTCATGAATAAGTATGTTTCTCAAGCCTGCAATTTTCTTCCAGGGAATATTGGGGTATTTGTCCCTGAATGGCTGAGGAATAGTCTTTACGGCCTCGCCCATAATTTCCAGTCTCCTTAAGACGGCATCCTGAACCTGTGTATCGCTTAGAAAATCATGTTCGTTAATGTCTCGGGTATATTGTTCTATCTTTTCGATGCTGTTTAGAATATCCTCAATGTACAATCGCAAATCTATAGTCATAAAATTATCTCCTGTTCATTGAGAATCGTCTCTCTGAGGAAAGGTTTAATAGTATCGTACTCTACTACATCAACGTTTCTTTTCAGCGCTTGCTCTAATTCAATTTTAAGTCCGACAAAATCAAGGAGGCTGATATCGCTGTCAATCTGGACTAATATGTCAACATCACTGTCGGCTTGCAATTGGTTTCTTACGGTTGAGCCAAACAGTGCGGCCTTTGTGACGCCGTAGCGCTGAAGAATTGGAATTATCGATTCCTTTATCTGATCAATAGATGTATTCATATTGCTGCTCTAGTTACGGCGATTTGCTTATTGTACGGAATAACATTTACCCATAATTTTTTCATTGAACATACCCTTTCTTTTTTCAACTTTGCAGTGCTTTCATTGCTTCTTCTACTGTGGCGGCGGAGTGCACCATTTTGCAAAGAGCTGCGACGATTTTTTCGGGATTTTCGTGCTGGAAGGCGTTTCGGCCAATCGATACACCGGTTGCGCCGGCTCTTAGAGCGCCTTCGACCATTTTGAATATATCCTCGTCGCTGTCCATCTTCGGCCCGCCTGCTATGACTACCGGTACCGGACAGCCGGCCACTACTTCTTTAAAACTTTCCACGCTGCCGGTATAGACGCACTTGACAATATCGGCGCCGAGCTCGGCTCCGACCCTTGCCTTTTCAGTTATCTGCGGTAAATTTTAGGGGTTAATTAAAAATTGGAGGTTTATAAATGATAGGCAAAAAGATAAGACTTG
>JBHPEQ010000123.1:0-6863 GCA_042576845.1 Planctomycetota bacterium
GTCTTAGTCCGCAATTTTCACATTTGTGAAGGGTACAACTGCAAGAGAATCAATTTTGATGATTTTTGCTGTAAATTAAGGTCGACGATGAGTCCCGGCTCTAAAACGACGGAATGGGAAATAATTGAGCCTTACAAGGAGATAGACAAGTTATTTATTGATGACCTTGGTTTACGTTCAAAGCAAGAAACGGATTACTCCTATGTTACCCTATATTCAGTCCTTAATAAAAGACAGGAACGGAGATTGCCTACTTTTATCAGCAGCAACAAGACAATAGAACAACTTAGGGTGGCGTTTGATGACCGTATAGCCAGTAGATTAAGCCAAGCGGTTCAAATAGAGCTGATAGGTAATGATAGACGCATAAAAATGAACCGAAAATTATAAAAAAATATAAGATTTCGGGGTTTTTCAAATGAATGGAAATACAAAGGTTTTTGGGAATTAACATGAAGGGCGATTGTAATTTTACGGCTCCCCCTGATAGCATTGAACGACTCCTGGTAAGTGCAGAGCAGGCTGCAGCGATGCTTTCGATAGGGCGGACACACTTCTATTCTATGTTAAGCAGCGGAACGATTGGTCCGATGGCTCATAAATTTGGCAGACGGAGCCTGTTTTCTGTGCAGGAACTTCGGGATTGGGTTAGTGCAGGGATGCCGCCACGACAGAGATGGATTGAGCAAAAAAAATCTTAAAAAAAAGAAAAAGTACTTGCGTAATCGCAAGCAGTATGATATAATGCGTTCATGGATATGGTAAAAATAATAAAAAAGGAAATCAAAAAATCAAAAAAGAGCCGTTACCTGATAGCGAAAGAAACGGGAATATCCCAAAGCCGACTTTGCAGACTTATGCAGGGCGAGAACATTAACTGCGAAAATGCTGGGATACTCTTGGAATACTTCGGCTACGAAATCATAAAACAGAAAGGCAGGTGAATTATGAGGGTATATAGAACATATTACAAAGACAAGAATGGGAAAAAGAAGCAGGTTCGGAAATGGTATATTGAGACAAGAGACCATCTTAATATCATCAGACGCTTTCCAGCCTTCACTGACAAGCGACAATCTGAGGCTTTGGGGAGGCTAATTGACAAACTTGTAAGAACTAAGATTGTAGGTGAACAGCCTGATAGAGAACTTGCACGTTGGCTTGAAGCAATACCTGATAAGCTAAGAAACAGGTTCTCGCAAATAGGCATACTGGACTCGAAGCGAGCAGCAGCAGGAAAACTTTTGAGTGAACACCTTGAGGATTTCCGCCAATCTATGATTGCAAAGAGTGTAACGTCCCAGTATGTGAAGCAGCTTATTGGGCATATTGCACTTGTATTCGATGGATGCAAATTCTTAACTTGGTCTGATATTTCTGCAAGCAAGGTTGAACACTTTATTTTGGGCCTGAGGCAAAAAAAAGGTATTGGTCCCCAGACTGCCAATTACTACCTTAAACATACGAAACAGTTTTGCCTATGGATGGTGCAGGACAGACGAGCCAGTGAATCGCCATTGAAACACTTGCAGACCTTAGATGCAAGCAGGGATAGAAGGCATGACCGGCGAGCACTTGAGCCAGATGAGATAAGAAGGCTGTTAGAGGCAACAAGGAAAGCTCCTAAGCGATATTGCCTGACAGGTTGTGAAAGAGCATTACTTTATCGTATAGCAATGGAGACCGGCCTGAGACGCAATGAGATACGAAGCCTGACTGTCTCATCATTCAATTTTGATGCTGGAACCGTTACCGTTGAAAACAGTGATGCCAAAAATCGGAAAACGGCAACATTACCATTGAGGCGAGATATGGCAGCAGAGATAAAAAGTTTTGTATCGCTTAGGATGCCACATGCAAAGCTATTTGCTAAGATAACAAACAGAACCTCTGAAATGATTCAAGAAGACCTTGCTGATGCTGGAATTCCTTACTGTGACGAAAATGGACTATACGTTGATTTTCATAGTCTTAGGCATGTAACTGGGAGCCTTCTGGCAGCAGCAGGCGTTCATCCTAAAGTGGCTCAAATCATAATGAGGCACAGTGACATAAACTTAACCATGAGCAGATACACTCATATTTTCAGGGGGCAGACATCAAAAGCAGTTGAAAGTTTGCCAGACTTATCGCTACCAAGTAAGCAAAGCCAGCGAGCTACAGGAACGGATGGGAAAAACTTGGCGCAAAACTTGGGGTTGTCCAGCAGTAAGCAATGTGAGCCAGTGAACTCTAATGAACAGGTAAGCAGTGATAACAGCGCAAGGGTTCCGATTACAGCCAATTACGGGGGACAGAAAAACACACATTTCGGCCGTACGGGCTGATGCAAAAGGCGGTCTCCGATGCGCAGAAGTTCGCTGTGCCGGTCTTCAAATGGTGTTTGTGGGAAGTGATTGAAAAATGCACCGGCAGAAACTGTTCGCAGTGTCCCCTTTGGCCTGACTGCGCCGGTAAAGCAAAGCAGGCCGACGGTTATCTGAAAATCGATGACTGCATAACGCAGATGCGGCGGGCAAGCAGGTCCGGCTGGGAAGCGGAGATGCTCTGCAAAAAACCATCGCTGGAAAATGTCGTCTTCGACGAATTCGACCCGGCTGTGCACGTAAAGCAAGTTGACTACAATCCGTCTTTGCCTTTGTATCGTGCGATGGATTTCGGATTTGTCAATCCGTTTGTCTGCCTGTGGATTCAGGTCGACTCCGAAGGCGTGGTGCGCGTCATTGATGAGTACGTCCGCAGCCGGGCGACCGTCGATATTCACGCAGAGCAGATAAAAAAGCAAACACTCTGCAGCGAGGATAAAGTGACGGCAACCTTCTGCGACCCGGCCGGGGCAGGCGTAAACGGAGTTAGCGGCACAAGTATCGTAAGAGAGCTGCAGGGCTACGGGATAAACACGAGGTTCAGAAAAAGTTCAATCCTGGAAGGTATCGAGCTTATCCGCAGGGCTGTCAAGGCCGGCGACGGAAATGTGCGGCTTGTAATCTCGCCTCAATGTCCCCGGCTGATTGAGGCAATGACCTGCTACCATTACCCCGACAGCCAGGCCGCACAAACAGCCGAGCTGCCCCTAAAAGACGGTGTTTACGACCATCCAATCGACGCTTTGCGGTACTTTTTCGTAAACTACAAATACAATAGAAAAGCCACAAGGCGATGGTATTAGCTAAGAAATTCTCATTGCCAGACAATAAATTTTGAAATGTTGAAGAAAAAGCTGAAGAAAGGGTTGACTTACAACCGATTTGTTATATAATATATATAACGTATAACAGAAGTGACCGTAAATAATGGAGGTGCTAATATGAAACGTAAGAATAATATGACATTTGGACAAATGCTGAAGAAATTACGGCTCGAGGATGCTAAGATGGGTTTGCGTGCGTTTGCAGGATTGATAGATATGAAACCGTCTAATTTAAGCAATATAGAGCGAGATCGGATTCCACCGCCAGCAAATCGCAAAACAATCGATAGCATATGTGCTGCATTAGGATTGCCAAAAACAGACCCGCACCGAGAGGAGTTGTTCGACCTGGCAGCTAAAGCAAAAAACCGTATCCCAGCCGACGTTGCTGATGAAGTGAAGAAACAACCTGGAATTCCGGTTTTGGTACGCACTGTAGCTAACAAACAATTGAGTGAACGGAAGCTCAGAGAGTTAGCCGAATATATTAAGCAATACTATTGAGGACTTATGGATGGACCCCTCGCATGCAAGGAGGTATACAAAAACTGAAATCGAAAAGATTGTTGCAGAGATTTTGAGCAAAGCATATCCTGCAGGTATCAATATTGATATTGATATTGATTGGCTCATCGAAAAGAGTGAAATTGTTGACGATATCGTTCCGGCGGACTTGCTGGAAGATAAATTTGAAGTTGCTGCAATCATAACCAGTAAGTCTAATGGTCATTTTGATATTCTTGTAGATGAGGACACGTTAGATTATCATCGATTTCGCGCCAACTTTTCAATTGCCCATGAATTCGGGCATATTGTACTCCATTCTCAGATTTGTACCGGGTGTCATACGATCGAGGATTCAATCGCTCTGAGAAAACGAATAAAGAAGGCGTACAACTTTATCGAGAGAAACGCCAATTACTTTGCCGGGGCAATACTCATACCTCGAAGGACTATCTTTGAGGACGCGTCGAGGATTTATGAAGCTCTTGTAAAAGATATTGGTTATAATGTAAATCTCGTTCGAGAAAGAATGTGCTCCACTCTGGCACAGCGATATAACGTTACCATTCAGCCCATGGAAATACGACTAAAAGAAGTAAAATTGGAACGGAAGATTAGCAAGGCCTTACAATCAAATTTGCCATACCTCGACTTGTGAAACAGGATCGTTGTGGCATTTATGACCATCCGATTGATGCTTTGCGGTACTTTTTCGTAAACTACACCCGCCCGCAAAAAACCAAAGCCCAATGGTATTAGAGGTGTATTGAAATTTACACTCCGGACAAAAACGGTGTTATCCGGCAGCTAATATATACTGAAGTAATTCCGACTTATTGAACAAAAGATGCTTATATCCAAATCCTTTTCACAAACGGGGCGCAGCAGCAGTCGGAAAATTCAACTTGAAATGACCGGCACTGACATATTACAATCTTCTGTGTTTTGATGTCGGGCATAAGTTTCGGAGTCATAGTAAATGAATGTAAACTCAAAGGTCGTAAAGATATGTTTTGTTGCACCTAAGGCATATCCATTATTTAATCCCGATGTCAAGGGTGTTTTCGGCGGAGCAGAAGTTGACCTGTTCCTGCTCGCCACTGAGCTGGCAAAAGATGATGCTTTTGAGGTGAGTTTCATCACGGCTGATTACGGGCAGGATAAATTTGAAAATATACAGGGTGTCAGGGTCATAAAGAGTCTGGCTCTTGAGAAAAATCCCCTCAGCGGCACGATAAAAATCTGGCGGGCGATGAAAAACGCTGATGCCCGGATTTATTTCCAGGAAACTGCTTCCGAGGGGACATTTCTGGTTGGACTTTTCTGCAGATTACACAAAAGAAAATTTGTTTACCGAACAGCTCATAAAAACGAATGCGACGGTACATACCTGAAAAAATATTTTTGGGTCGGAAAGGCATTTCGCTGGTCATTGCACCAGGCGGCACAGAACATCGTCCAAAACGAAACCGACAAAGAAAATATCCATAGAACGACAGGCGTTGACTCAATAGCAATAAAAAATGCACACCATTTACCCATCTTGTCCGATACTCAAAGAGATATTGTGCTGTGGGTGGGAAGAAGCGCGGAATTTAAAAGACCCCAGCTTTTCCTGGACCTTGCCGAGCAAATTACTGACGAAAAGTTTACTTTTATCTGCCCCCGGGCTACTAATGACCAAAACTACGAACAGTTAGTCGCAAGAGCTGAAAAAATCAAAAACCTCAATTTTATTCCGCACGTTGACTTTGCGAAAATAGACGATTACTTCCAGCGGGCAAAGTTGTTCCTCTGCACCAGTACCGGAGAAGGATTTCCGAATACGTATGTTCAGGCATGCAAAAACGGCGCGCCGATTTTATCTCTGCGTGTCAACCCTGACAATTTTCTCAATGAAAACGACTGCGGAATTTGTGCAGATGGCGATTGGGACCGCTTCGTAAATGAATTCACAACGCTCATCAAATCCGAACGTCTACAACAGTTAGGCAAAAATGCCAGAAAATACGCTGAAGATAAACACGATATAAAAAAAATAGTCCAGGTCTACAAGAAGCTCTTTTTGAACCTATGACCAAATGAAAACAATTCACAGCAAAGAACCATCGAGCGAAAACATCCTTCTGGGGTTACTTAAAACCCTGGCTATCTTACTCGGTGTATTCCGAACGCTATTGCTGCGAGCTGTCCTTTTGTTACTAAGTTACGTCGTTCCCAAAAACAACCGCCTGTTGTTTTTCAGCTCCGTGGGAAACTACAAATTCCCCCTATGGAAAGATGAACAGGACTTTCAGTTCAAGGAAAGCCCCAAGTATTTAGCTATATACAGCGCCGGAAAACTGAAAAATTTTGTTACCGTTTTTCATATCCCCAACAAAAAGCTCTTCAGTGAAATACGAAAATTAGAAATCAGGCCGACTAAAGGACTAAGGGCTTTGGGGTATATGCTGCGGGCAAGATATATTTTTATCGATAATAAAAACTCATTCAATCCAAACGCCTCCTTTCTAAAAGGGCGTTTCAGAATAATTCAATGCTGGCATGGAACACCACTTAAAAAAATGGGCGAAGACAAAAAGCACGGCTGGTTAACAAGACTCAGGCTGGAATATGCTATATCATCCTGCGAACATTCAACACAAATTTTCAGGAAACTCCTCCAGACGGAAAACATTCTTGAAATCGGATATCCGAGGAATGACATTCTCTTCAATCCCGAATTTTTCAGTTGTGAAAACATTGATAAAAAGTTGAACCTGCCCGGTTTCGCAAAGGTTTTTCTCTATGCACCCACGCATAGAATGCGCGGCAGGGCCTTTAATCCGTTTGATAAACAGTTTCTACAAAAAAGAAATACTGCCACAGGAAGAAAACTCGACATGGCCGTTAACCCCTTTGATAGACAATTCCTGAAAAGTCTGAATGAATGGTTAAGAGAGAACAATTATCTTTTTCTCATAAAGCAGCATCCTTACGTAAAGAGCACCGAAGGGCTTGAACAATTCTCCAACATTAATGATGCCTCCGGCATAAACCAGGACATACAGGAATTGTTAATCCATACTGATTTATTCATCTGTGATTATTCGAGCACTCTTTTTGACTTCGTCTTAACCGGCAAACCCATCATCTTTTACCCGTACGACCACAAAAAATACGCTGAAAA
>JBHPEQ010000124.1:0-6777 GCA_042576845.1 Planctomycetota bacterium
AAAGCTCCAAGATAACGATAAGGGTTTGGGTTGATGCCAATAACCCGGTGGTTCGCGTTGAAGCGGAAGGTAAAGAGAAATTCGATATGCAGGTAAATTTCGAGACTTGGCGGGAAGCCGGGTACAAACTGAATTTTACTACATATAGTGACATGTATAATTTTAACACTGGTGGCTCAGCATCCTTAGAAAGGACTCCCACTGAAAATGACCCGTATCCGACGATAGTGTATCCTGATGTCATTGTGCCGGGCATTAAAGACCGCATCATCTGGTATCATCACAATGTCAAGACGGGATGTGAGTTGGCAATGAAGGTTCAGGGGCTGGAAAGCTTTTATGAAAAAATGACAGACCCACTTTTGTACCGCACGTTTGGAGGGTCAATACAAGGTGATGGTCTTGTCTCAAGAATGGAGTCCGGAGAAGGTTGGGACGAATCTGTTACCAAAAGGTGGACACCCAATGACAGGACATTGGAGTCAGCCCATCCAAGCACAAAACACAGTTTTAATGTATACCTGCTGACCGAGCATCCAGTTATGGTAAGACAATGGTTAAGAGACTTGGATGAACTTATTGACCGGGTTGATAAAATCAGTATCGAGGATGCACGGAAAGAGCATCATAAGTGGTGGGATGATTTCTGGAACCGTAGCTGGATTCGGATTACCGGTAATGAGGACTCAGAGGAAGTCGCAAAAGCTTACATGCTGCAACGTTACATTTTTGCCTGCAATTCAAGAGGGACTTATCCCATCAAGTTCAACGGCTTCATGTTCACAGTTGATAATCCAGATGAAGGAATTACCGACCCCGATTTTCGGAAATGGGGTACAGCTTTTTGGTTTATGAACACCCGTTCCTTATACTGGCCGATGCTGACTTCAGGTGATTTTGATTTGATGGAACCTTACTTTAATTTATATATGAACGCTCTGCCGATGGCTAAGGAGCGAAACAGGATTTACTACGGTCATGCAGGAGCTCACTTTCCGGAACAATTATATTTCTGGGGAGGTTATCCCACTGACCATTACGGCTGGGACCGCAGAGACAAAGATGTTTCGGAAGTAGAAGTCAAGTGGACAGCCAGGTTGTGGCAGGGTGGTATAGAGCTTACAGCGATGATGCTGGATTATTACGCTCACACCGAGGACGAGGAATTTCTGAAAAACAAACTTATGCCCATAGCGGAGGAGATTACTACCTTTTACGATCTGCATTACAAACGGGATGAGCAAGGAAAGCTTTACATTCACCCGGCACAGTCTCTTGAGGCCTGGTGGGACTGCGTTAATCCCATGCCGGAAGTTGCGGGCTTAAGGTACGTTCTGAGAAAGCTGTTAAAATTACCTAGAAAGTATACAAGCTCAGCACAACGTCAGAAGTGGCAGCGTTTGCTTTCAGAGGTACCAGAGCTGCCTACAAGGAAGCTTGACGACGGAAGAACCATTCTGGCGCCGGCGGAAAAGTTTGCAGATAAGCATAATAGGGAGAATACTGAGTTATATGCGGTTTTTCCTTACAAGATTTACGGTGTAGGGAAAGATAATTTTGAAATGGCCCAGTTGACATTACAGAATCCATTCCCGGACCATATGGACAATGGTGTTTACATGCCGTTTCTGGGTCTAACTGATCAGGCGATTGATTTCATTGTTCAGCGGTCTCGACCGTCAAGCAATATGCGCTTCCAATACCTTAATCTGAAGGGAGGAAGTGCGTCGTTGTCTTATATGCTAATGTTCCAGGTGATGCTTTTACAGTATGAAGATGAAAAGATAGTCCTGTTTCCTGCGTGGCCGAAAGATTGGGACGTTGACTTTAAGTTGCACGCTCCGTATAATACGACAATCGAAGGAGTATATAGCAATGGCAAGCTTGAACATTTAAAGGTAACACCCGAGTCGCGGGCAAAGGATGTGGTTAAGATGCAGCCACAGTAACTGAAAATAAATCATAGCCTTAGGCAAAGATAGGTAAATTGAAAGGAGAAAAAAATGAAGGTAAAATTATTGGTACTCTTGTTGATTATCAGCTTGTTTTTATGTGGCTGTGTAAATAACCAAGTTCGTGGCCCTGAAGATCCGTTGTTAGCAGATGCCGATGAAATTGCCCTTTATGTATCCCCCGAGGGGAATAATTCTTGGTCGGGTGATAGTATCGACAAGCCGTTTGTGACCATACAAAAAGCGCGTGATGCTATACGCTCAATGAAGAAAGAGTCAGGGCTGACTCAGCCGGTTACAGTTTATATCCGCGGCGGGTTATACGAGCTGTCTGAGACGCTCGTATTTACGCTTGAGGATTCCGGGACAGAGGCCTGTCCGATTACATACACAGCATATAAGAATGAAGAACCTGTCATCAGTGGCGGTAGAAAGATAACTGGGACGTGGAAAAATTACAGAGGCAAGATTAAGGTCTGTACTATTGATGAAGTTAAAAAAGGAAAATGGTACTTCAGACAGCTTTTTTTAGATGGCGAAAGACAATATCGTGCACGTATCCCCAATGATAGTTTTCATAGGCCTTCGAACCATACTCAGCTAAAGGGCTCCTTTTATAGAATAATTAGAAATGAAGAAGATTTGGGTAACAATGCTTTCATGTATCAAGATCAAGAATTTACAAAATGGAAGAATCTCAACGATGTGGAGGTTGTATTAATTCACTCGTGGAATGAATCCAGACTCCTTATTTCTGAGTTGGATGAAAAAGAGAAGGTAGTAACTTTTACCGGTCCGATCGGCAGAACAGTGGGAAGTGATAACACTTACTATATTGAGAATGCCTTAGAATTATTGGACATGCCCGGAGAATGGTATTTAGACAGAAACGCAGGCAAACTGTATTATTGGCCTATCGAAGAAAGTAATCTTTCAGAATTGCGGGCTCCTGTTATTAATGAACTCGTCAGGTTCGAGGGGGACGTGGAAAACAAAAACTATGTTCAATACATCAATATCCACGGACTTACTTTTTGTGATACGGATTATATTCTCCCGAAAAAAGGCATACCCACAATCAGAGATGTGGGTGATATATGGTTCCCATCGGCAGTTACCCTTAAAGGAGTCAGCGAATGTGTTTTCGAAAATAACACCATAAGAAACACCGGGACCTACGGACTAGATTTAACAGGCGATGCTATCCAGGTAACAGGCAATGAGATTTATGATACCGGAAGTGGAGGGATTATAACCAGAAGTTACGGTAAGCATCGTAATGTGATTATGTATAATCATATTCATCATTGTGGAGCGGTTTTACATAGTGCAGTTGGAATCAACATCGATGATGGCGGTGGTTTGATTGCCAATAATCATATTCCTCATATATCACATACCGGCATATATACACGTCATTTTGAAACAGACTACGGTCAAGAATTTCAAAGGAGAAACCAGGAGCAGGGTCTTATTATAGAATACAATGAAATCCATGATTGTATGCTAAAACAGAGAGATGGGGGGGGGGATTTTTGTTCGAGATGACTTTATCACAATAAGGAATAACTTGATTTATGATATTTCGTACCACGGCATCTATCTTGGTTGTGAGACAAGAAACTGTCTGGTTGAGAATAATGTTGTATACAATGTGCAAGAAGGACAACATGTTTGGTTCGATAACGTTAACAACACAATATTTAACAATATATATGCAGGAACAAACAACTTAGCGATGCATTACGGCAATGCGGGTGAAACTCGGCACGAAAAAATAAGGTTCTTAAGAAATATCATCTATATTACAAGTCCGGAGGCAGCCCCTTATGGTTCGCTATGGTACAGTTGTGATGAAAGATCACTGCCGATGGAATCAGACTATAATATTATATACCACACCAAAGCTAAGGAACTTCGAATTAATTGGATGGACAAAGTATTTGGCAAAGATCTTAAGACCTTTGAAGACTGGAAACAACTTGGTTTCGACACACACTCGATTATTGCCGACCCATTGTTTGTAGATCCGGACAACGACGACTACTCCTTAAGACCTGATTCGCCCGCATTGAAAATGGGATTTAAACCGATTGATGTTTCAAAGGTCGGTTTGAGAGGTAGAAAGCACCAATAGATATATAATTTGTCAGAGATTTTTAGACTGTGATATTCTGCCTAGTGATTCTCTTGAGTCAATGTGTGCTTGTCAAGCGTTAATGGGACCATTAAGAATAACTATCTATCCTCTTGAAAGACAAGCATTTACAATCCTAAACACCTCATTCGCATTTTACACCATTAAATGCTACTGCTGCATTGATGATATCTACGTTTTTGGTCATGGTCTCTGCTTTTGGAGCTTAATAGAACAGTGAAAATTACTAATCAACAGAAGAATTATAGCATTTTGAGATAGTAAAGGCCAATTGTAGCTCTGGAATCATAAATCCTTATATCTTAAAGAGATAAGTTGGGTTTTTTTTACAGTGGTCCCATTAACGCTTGACAAGCACACCACATCCCAATATGGCTAGTGAGCAGACAATCAACAAACAACAAGAAGAAATGGTCTTATGTGTTTTCATTTTGCGTGCCTTTCAAAAAGGATTCCGTGTGGATGTTACCATTTACATAGCCTTTAGAGCTTGAAGCATCTCGACAGCTTTCTCTACGACTATATCACCAGCTTCCGGAGCAAATCGAGCTGTACCCACATTGGTATCATAGCCACCACCGCGGCTAAATGCTTTCTTCGTGGGGAAGTATCCGTGAGAGCCGTTAGCATAGCATGTGACGATAGTATTCTTAAAAGGCGATTTCTCGCGGATGGCATCGCCCCACTCAATGAAAAACTCACCAGGCAGAAAAACTATCGTCCAGTTATCCTGTGCAATAGAATTTATGGTAAACTTCGATGTGGGGTCTGTGTTTTTCAATTGCGTTCTTATTCTCTGAGCATAGGCATTGGACCACCAGGGAGTCTCAAATCGATCATTTAGTGACATCTTGGGAAACTCAATCTCATCATAACGCTCGACTCCGTTATTAGTCATATTATACGTTATTGCATTCCCCTCTGCAGGGACATCTTTATGGTTAAGAGCCCAGCTAGCGAGATGGGGATCGATTTTCCTCCTCGGAAGCTCAAATGTCTTAGTAAGAGTTCTAATGGGCCCGCGAGTTTCTATCGATGCACTTTCGATCAACTCGATAGCTTTACCGCCTATGGCCCGACCCATTACTTTCGTCCATTCAGCGCCGATTTCTGTTCGAGAATCATCCAACGGATTAACCTGGCAGATATTGCCTGCAGCACCCTGCATAAATAATGATATTGTCCCTGGACCAAGCCTTTCACTAACGTAATTAGAGAGCTTACCCGGATAATCGGCGCTAAGTTTTCTGGTGTCTCTTTCCATTACTGTCGCGTGACAAGTGAAGTTTACTGCTCCACCCATTGGCTTGCCATCCGTGTCGTAAGCGCAAAACACGAAAAGGTCTTTAGAATCGGGCCCTTCAGGCCTAACTATGTGCGGGTCCAGCGTTTGTGGGTGGGTCTGTATCGTCCCATCTGACATGATGAACCGTCGGTTAAAGCCATATCCCGGCAACTCCCCGTAACCAAGGGTGAGCTTTCCTTTACTGGCATTGTTGTGGGCCTGCGTTGCTGCCTCAATTACTGCCGCTTCCTGTCTTTTGCAGTAACTGTTGATGGCATCATTACCCTCAACCGGGCTTCTTGGCGGTCCGCTGTGTGTATGAGTAGCACAAATCGTGATATTCGATGCAGGAATATCAAGGGCCGCCTCGATTTTCTTACATAACCGCTCGGCTTGCTCGATCGAGAACCCACCTATATCGCAGCTCATCAGCATAATCTCGGTTGTACCATCACTTACGAACATTGCTCTTACGAAAACTTCGCTTTCAATACCATCAAACCGTTCCCAACCCGTTTGGGTGCCTATCGGCGGAGTAATGTTGATTCTTGCGAATCCAATCTCCATATCAACTCCGTAGCTGGTTGCAACCACTCCAAAAGTGAGGAAGACCAAGGCAGGAACTACCACCAGCTTGTAACATAAAGTTCTCATTTTTTACACCTCCAAATTCCTGTAATAATGTTTCAGAGATTTCCAATTTATACCTGTTCAGCTACGCCGCCGAACTATTCATGTGCAATAATGCCAATTCTTCCAGAGCAACAATATTATCATGGATGTCGAGGGACTTGCGATTTCCTCTATTCTTCCCGTCGACCTCTCAAGCCCACTCTGGAAAGATCGATGGGCTTGAATCCCAGTTTCAACGCGGGAGAGTCGGGTCTTAAGGAATAGTCATCATTTTCAGGGTCAACAAACAATGGGTCGGCAATAATCGAGTGCGTGTCGAAACCACTCTTCTGCCAGTCTTCAAATGTATCAACACCCGGCACACCTCCAACACTAATGTCTTTACCCTCAGTTTGAAATAAAAGATTGTAGTCTGATTGCATCGGTCGTGAACGAACGCCACTTATCCAGTAAAGGGGACGCTCTCGTGAATAATAAATGATATTACTCAGTAACCTTATTTCTTTGTGGGAAGTGGTTGACGTAGTATGGTAATTTACCGGTTCCCCTTTTTCTCCTATAATAATATTGTTGTAGATTGTATTGTTTCTTTGATCGAACCACACAATTATCTGTGCCCCCGTGGATCTATACACAACATTATTCTCAATCAAACAGTTTCTCGTCTGACAACCGAGGTAAATACAATATCCCTCAGATCCTTTACCATAAGAATAAACATCATGAATAAGATTGTTCCTTATAACAAT
>JBHPEQ010000125.1:0-6726 GCA_042576845.1 Planctomycetota bacterium
CATCCAGCTCGAAATTGGTGTGCAGTTCCGAACCGGGTACAGCCCTGTTCTTGCCCGAAGTAAATACCACCAGATACTCGCACGGGTCCAGAATGACGCTCGGGAACCGCCACCTGGTCAGATTGTCTTCGTCGTCCGTTAGATACCAGCCGTTCATATCCACCGGCTCCGTACCGGCATTATATATTTCAAGCCAGTCTGAATCATCACCGTCCTCATCCAGTAGGGTACTGGTGTTGACTGCCATAAGCTCAGTAATCAATACAAGCCTTTTATTCAGCAAAAGGTCTGCGTAAATTGCAAAATCCACGAAGTTAACTATGCCCGGATTTCCCGTTTCACCGGCCAGTCCCGACAAATCAGTCCCGTTGCACCAGTCATCGGGAAAGCATTCAGCCAGCCACCAGTCGGTCAGCTCATTTAGGTCATTGATGTCCACATAACCATCTTTGTTCAGATCGCCGGGCCGGTCATTATCTAAGATATCCACCCATACATAGGAGTCCAGGGCATCATAATTCGGGTCGGAACTGACTGTATTATGTGTAATTGTCGTGGCGTGAGGTCCTTCCAAAAACATATCATCAACTGCTGTTACTGTTACTGTTCGCGGAACATCCCAGTCAAATGTTGTAAAGATAATCTCCGAGGTGTCTACATCGACTTGGGGGTTGCTGTCGTCGATTGAAAGTGTTACGTTTGCGATGGGCTCACTGGTCAGCAGCACATCATAACTATCTGTGGCTCCGCCCTCAAGCACCTTAGTCGAGCCGTCCGTTTGGATAATCGAAACAGTCGCCCAGTCATTATCGATGATGTCCACAGCTACATCGTTGAGCAGGCCGTGATAACAGGGGTCAGCACTGGCGGCAGTATGTGTAATAGTCGAGGAATGCTGCCCTTCATAAAATATATCATCAACCGCCGTTACATTTACTGTTTGTGGCTCGTTAAAATCAGATGTGGTAAAAGTCAATTCTGAGGTATCCACCTCTATTTCGGCGTTACTGGTCTCGATTGCAATTGTAACCTCTGCAGTTGGCTCGCTGGACAAAAGAATATCATAGCTGTCGTTGGAGCCGTCCTCGCTCACCTCTGTCGAGCCGTCCGACTCGAAAATCCAGACTTCCGGAACAATCACTGCTGTTGAAAGCTGCCCAATCTCCGATGGGGTCAGCGGCGCATCCCAGACAGCACACATCTCCATTAAAGCTCCGGGTACTCCACCGTAAAATCCACATGGTGATTGGAACATCTCGAATTCACCAGAATTGCCGTCAGGACCAGGGATGGTGGCGATAGAATTAAAGCCGACCGAATTAGTTGCAGAATCTATATAATTTCCGGTTACCGGGCTGTAAATATATATACTTATCTCGTCATTATCCGGGTCGAAGACGCCCGTGATGTCATACCACACATCGGTATCGAGAGAAGAACCGGCGCTGACAGATGTGGGACCTGATTCACCCTGACCCCAGATACGAAACTCTGGTGTACCATTGCGAACCTCAATGGTGTAAAATACCATCTCGTTTTCAGGAGGACAGTCACCATCGTAAAGACCTGCAGCAACATCTACTGGAGTAAATGAAGCAAACTTGACCCTGGTGAAGATGCTGACAGGACCTGAAGGGATAAGCTCGTATGGTGGGTCAAGATTTACAAACCACGTCCAGACAAACGCTTCGCTTGGCAATGCCCAGTCGTTTGAGTTGGTAGCATTGATACCCACTACCGATACCGGAGGATAAGATACACTATCACCGATATCTGTTGTTATGCGGAGTATGACAAAACAGAATCGACTGTAATGTATTGTTATTGTTTAGCCGCTGCAAGCTAATTTCCCGATGAAGTAATAAGCATATCCTCACGTGATGTTCCCCAGCTCTTTTAAGCAAATTACTTTTATCTGTTTCGGGATATTTTTTCGCTCTGAGTTGCCGCCCAAATAAGAGGTTGATAACAGCGATGGTGGAATACTATTAAGCTCATAGCATGCTCTGGGAAACCTCGCAGCCGATGGGATGCGCCGATGGATTCTTTATTGCTTTTTCCTGATTTCCGCATTACTTCACCTCCTGTGGAGAAAATTCTAATTAAACTCAAGAGATGTCTTCCGGGTGTAGTATCGCACTAACCAGAATAATACCAGACCCAATTAAAATAATCAAAAGCTTTTTTGCTTTTTCAGGAAGGTCTGAATCGGCAGGTGAATACAAAAACAACCTCTTCCAGCCATTTATAATTCAACATCCCTTGTTCGATACAATGCTCCTCATCCTTGTTTTGAGTGCTTTACGAGTTGACAAGATGCGTAGTAACCTCTTATATTACAAGCGGTTAAAAAATGTTGCGCCAGTAGCTCAGTAGGATAGAGCATCGGTTTCCTAAACCGAAGGTCGCAGGTTCGAATCCTGCCTGGCGTATTAAAAACGCCGCTTGTGTTGCCATTAAGACGGCACAAAAGTAGTATCTATAGCATAAAAGTGGGGCATGAATTTTTATTCGTTGGGTAATAGTACAATAATTGTAATGGTCAAGCACACCGTTGCACTGCAAGGTGTTAGCGAAGACAGGTGATTGCAAAAATTACTTTCCGCTGAACTATCTGATTTACTTGTTATTTTTGCTCGTTACCTGGCACATATGTCATAGAGGGTATGTCTTCAGCAAAAATGGGACAAAATTACATTTACGATTGTCGTTATTCATCGCGCTTCCCTCCGAACGTCTCCAGGTCATACTCAAATTCAAATCTAAGCTTATGTCCTGCTTCTTCCTGAGCCAATTTCAAGAAAATGTCCCTCAAATCTTGCCTCTGGGCTATTGCTGCCAGGTCGGTATAAAGCTTGCAGGAAAACTTTTCCTTTTTCATTGCCACTACGAGCAAATCAACGTAGCTCATATTCGGATTCGGTTCAACGTCAGGCACATAGTCGGCAATATCAAGAGCGCCAATGTCTTCTTCTCCTATTGTTACTTCTCCGGCCTTTACAGCTTCCAGCTTTATCCTATGCTCCACTTCCTCTGTTGCCAGGTCTTTAATGACTTTAACCAGCTCGGGTTTATTTACCATATCTGCCAATCTTACATAAAAAAGGTGCGTTTCGCTTTCTCTGTCTATGGCGAAATCAAGAACTTCAACGAGGGAATTGAATTTTCTCATATTTGGTTTCATCGATTCCTCACAGCCAACCACTCCTCAATTTGTTGTTTACATTGTCTTGCATCATATTCCAGAGTTGCCAACAGTACTTTTAGACTTTGCTCTCTGGTTTTGAAGATTTCGTCCATCAGTCTCTTGATAAAACGATATAGCTCATTCATTTACATCTGCTGTATCTCCTGCCTGTCATGCTCACAAATTACCTCATAAACAGCTGAAATAAACCTGATGATTTGCTGTATTTCCACTTTCTTTCATGGATTATAAGTCTACCTTATAATGTATCAAATGGCAATTATTTAGTCGTTTTTTCCTTTTTTGCAATTTCGAGAGTGTATCATATACCCTCTCCATCAAAAGCCGTCATTTGCCCTCCGCTATAAACCGTATATTATCGTATATCTCCTAACATTTTCTAACCTGCAAATCCCCACAATCCCGCACAAAAACCGTCTTTATTACCTCAAGAGCCGTATTTCGAGCTAACATACTTTTTGAGGTTAAAATGGACTTAGAACACAACATTATGTAACATTAGACAACATCCAGAAGACTAAAATATCCCATATTCCCCTATAATCAAAAGTGCTGCAATAACGTTGCCACGCTTATTGTTAGCTTATTAGAGTGGTTTTATGTAAGGTTGTTTCCCGGTCATCGTTAGAGTGCTTACCTGCCGTGCTATCCGCTTGATGCAAGAATAGTCAATTTCGATTGAACCAGCTTTTGTCAGAATGTTTGTGCCGATTTTGACGACGACTTTTTTTACATTCTCAAAATTCCGTATGTTTTACATGTCTTTTACAGTTTGAAGCATTTCAACGGCTGCTTCCACTAATATATCAGAAGCTTCCGGTTCAAACAACACTGTGCCAATATTGAACTCATAGCTGCCACCACGGTCAAATACTTTCTTAGTGGGGAAATATTTGTTATGGCCGTTGGCATGATCTACAACGATAGTATTCTTAAAAGGTGATTGCTCCTTGATAGCATTTCCCAGCTCGATAAAAAGACCGCCAGGTATCACTACCATCGCCCAGTTATCCTGTGCAATAGCCTTTAGGGTAATCTTCGATGTGGTATCTTTGTTTTTCAATTGGGTCCTTATTATCTCAGCATAGGCATTGGACCACCAGGGAGTCTTAAATCGATTAGTTAGTGACATCTTGGGAAGTTTAATTTCATCATAACGCTCGACTCCGGTATCGCTTATTTCATACGTTAGTGAATTCCCCTTTGCAGGGACATCTTTATGGTTAAGAGCCCAGTTAGCGAGATGGGGATCGATTTTCCTCCTCGGAAGCTCAATCGTCTTAACAAGAGTTCTAATGGAACCGCGAGTTTCTATCGATGCACTCTCGATTAACTCGATAGCTTTACCGCCTATGGCCCGACCCATTACTTTTGTCCATTCGACGCCGACTTCTCTTCGAGAACCATCCAATGGATTAACCTGACAGATATTGCCTGCCGTACCCTGCATGAATAATGATATTGTCCCTTGACCAAGCCTTTCACTAACGTAATTACAAAGCTTGCCCGGATAATCGGCGCTTATTTTTCCGCTGTCTCTTTCCATCACCGTGGAGTGGCAGCCAAAAATTACCGCTGTACCCATCGTCTTCTCATCTTCATCATAAGCGCAGAACACGAAAAGATCTTTTGAGTCAGGTCCCTCTGCTCTTACTATGTGTGGATCCAGCTTTTGTGGGTGGGTCTGTATCGTCCCATCTGTCATGATGAACCGCCGGTTGAAGCCATATCCCGGCAGCTCCCCGTAACCAAGGGTGAGCTTTCCCTTACTGGCATTGTTGTGAGCCTGCGTTGCTGCCTCAATTACTGCCGCTTCCAGTCTTTTGCAGTAACTGTTGATGGCATCATTACCCTCAACCGGTCTCGTTGGCGGTCCGCTGTGTGTATGTGTAACACAAATCGTGATATTCGATGCAGGAATATCAAGGTCCGCCTCGATTTTTTTCCATAACCGCTCGACTTGCTCGTTCGAGAACCCACCAATACCGCAGCTTATCAGCATAATCTCGGTTGTACCATCACTTACGAACATTGCTCTTACGAAAACTTCGCTTTCAATGCCCTTAAACTGTTCCCAACCCGGCTGGGTGCCTATCGGCGGAGTAATGTTGATTCTTGCGAATCCAATCTCCATATCAGCCCCGTAACCGGTTACGCCCATTCCGAACGTTAGAAAAACCAAGGCCAAAACCACTATCAACCTACAAATAAGAGTTCTCATTTTTTAATCCTCCAAATTTTGTCTTAATTTATAATTCTCCGAAAGAAATAGGTTACAAAATATTGGCAACACTCCAATAGTTAGTTTTTTTTATCTCTAATACTAAACCATCCTTTTTATTTTTTGTTTACCTTTGTCATCAGCAAAGATGAGACAAAATTACATTTAAATTAGGAGACGATTTCAGCTCCTGTTGTTGAGATTTTACCATTATACATTTTACTTGCAAGAATTGTTTTTCTTTTTATTGATATTTGAACAAGTAATTGTGGTTTGACCAAAACCAGCATGATATCTTTCAGGCACACTTTCAGATTGTAATATATACACATAACAGAATTTCATACTGGCCTGTCGAGCCGTAGTTCGCTGCGCTTATCAATTTGTAAAATGCCCGGCTTCGCAGTTCGCACTGCTATGGCGCAGCAGTATTCCTTCACTGACAAGCAGCGAATGAAGACTGGAGGCGGGGGGATTCCGGCCTTCGGCCTAGAACCCAAATTTGCCATGCAAATTTCCATAGGGGCTCTGCCCCTCTGGTGTTCGCTTCGCTCACTGTCACCCCGACGACCTGGGAAAATTCTTTTCCCAGACCCTTTTAGGTTTCGAATCCCCCGGCCAGGGAAAGCGTTACCAGTGGAGGCGGGGGGATTCGAACCCCCGTCCCGTGATGCTTCAAACCAGGTATCTACATGCTTAGTCGTTTTTTAGATTTTTCGCCTTGCCGATTACCAAACGACACGTTTCGGCTCGGCTATTTCGGAATTAGTCTTTTCCTATCGGCCCGAACAACCTCTGGGAGCAGCCTGCTTTATGACGCCCTTATCCGACTCACAGGCAAAAGCCAGACAGGACGGGCTGTTTAATTAAGCAGCCATTCGCAACTGTGTGTTGCCAATTAAAGTTTACTGCCGGATGATTAACCAGGCCAACCGGCGTCCTGGACATGCAACCTGACTTTCCGTCATCCGGTCGAAGCCATTCGCCCCCATATTCACTTTTCAATTAGCCCGCTTTGGCTTTTAATACTCCTCGCCAAGCGGTACAGTTCTTATTATATATACCAAATTACGCCCCTTTGCAAATAAAGTTTTGCTCGGACCGATTTCATCCCTTCTGATAATTTTTTCCCGCCCCAGAGTGCACCTGGTTTGAAATTGGGTTTGTTTTGGGTTTGAATTGGGTTTGTTTTCATTAGCGTCAAATCGCCATTTATTTTTATAAGCCCTTGTTAGATATAAAGTTAAGCTCATTTTGGCTTTTTTGAGATTGGCTTTGTTTGGCTTTGTTTTGGCTT
>JBHPEQ010000126.1:0-6713 GCA_042576845.1 Planctomycetota bacterium
ACTTATCGATTATACTCTCACTTTAATTGGTACAGTTTTCGGGGAGCAGACTACTTATCAGCGGTGATTTCACTTCTTGTGCTTCTTTCAGCAATCAGCTTTTGTACATAACTACGGACATAAGGTTTTATAAGGTTCTCGTATGCAATAACAGTAGCTGTGTGTTTACTGTAGCCTGCTCTTATCGCTGCCTGAGTGCCGTTCATATCGACTAAGTATTCTTCACAAAAACTTTTTTGTTTAGGCGTTAGTTCAGTTTCTTCAATCATATTTTCACCTTTCACTATATAAATAAATATCGTAGTACAGTGAGACAAGTAACTGATAAATTATTTTTTTGAAATTCAGGTGGGATTTTGCTATTTCGGATTAATACAAGGTATCGGTGTTATCGAGTTATTATGAGCTTTGGTTCTCTCATTGGTTCGGCCACCGGCCAATACGATTATATACCACTTTTTCAGAACTAACCAGATAACATAGATAAAAGCATTTTAATTAATGAAAATTAAGGAGATTTTACAATGCAGCGTTTTGGATGTGTGGTAAAGTTGAAGCCGGACAAGATTGAAGATTATGAAAAATATCACAGCGATGTCTGGCCGGAGGTGTTAAAAGCCATCAATGAAAGCGGTATTCGTAACTATACGATTTATCGTTATAATGAATGGTTGTTTTCTTATTTTGAACTGCCTGATGATATCAGCATGGAAAATGCTGAGAAAAAAATTGCTGCTGTCCCGGCCTGCCAGGAATGGGATCCTTTGATGATAAGTTTTTTTGACCCGTTGCCTGAGTCGGCCGATGCTTCATGGCTTCTAATGAAGGAAGTATGGCATCAGGTGGAAGATTAATTATTACTAAAGTAAAATGGGGCAGAAGATATCCCACAGAAAAATCAGGGCATATCCAAAGGTCTCGCGGACACAACAGAGTAGAGTACGAAGGTTTATTAGAAGGTTTCCTATGGTATTCATGCTGCTAAGATATTACAATTAGTTACGTGTGGCAAGTTCGCGTAAGTCTTTTATTGACAAAAGAGACGGAGTTTTTCGGGTGGACACAATTTTCGTTGGTTTCATTTATTTTGAATGTGTCCTTGGAACAAAGATCAAAGTTCTAAAACTGGCGAGGTTTGCCAAGCGTCGCTCTGCGAAGCTTTTTAGAGGCCCTGTTCGGCTCAGCCGTAAGTTTCTTTTGTTGGTAAGATGACAGAGGTGAATCGACTGTTTCCAGAACGTAGACATGTCCTTTCTTAGTGCTAAAAGTGATTTCGGAACCTGAACTCGGGCTGATTTTGGAACCATTAGTAACATCAACCACACTGACACGCTGTTTTTCGCCCCAGGGGTTTATGACACAGCAATCATTTCCCAATTTACTCTCAACCGCCAAATAAATCACATTATCACCTTGTTTTTCCGAAGTAACCACAAAGCCGCCCATGGCGTGCAGGGTGAAACGCGCATCCCAGTGTTTTGGAGTGGCCGGAAAAACTCTAATCTTTTCTGTATAGCCGCCCAAGAGCATATCGTTTAACGCTGTCTCAAAAATCGACCCTGCTTCCAGCGCCATATGACAAAACGGTATAGCGGGAACTTCGACATATTCTTCCTTGCCCACAACTTTTGCCCGATTTGTAGCCGTGATATTGTAAAACTGAGGGTGGTCTCTGTTGTAATAACAAAAGAAGCCCTGGGGGAGGACCTGATATGTATCGGCCCAGTATCGTAATTTTTCTTCCATCAGATCTGCCATGCCGAGCCGAGCTGCGCAGACCATCTGGTAGTTGTGTCCGACACCTTCATCATCATTATAATTAAGGAAATTATGTGCCGCCTGAAATTCCCTTGTTTCCTTTTTGTCCAAGTTTACCAGGCCGGTGGGAAATACCGGGGTAAGTGCGGCGCATTCGTAGAGACCGCCATAGCCGCCCAGTACAGGTTCGCCGGTATCGACAGTAACACCTGCCGATATCAACGGAGCACCTACGGGAAGTTCTCTTACCGTTTCCATGTCAGCGGTTAGTTTTACGTAATTATAATCGGCCAGCCGGGCTTCAACTTCGCTGGCTTTTGCAGCGATCTCACCGTCAATGTCCATTTTATCGGCCAGTTGGGCAAGAGCTGGAAACAGTAGATGGACATAAGCAAGAGCGTTTGTGGTGTCTTTGCAACGCACCTCAGGAGCCTCATAAGGGTCGGCGATGGGTACATGGTAACGACCATCATCTTCGAGTTTGACATAATCAATCATGAACCTTACCCATTCACGCATTATCGGGTAGGTGTATTTTTTCATGAACTCTTCATCGCCGGTATATTGATAGTGGCGATAAAGGTCATGGGCTATTTGAGCGCCGGGTGTAATATTATAGTTTACCAGAACATAGTAAATATCGAGCCATTCTGAATCGATAGTTTTTTCAATCGACACCGGGTCGACAACATCCTGATAGCCTTTGCGATTTGCCACATCGGAATAGAAAGCACCGCTGCAGTTATGAACCTTACGTGCATCTTCGATTGCCCGCGGCAAACCCTCCAGCCGCCATTTGGCATAAGGCTCAAGCAGTTCCGGATGACCGCTTGCCATCAGTGGCCAAGTGTAGCTCTGCTGGTTCCAGTGATAATAATGGTTCCACGGACGGGCATCACGAGTCCACGACCAGATGCTTTGAATAAAGTGCGGCGGATATCTTCCTGCAGACGACGAACCGATCTGGTAAAGATTCAGGTACCAGAGATTCTCAATGTATTTGTCAGGTATATCAATAAAGCTTTTTGACCAGAAATTATCCCAGAAAGCCTTGTGTCCTGTGTACACAGACTTTGCCCCCAGTTTTGCCGCCTTTCGAACATTGTCACGGGCTGCTGCAAGGGGGTCTTTAGCTTCTTCACTTGTTACTACGCTTAGATACAGAGTAAAGGAACATTTCCTGCCGCTGCTGACCTCAAATCCCACCTGGCGACTATGATAAATCTTTGTGGCCGGATTATCCACGACAATCTTGCAGACCATGGCAAATTCAAGCGTGCGCATCGGCTGTATAATCCATATCTCGTCATTCCGAGCGCCGGTCTTTGTACCTTCAGGACCCAAATAGTCACTTCGTTTTACCATAGCGTACCAATGCTCAAAAGCCTTTGTCCCCCACCTGGCAAGTTTTACATTCCGCGTTGTCGATTCACTAAGCTCATCCTCATAGTTAATTACTAAAACTTTCGGATTTTTCGCAACAAAAGCACTGCAATTGACTTTTCCCAAAGGCCCCTTTGCAAACCAAGTTGCCTTTGCATCAGACAAACTGAGCCTTCCCTGGAAATCTTCAAGATACATCCAGTCAAAAGTTCGCAGTCCCGGCTCGATATGCAACTCTCCGCAATGTCTAAGCGCGGTATATTGATTTGCCAGGTGGCTGTCATCCCACGCACTGAACGACTTATCCGGCCCATCATCCCATGTGTCGGTTTTATTTATCTGAAAGTGAAGCCGGTCAGTCGGGGTCCACCCCATTGCCCCCAGGTCACCATTACCGATTGGAAATCCTTCATAACCTTCTGTTGCCGGAGTGAGATACACTACATCGTGTTGTGATAGGTATTTTTCGGTATCCACTGACAATTTATTGCCATCAAAACCAATCTCTTTGTTGGTTGCACCAGCAGAGGTGAATGAAAATACCAGGATAATCACTATGGCAACTTTGCTCATCCGATAGTGTTTATTTTTAGATCCACCATGAAGTATTTTTCTTCGTTTTTCCATTTCTAATCCTAAATTAACATTCCATAGCAGATACTCAATCCTTTAACCATTTACATACAGCAGTCCATGTCTCGTCGGGGACAGCCTGGTAATACCAGAATGATATCCCTCCAATATTAAGGTCATCTACCGTTTCAAGGTGGGCCACTGTGCTTTTCGTATCACTGGCATAGAAAATATGCAGATGACCTTGATCGTCCAGATAACGATACATATTGATTTGCTCATAAGGCAGCCATGTCTTATCAAATACTTTAGCAACAGAACTATTCGGCCTTGGCGCCTCAACCTGGGTTCCTTTTCCATTTGGGGCCAAGTCATAATCGTTCGAATAAGCCGGAAGACCCATGATAAGCTTTTCACTGGGAACATATCTAAGCCAGAACTGCATGGCCTCTCTGGCCCACGGAGAGGTACTGGTAGGACCGATGCCCTGGCAATCTCCCCGGTCCATCAACTCTTCATTTCCTTTTCCCGGCGCATAGTACATATCATAGCACATGACTCGAACCATATCGCACGTCCTGCCGATGACCTTCGGGTCGTACCAGAACACCAGCTTGTCCTTATACATCGGCGGATAATAACCCACACAGATAGCCAGCTTCTTGCCCGCCTTATGAAGCGCTGCCGAAACTTCCCGCAGAAATATCGAGTACGTATCCTTATACTTCGTGTCAAGATGCTCAAGGTCAAGGTCAATCCCATCCACCCCCGCTGGGCCGCTGCAATAACTCAGATACTCCTTGATTGTATTTTGCCGCTGCTTGGCCGTGCTGAACACATCCGCCCCGCCCGACACCGCAAGATACGTCTCGATATTATGTTCGTGGCAGTACCTGATAAACTCCTCACTCGGCGTGCAGAACAAACTCAGTGACCCAATAATGTCGGCATTCGGCAAAAGCTGCTCGATACTGCACCCATTACCGACAAACCACGGTGAGACAATCCGCTGGCCCTTTAATCTCTTTTGGGACACAATTTTGCTTTTTTCCTGTTTGGAATTTTTTTCTTCTTTGGCTTGCAAATTCACACACATTAAAACCAAAATCACAGCTAATGTTATCTTCACTAAGTTTTTCATCATATTGATCCTTTGAGTTTTTGGTTACCTGTCCGAATTAAACTATTTAACACGAATGACACGTTTGTCATAAGTCATCTGGCCGTACATGTCTTTACTTCGAAAATACATGACCTGAGTACCTAAAGGTATGTTTGGAGGCAGTTTAGCCACCCACATGTGCTCAACATTTCCCAAAGGATGGCCGCTCGGGACTGTAGATACCAGATAAGGGTCTTGCCTGACCTGGCGTTCCATTTTTGTCCACTTACCATCTTCACCAATCTTCATTTCTGTTACCGATTTCTCATTTCCCCAAAACACATTTACCATGACTTCGGTATCTGCGGATTCGGCGGATTTAATTTCACTTGGCGCAAAAATATGCATCTGGAAATCGGCATCTCTGCGCGCAGCCTTAAAGGTTGTACGATATTTATTGCCGTCGAAGTGAACCGAAACATAACCATTGGGAGAGCCGCAGTGCATAGTAGCGGTCGGGATTCCGTATTCATCCGTTGGGCCCAGCCAGTGGATACCACAGATAGCTCCGGCCTCGATATGATGATGTTCGTTGTCGTTGGGCCAGCCCTGATCTTTACCGATAAACCATTGGATTAGTTCATGGCCGTGGCCGGCAAGCGACAGGGTGTTGGGCCGGTCTTTCAATAAGGCAAAAACATCTTCGCTGTTACCATCGGGATAAGGAATATGAAACATCAGTACCACCAGGTTATTCTTTGGAACTAAAGACAAATCGTTTTTGATAAATTCAAGAGTTTCTTCAGTGTACTGGGCCCAATAGGTACTGTTGCTTGATTCCTCATCCCAGACGGCTGTAATATTATCAATCATGATAAAGTGTACCGGCCCATAGTTGAAGCTGTAAGTTGCCGGGCCGTATCGTCTCTGGAACCTGTCGTCGGCAATTTCATTGGTACTTGCTGCAGGGTCAACTTCGTAATGGTCGTGATTACCGATAACATTGTACCACGGCAGTCCTATCATACCGATGGACTGGTCAAACTCTTCACTAACATTTTCTTCGGCAAGGTCTCCAAGCGAAACACCAAAAACCGCATCCTTAGTACCTATAAGTTCTTCTATAACATCATAAGTCATGATGTTGACTTCATCAATGTTGCCGGGCTGAGGGTCGCCAAAATAAATTACACTGAACCTGTTCTTCTCAGGACGCTTGTAAAGGGCAAAATCTACCGATTCAGGCAAAGGACCCGTAGGCTTAATACCAAGGCCTTTAAGGTCCTTAGGTGAGCCGGCCGGCTTGTGGATATAGTAGAACTGCGGAATGTTGTTCTCATTTACCGGCGTCATGTAATCGCGGGGTTTTATGACAAAAATAATATCGTCATCGTCAATGGGCAGCTCATAC
This sequence comes from Planctomycetota bacterium, assembly GCA_042576845.1. Taxonomy (GTDB): domain Bacteria; phylum Planctomycetota; class Phycisphaerae; order Sedimentisphaerales; family Anaerobacaceae; genus JBHPEQ01. Next base: position 6,228 of record JBHPEQ010000126.1, read on the forward strand.
CTGCCTTTGCTGTCAGTAAGAAATATCTGTCTGCCGTTTGAAACACCTACCCTGGCAAGCCCTTTTTCTGATGAGCTGCGTTGCCCATCCCGGTTCTTGTCTATGTAAACATGTCCGGTTACAGTTTGTTGAGCTAAAACACCTGCGTGAGATAACACGGCCAAAAACAACATTCCTGTGATAATACTTTTGTTGTACTTTTTTATACCAATCATCCTTTCAGAGTAGCAGTGATTTTAATATCCGATGTACTTTGTGATTCATCAAGGTTTTCGGCGCTGACCTTTATAAATTTAACATTTGCATCAAACTCAAATGTTTTGATCACAGTATTGTCTTTTTGGAAATTATTGTCAAAGGTAAATAAATTGTCCCTACCAAAAATTACATCCGAGCCTGATAGCTGACCAACAGAACGTATTTTTTACGGGTTCATGGCTCTAAATGGAATTACATAATTTTATCTAAATCCTTGTAAGTAAACAA
>JBHPEQ010000127.1:0-6628 GCA_042576845.1 Planctomycetota bacterium
CGAGGGCGAAGGTGCGGGACTGACTGAAGCCCCACGAGGTTCAGTGGGACACTGGATGACCATCAAGGACAAAAAAATTGACCGATATCAGGTTATAACACCTACCGCCTGGAATGCTTCGCCAAAGGATAATAAAGACCAACCAGGAGCAATCGAACAGGCAATAACGGGTACTAAGGTCAAAGACAAAGATAATCCGTTTGAATTAGTCCGAATTGTGCGGGCTTTTGACCCCTGCCTGGCCTGTTCGGTTCACTTACTTGATGCCAAGAGGAACAAATTAGGAGTCTTTAGGGTTGTTTGATATGCCGGTGGAAACAAATACCAATTTGGTGATTAGCTCAACGAACGGTTCTAAGAAAACAGAGCGGATTTTGGTGATAGGCGTGGGAAATATTCTGTTGAAAGACGAAGGTATCGGAGTCCACATAGCTGGAGAATTGCAGAAACATGACCTGCCCGACAATGTGGAAGTTATCGATGGTGGAACGGCAGGATTGGACATACTACTGTCACAGGACAAAGGATATAAACTGGTAGTCATTGATGCAATAAAGGCCGGCGAAAAAGCCGGCACTATTTATAAAATACGTTTGAAAGAACGGGAAAAAGACAGGCTTAGACAGATATTCTGTGAAAAAGAACAAGCTAAGATAAGTTTACACCAGGTTGGACTGCTTGACGCGTTGACTGCTGCTGAAAAAATGAATTGTGAGCCGGAGGAAGTTGTAATATTCGGTGTTGAGCCGGCGGAAGTGGATTGCGGTTTGGAATTGACAGGACAGGTCAAGAGTAAGGTTGATAAAATAATTGAGAAAGTGTTAGAGGAAATTAGAAAATGATATACACAGAGAGTAAACCGATAGAAGAAATCCTGGAGTCGCTTAGCGCCGAAAAGAACATCTTCCTGCTTGCCTGTAATGGTTGTGCCGATGTTTGTGAAACGGGCGGAGAGGTGGCACTTTCGGCAATGCAGGAAGAGCTAAAAAAAGCCGGCAAGAAAGTAACAGGAACAGCTTTGGTGGATTTTCTCTGCAATAAGATATTGGTGGCAACAAAACTTGCCAGAGAGATGAAGGATTTGAAAAAAGCGGACTCTGTCCTCGCATTGACTTGTGGTATCGGTGTGCAGGCGGTTTCTAAAGTGGTGGACAAGGTTGTACGCCCTGCGGCAAATACGGTATCTCTGGGCGGCATGCAGGGGCTTTGGCCCTCAGATGAGCGCTGCGCGGCGTGCGGGGACTGCGCTTTGGATTACACCGGAGGCATCTGTCCAATCACTTTTTGTGCTAAGAGTCTGCTTAATGGGCCTTGTGGTGGCGCTCAGGATGGAAAGTGTGAAGTTGACTCTGAAAAAGATTGTGGGTGGCAGTTGATTTATGAACGGCTGGAAAAGATTGGGCGATTAGAAAATCTAAAGAAGGCTTATAAACCGAGGGACCATAGTAAAATGCTGCCTTCCGAAAACTTGCGAAAAACCTCGTTTTATGATTTAGAGAAGTAAACGAACTTGGAGCAGCATAGCCGCAACCAAAAAAAATTTACCGCAGAGAACGCAGAGAAAAGACGAAAAAAAGCAGTGCATAAAAAACAAGAAAATGACGCATAGTATTACATAATGGAGGCATTTTGAGCAATGAAGCTTATTGAGTGTTTCAAACCGGGCAAATGTGTAGTTACCTGTGAGGTTGGGCCCCCTAAGGGCATAGAAATTGAAAAAGTCATAGACGAATTAGAACCTCTGCAAAGCAAGGTTGATGCCTTCAATGTTACCGATTTGCAAAGCTCGGTGTTGCGCGTCGGCTCATTAGCCACTTGCCGTCTTTTGAATGACAGAGGGCTTGAGCCTATTATGCAGCTTACCTGCCGGGACCGTAATCGTCTGGCCTTGCAGTCGGATGTCTTAAGCGCAGCCGTATTAGGCATTGAGAATCTATTGTGCCTTACCGGCGACCATACGACATTGGGTGATCACCCTCAGGCGATGCCTGTGTTCGATTTGGATTCAGTACAACTGCTATCGGCGGTCAAGGCCTTAATGGACGGCAAAGATATGGCTGGCAATGATTTGGAAGGCCGGCCTCCACAATTTTGCTTGGGTGCGGCGGTGAATCCAGGCGCAGACCCGTTGGAACCTCAGATTATAAAGATGGGAAAAAAGGTTGAGGCCGGAGCACAGTTCTTCCAGACCCAGGCAGTTTATGAAGTGGATAAGTTTGCTCTCTTTTGTGAAAAAGTAAAAGATATGAAGGTTCCGGTTATGGCCGGAATTGTGTTTCTAAAATCGCCCGCTATGGCTAAGTTTATGAATGCAAATATCGCAGGAATCCACATTCCTGATGATATCATTAATGAATTAGCCAGCGTGGGGAAAGAAAAAAGAGTTGAAAAAAGCCTGGAAATCTCTGCCCGTCTGATTAGAGAACTGAAGGGTTTGTGTCAGGGAATTCATATTATGTCTTTGGGTTGGGAGCGGCATATATCCACTGTTTTGGAAATGGCCGGGTTATGATGGCAAAGACTAAACAACACTAAGTCACCGGCTAATCTGGCTGCTTCGTTGTATTAACAGCTGCTGCACAAACCTTGAATTCCGGTATCTTGGCCGTCGGGTCTAATGCGTCATTAGTCAGCATATTGGCAGGGCCTTCCCGGAAATGAAACGGCATAAACAGCCAGCCTTTTTTGATGTTGCTCGTTACCCTTGCTGGCGTTGTTACCTTTCCACGCCGAGTGATTACTTCAACGTTCTCACCGCTGCTGATTTCAAGTCTGGCCGCATCGTCGGGATGTATCTCTACGTACCCTGTCGGCGAAACCTGATTGATCACCGGTGACTTTCTTGTCATCGTGCCAGTATGGAATTGATATAGCTGCCTGCCGGTGGTCAGTACAAACGGATAGTCCTCATCGGGAAGTTCATCAGCGGCGACAAATTCGACCGCATGGAATTTACCCTTACCCCTCTTGAATGTTCCCTCGTGCAGGAACTTGGTGCCGGGATGCTGCTTGTCCGGGCATGGCCACTGTAGCCCAACCGAGTCTATCCTCTCGAACGATATACCACCATAGATCGGGGTAACCGTCACGATTTCATCCATTATCTTGTCGGCGCCTTCGTAGCTCATCGGATACCCTATCTGAGTCGAAACATCGCAGAGGATTTCCCAGTCACTTCGGGCCTGTCCCGGAGGAGCAATGGCCTTCCGCACCCGCTGAACCCGACGTTCAGTATTCGTGAATGTACCGTCCTTTTCCGCGAAGCAAACCGAGGGCAACACAACATCAGCGTACTCAGCCGTCTCCGAAAGGAAAATATCCTGTACTACAAGAAAATCGACTTTCTCCAGGGCTTTTCTGGTCCTGTTCAAGTTCGGGTCCGAAAGGGCGGGGTTCTCTCCCATTATGTACAATGCTTTGATTTTCCCTTCTTCTATTGCGTGCATCATCTCAACAACCGTAAGGCCCTTTTGGCCGGAAAGCTTCTGCCCCCAGGCTGACTCAAATTTGGCCTGCATTGCCGAATCTTCAACGGATTGATAGGCGGGGTATACGTTTGGCAACGCTCCCAAATCGCAGGCGCCTTGGACATTGTTCTGTCCACGTAAAGGATTTACGCCCGTCGAGGCCTTGCCGACATTGCCCGTAAGCATTGCCAGATTTGCCAGCGACAGCACGTTATCAGTACCTGTCGTATGCTGAGTGATGCCCATACTGTAAATGATACTGGCGGTTTCAGCTTTGGCGTACACTCTTGCTGCGGTGCGAATTTTGTCCGCAGGAATTGTCGTAATGGCTTGCGCTTTTTCAGGAGTGGCATCTTTCAATATGGGTTTGAGCTTTTCAAAATCCTCGGTGCGCTGTTTGATAAAAGCTTTGTCGTGTAACTCTTCATCTACAATCACGTTCATCATTGCATTAATAAGCGCTACGTCCGTGCCCGGTTTTTGAGCGATAAACAACGTCGCAAATCGGGTTAGGTCAATCGCACGAGGGTCGGCAACTATCAACTGAGCTCCATTCTTTGTCACCGCCTCTTTTATGTAAAGACCAATCACCGGATGAGCCTCGGTCGTGTTTGAGCCAATGACAAATATGCAGCCTGTGTTTTTGAGCTCGTCTATTGAATTGGTCATGGCGCCGCTGCCAAATGCCCTAGCCAGACCAGCTACGGTCGATGCGTGACAGAGCCTTGCGCAATGGTCCACGTTATTGGTGCCAATACAGGCTCGCATAAATTTCTGGAACACGTAGTTGTCTTCATTCGTGCATTTGGCCGATGAAAGCCCGGCGATACTGTTCGCCCCATGAGCCGCTTTGACTTCTCTCAGCTTGCTAACCACAAGATCAATCGCCTCTTCCCACGTTGCTTTTACAAATTTGCCGTTTCTCTTAATAAGCGGGTCGGTCAGTCTTTTATCACTGGTGATAAAATCCATTCCGAATCTTCCCTTGACGCATAAGTTGCCATTGTTAGGAATACAGCCGACCTCGCTTGTTACACGGACGATTCTCTCTGTCTTTGGGTTTATATTCAGGTCGATTTGACAGCCAACTCCACAATATGGACAGGTCGTTCTTGTCCGCACAAGGTCTTTACACTGACCCTTGCCCTTTGCGGCTCGTTCATATAAAGCCCCCGTGGGACAGCTTGAGATGCACTGGCCACACAGTTCACAGGTCGAATCGTTCAAAGGTATATCGAAGGCAGTTGTAACCTCTACGCTTGCCGCCCTTGACTTGAACGTAAGCGCACTGTCGGCCTGAACTTCCTCACAGATTCTTATACACCTGCCGCAGCGGATACATTTATCCACATCATATTCGAGCGCCTCGTTACCGGTTGTGTAATTCTCAAGGTGCTCTTTTCCGGCAGGTGACTCAAAAACATCATCGGTGAGTTGATATTCGTATGCATACCTTTGCAGCTTGCAGTTGCCGTTTTCGTCGCAGGTGGTACAGACCCCGCGATGTTCGTAAAATAAAAGCTCGAGAACAGTTTTCCTTATCGCCCGTATCTCTTCGGTCTCGGTTCGCACCACCATTCCGGGCTCTATCTGGCAGGTACATGCGCAAACCGGCCCATTCTGTCCCTCCACGTCTACCACGCAAAGCCGGCACGAGCCGCTTGGACTTAGCCTCTTGTCGTAACATAAGTTCGGTATCTCGATACCATTCTCACCGGCAAACTCTAAAATACTCTGCCCGCTTTTGCCGGTGTATTCTTTCCCATTTATCGTAACTTTAATTTCGGACATTATCCTTGCCGTTATTGTTATCTTTTAACAACCTCAAATTTGCAGACCTCAAAGCACTGGCCGCATTTGATGCACTTTTCCTGGTCGATGATGTGCGTTTCCTTTTTCTCTCCGGTTATCGCTTCAACCGGGCATACCCTAAGGCACGCCCCGCAGCCGACACATTCAGCTACAATCTCATACCGCAGTAATGCCTGGCATACTCCTGCCGAACATTTTTTGTCCTTTATGTGCTCTATGTATTCATCTCTAAAGTTGCTGATTGTGCTTAACACAGGATTTGGAGCAGTCTGTCCAAGTCCGCAAAGAGAGCTATTCTTTATATTCTGCCCAAGTGTTTCAAGATTCTCGATATCTTTCAACTCTGCTGTACCCTCGCATATTGAGCTGAGAATATCGAGCATTTTTTTCGTGCCGACACGACAGGGCGTACACTTCCCGCAGGACTCAGACTGAACGAATTCCAGAAAATACCTTGCCACATCGACCATACAAGTATTTTCATCCATAACAATCAGGCCGCCCGAACCCATTATTGCTCCAAGCTGCTGCACGCTGTCGTAGTCAATTTCACTGTCGAGATATTTTGCCGGTATGCACCCGCCGGACGGCCCTCCCATTTGAGCCGCCTTGAACCTGCGTCCCTTCGGAATCCCGCCGCCAATGTCGAAAACGATTTCACGCAGGGTAGCTCCCATCGGCACTTCAACCAGCCCGGTGTTATTGACCTGGCCGGCAAGGGCAAATATCTTGGTCCCCTTGCTCTTCTCGGTGCCTATCTGGTTATACCATCCTGCTCCGTTCCTTATGATAAGAGGAACATTCGTGAGCGTCTCGACATTATTAATGGTCGTTGGTTTTCCCATGTACCCGCTTTGCGCCGGGAACGGCGGGCGGGCGTTTGGCATTCCACGCCTGCCTTCAAGTGATGCTATAAGAGCAGTTTCTTCGCCGCAGACAAACGCCCCGGCGCCCATACGGACCTCTATGTCAAAACCAAAGCCCGTACTCGCTATATCGTCGCCCAACAGGCCAAGAGTACGTGCCTGCTCAAGGGCGATATTAATATGCTCAACCGCGATGGGGTACTCCGCCCGAACATATATGAAACCCTGGCCGGCGCCTATGGCATAAGCGGCCACAATCATTCCTTCGATAACTCTGTGAGGGTCTCCCTCCAAAAGGGCCCTGTCCATAAACGCACCGGGGTCCCCTTCGTCGGCGTTACAGATAAGATATTTTTCCTCGCCCTCTGACTTTCGACAGAAATTCCACTTCACGCCAGCTGGAAAGCCGGCCCCACCGCGACCTCTGAGACCTGACTCTGTAACATCGTCTATAATCTGCTGCGGTTTTTTCTGGGTTATGAC
>JBHPEQ010000128.1:0-6495 GCA_042576845.1 Planctomycetota bacterium
TTATCGCGAAGGAGTTTTCCACTTCTTTTATGGTGGTAGTCCATATCCTGCACAAACCTTTGAAAGTATAGGCTATGCATATAGCTTTGACGGATACAACTGGATTAGATATAACGGCAATCCGGTTGTTCCCAGGGAGAGAAATCCTGGTGCTTCGGCCCATGGTGAAGTGCAGGCACTTATTGAGCCACCTTACGTTTATCTGTATTATACACTCAGGTTAATTTCCCGGGACACTTTTGAAATCCCATCAGAAGATTTAGGAATACATATTCTTACGATAGACCCGCACTTTAGCTTATCGATGCCAGTACTGAACATTGACTCATTAATGGCTAATCAGAACAGCGACCTGGACGCTTGTTGTCCGCTAAGCTTTGAGGCAGCCAGCAGTCTGGCTCTGACAATTGAATGCAGCTATGACGCCAAAGCAAAAGCAGGACTGAGGATTCATATAGTCTCAAGCTACGACGGAATAAAATACAATAATGTAGACCTATACAGCTTCGACATTGATTTCAAGCCAGGCCAGGCAATAAACAAAACAATCGAACTGGCTCCCAAGGCAAAATTTATAAAGGTTATTGTTGAGAATTTGGACAAATCACAAGCTGCTGATTCTGTAAAAGTTACGGCAACACTCGGAAACTAAGTCAAAACAAGAGTACGGTATATAGTTGGTGGATGAAATATTGGAGCAGGAGTATTTACTCCTTGGCCTAGGTGCGGTAATGTTGAGAAAAAGAAAATAATTTTTGGCTGACCCCCTTTTTGGTGGGACTCCAAAAGTTTTTTCCTCTGACATTCAGGAACATCACATATACCAAAAGACATCATTCACCCTCTGCTATCTATTTTTGTTGCTGTTCTCTCTCTTTGTCTGCACCTATCCAACGTCGCCTGTTGCTCTGCCTCCGGTGGCATCATCACCAGAAAACTGTGTTCCTTGGTTGTTTGGCCCACTTCGAAAAGGCGTGCTTTCTACTGAATTTGCTACAATCTCATAATCGAAAAACATATTTTCTTGATGAGAGGGTGTTGTATATAAGTCCTTAGGTCTAAAGCCTTTATCTGAAATATAAATTTTTATTAAATTACAAAAAGAAGCAAATTTTCTTGACAATGATAATGGTTAACTTGTAAGTTATATCTATTATATGTTTGTGAACGTGAACTCAAGTACTAATAAAAGTTATGAGATATCAAAAGATTCCAGACGAGACAATTAGGCGATTGCCAATCTACCTCAGGGAAGTTATGAATTTATCAACTCAGGGACAGGAGAGTGTCTCAAGTAAAGAGCTTGCTGATTTACTCGGCATTAATCCCTGGCAAATAAGGAAGGATTTTTCTTATTTTGGATATTTAGGGAAACTCAGCATCGGGTACAATATCGAGAAGCTTAAAAAACAAATCTTAAAAATACTTAAGCTAGATGTCATACATAAGACAGCTTTAGTTGGTGTAGGAAATCTTGGAACCACAGTTTTACATTGTAGGAAGTTTTTTCAATAATTTGCCGGATATGTACTAGTGTTCTGCTAAAAATGAGGCTTGGCAGCGTAGCTAAGTGTTTAATATGGGCAATGTCAGATTGGAATATTAACAGAAGGTAATGCTATTTAGGAGATTCTGAAATGAAAAGATTGTTTGGAACTGAGATGTTATTGGCGAGTTTGTCTGTGATGATTTTAACATTATGCAGCCTTGCATCGGCGGATGCGCCGCTGCCGTTGCAAATGGTCGAAGGCAACAGCGGGGTGCTGCTTACCCCCACCGCCTACCTGGCCAACCCGCCAAAAGAGGGGGACGCTTTTGGGCTACCCAGCGTCTCAGCGGCAACAGGCTTTATGCGCCACAAGGATTTTGAGGCTTTTGGTATCACACAGAATTTGTGGGGACGGGTTGAAATAGGCTATGCCTTCGAGAGGCTTGGCCTTGGCGACTGGACCGACGACGTCGAATCCGCTACTGGAGGCCTTCACGTTAAAAACCACGTAATGCTGCACAACTTCAACCTTCGGTATATGGCCGTCCAAGAAGGTGACTTCGATATCACCTGGATGCCTGCCATTACCATTGGCACTCATTTCAAGTGGAATGAGAACGTGGATAAGATCGACAGTCAGTTGGGCGGTCTGCTGGATATGCACGGCGTTGACAACCATTTGGGTGTTGAATTTACTGCTACCGGCAGCAAGACTATTAAGGATATACTACCGAAACCAATAATTATTTCAGCAGGTCTTCGCAACAGTGACGCGATTCATACTGGCCTGCTCGGCTTTGCCGGAGAGAGGAGCACCACAATTGAGGGTAGTATCATCTACTTCCTCACCGACCGACTTTGTTTTGCCGCCGAGTACAGACAGAAACCTGACTTTGCCAACCAGATAACCGCCGGTGGAAAACACCTTCTAAAAGCCGAGAATGATTGGTATGACCTGTTGCTGGCATACGTTGTTAACGACAACCTGACAGTCGCAGGCGGATATGTCAATTGGGGAAACATACTCAATCACCGCGAATCCAATGGTTGGGCCCTGCAGTTAAAGTACGAATTCTAACCCCCGGCAGCACCACCAGCTTAATCTATATAAAGGCCTCGCATATTTGCGGGGCCTTTTGTTTAACTTGCAGACGTAAATCGGTCTTGGCGTTTTGGCACTGCTTAGAAAATGCAGAGCATAAACTGGAAAAGACAGTTTGTTTTACGACTAAAGGGGTATGAGCATAACGCTTGCAGCCTTTTTTATTATCATCTTTTTCTCTATTAAATTACCATAATTCTTCTCTATAGTCTCAGACGCCCTTTGCATGCAGAAATAGCCATTTCCAAGAGTCTCTCAAGGTCTTTCAGCTTTTGTACTTTCTTTGTTGGCTTGCCTTTATAAGTCCACCGTTTTATCTTTTTGTAAAGGTCTTCAAACTGCCATTTGGCTTAAATTAGTAGCCTATACCGCTAAACCGTGCAAAGCGTGGCTTATTCCTACTTTCGTAGGACATATTATAGCAATGCCGACAACTAAAATACTTCGAGCATCGGATTGATAGTCCGATGCCGTAAAATTATAACTTGCACTTAATTAACAATTTACAACACTCAGGGTTTGCTATTTACAAACCAACTTACAAAGAAAATCCTGAAATTGATTAATAGAGGCCGCGTCTCCTGATTGGATTGGTGGCAGTTTCCATTATTTGAGCTACTTTTATAGTAGCCACACGGTCACCCGTGCGCGAATTATAAACAACTTCATCTCTTTATCTGAAAGGCACTTATCTCATTATAACATCATTACTCAAATATAAAACACGATATTTAAAAAATTTGCCTGATTATACTTTTATATATATAATTCAGATTAACCTCACGGATGGGGTGTGTATCTTGTTCATAGTACCTAAGCGCTTAGTTTATAAAATATCGTATACAGAACTAGTGGCTCTAACAAAATTTGCAGTATAGCAAATAAAATTAGTTAAGATAATGAAGCGGTTTATACGAGAAATGTAAACAATTTTTATGGAGGAACCTATTATGAAGCATTTCAAGAACTCTCGCACGTTGGTAATTGTCATCATTACATTATTGATTTGCTCTTTTGTCACAATGGCAGATGCTGATGAAATTGTTCTTTACGTTTCTCCCAGTGGTAACGATTCATGGGCAGGGAACACTATCGACAAGCCGTTTGCGACCATACAAAGAGCTCGTGATGCTATACGCTCAATGAAAAAAAGGTCAGGGCTGACGAGACCTGTTACGGTTTATATCCGTGGCAGTTTATATGAGCTGTCCGAAACCCTTGTATTTACGCTCGAAGATTCCGGTACCAAGGACTGTCCCATTACGTACACAGCATATAAGGATGAAAAACCTGTCATCAGCGGCGGTAGAAGTATAACCGGCCCATGGAAGGACTATAAGGATGAGATTAAGGTCTGTACTATACCAGCAGTCAAAGACGGCAAATGGCGGTTCAGACAGCTTTTTCTAAACGGCCAAAGACAAATGCGTGCACGTACACCCAACGATAGTACTCATAGAAATGGCGATTATTATAGAGTTGATGATACTGAAACTGAAGAAGAGCTTGGAAAAGATTCATTCAGGTTCAGAGATAAAGACATAAAAAAATGGAAGAATCTCAACGATGTGGAAGTTGTGTTATTTCATTCCTGGAATGAATCCAGACTTTATATTTCCGAGCTGGATGAAGAAAAAAGGATTGTTACCTTTACCGGTCCGATCGGCAGAGGTCTGGACAGTAACCGTTATTATATTGACAATGTCCTGGAAGGATTGGACAGAGAAGGCGAATGGTATTTAGACAGACACACGGGCGAGCTTTACTATTGGCCGGTCGAAGGAGGTAAGCTTTCCGAATTACGAGCTCCCATTGTCAATGAACTTGTCAGGTTCGAGGGGGACGTAGAAGCCAATAACTATGTTCAATATATCAATATTCGTGGACTTACCTTCTGTGATACGGATTATATTCTCCCTCAAGAAGGTATTCCCACTATCAAAGACCCTGGCGATATATGGTTTCCATCTGCAATAACACTTAAAGGCGTTAGCGAATGTGTTTTTGAAGATAACACCATAAGAAATACCGGTACATACGGCCTGGATCTATCAGGTGATGCGATCCACGTAATAGACAATAAAATTTATGATACTGGAGGCGGCGGGATTATAACCAGAAGTTACGGCAGGCATCGTAATGTGATTATGTATAATCATATTCATCACTGCGGAGATATTTTTCATACCGCAGTTGGAATCAATATTGATGACGGTGGAGGTTGGATTGCCAATAATCTGATTCATCATACAGCGCATTCCGGTATATACGTGCGACACTTTGAATCGGACTATGGGCAGGAATTTCAAAGGAGAAATCAACAGCAGGGCCTTATCATAGAATACAACGAAATTCATAATGTGATGCATTATGTGGACGATGGAGCAGGTATTTTTGTACGAGACGACTATATTGTAATAAGGAATAACCTTATTCATGACATGTTGTTTCATCCTGATGCATATGGAATATATCTTGGTTGTGAGACAAGAAACTGCCTCGTTGAGAATAATATTATATACAATGTTGCGCAATTCGGACAAATGGTCTTACACGACAACAAAAACAATACAATCTTCAACAATATCTATGTAGGTTCAAAGAACGGCACAGTGGCTTTCGCCAACGGAGGCCCAAGCCGCCGGCACGAAAAGGTAAGGATCCTGAGAAATATCATCTATTTATCAAGTCCAGATGCAGACCCTTACATTTTTCCATGGTTCGGTGGTGATGAAAGATTGCTGCCGATGGAATGCGACTACAATATCATATACCACACTGAAGGTAAAGAATTTGGCATTAGCGGTTATGAAGGTAAAGTATTTGGCAAGGATCTTAAGACCTTTGAAGACTGGAAAAAACTCGGTTTTGACACTCACTCGATTATTGCCGACCCATTGTTTGTTGACCCTGAAAACCATGACTATTCCTTAAGACCAGATTCTCCTGCATTGAAGATGGGGTTTAAACCGATAGACGTTTCCAGGGTCGGCTTGAGAGGGAGAAAGGCAAAGTAAAAAATACAAAGATTGTGAACAATTTTTGTTTTTGAAATATAGAAAACGTTTGGAGGTTTGTTATGAAGTGTGTTAAGAATTCACAAATGTTGGTGGTTGTTGCTCTTTCATTATTGCTGTGTTCATTTGCTAAGGTGGCATACACCGCAGAAGTTGCCCTTTACGTTTCCCCTAAGGGCAATGACTCGTGGGCAGGAGACAATATTGACGAACCATTTGCAACACTTGAAAGAGCACGAGCTGCCGTCCGAGAATTGAAAAAAACTGTCCGTGAACCGATCACCGTTTTCGTGCGAGGTGGTACTTACTATCTTGAGGAGCCACTGGTCTTCGAACCTGAAGATTCCGGAACAGATAACCAGCAGATCACGTATGCTTCCTATCCCGGCGAAAAGCCTACTATCAATGGAGGCGTGAAACTTGATGTGAAATGGGAGCCTTACCGTGACGGTATCATGAAGTGTTCACTGCCTGAAGTGAAGGAAGGGAAATTGAACTTCACGCAACTGTTTATTAATGGTAAACGCCAAATTCTCGCTCGATATCCCAACTATAATTCAAATAACCCACTGGTATCTGGGGATGGATATATCAATGCAGCCGGTGGCTACAAAGAAGATATTGAGTTTGACTACAATCCCGAAACTTTCACTAAAAAGAAATGGTCTAAACCTGCTGAAGCTATCGTCCATATTTTTCCATCCACTTACTGGAATAATCTGATGTATCGAATTAAAGCCATCAATTGGGAACGTCATGCTGTAGAGCTGGGAGAAGGCGGATGGCAGACGAATACTGTAAAAGGAGTTGCTCCCAATGCCATCGGCGAAAATTCCCGTTTCTTCATTGAAAACGTCTTCGAAGAGCTTGATGCAACCGGTGAATGG
>JBHPEQ010000129.1:0-6346 GCA_042576845.1 Planctomycetota bacterium
AACCATAATGAAATCTGCTAAAAGCCCTTAACTGCCGTAATCTGCTTTGCAGAAAAAAATTTGAAAATCGCTGCGCTGCTGTCGCTATGTTTTCTCCCGCTTTTGTTTCAAAAGTGAGGAAATCTGTTCGATTTGGTTCGTAAGATTTCGTATGTTCTGCCGCATCTCGGGCAGGTACTGTATCATACTATATGCCCTTTTCCCCTGATTTGCATCGATTGCAGGCGGCGGCAGACTTCCCTTTCTGGTTGCCTCGGGAGCGAAACAGGCGGGACTGGGAGTTATTTGCGTTGGCTTGGCGGATAATGCTGAGCCGTCTTTGGCAGATGTAGTTGATGTGTTTTATAAAGTGGCGATAGCCCGGCCGGGCGGCTGGATACGCCGGCTCAGAAGACACCCGGCGTCCGTCCTCTGTTTGGCCTGTAAATAACGGCGTCAGGAACACTGTGATGGTTGGTCGGGTTGCGAAGTCGCGGCTTTTTACGCCGTGGCGTATATTGCAATATCTGCCTGATTGGCGGGCATTCCGCATATATTACCTGCGGCTTCGGGGTAAAGATAAGCTTGATGAATCGTTTTTGAATGCTCTCGCTGATGAGCTGGCCAGTGGCGGGATTTTTTTGGAGAATTCGACAATGTACTGCACGGAGCATTTGGCAGATACTGGTGTTATGACAAACAAACAGCCGAGCCCTTCAATAAAGGACGATATTGAATTCGGCTGGGAAATTGTTAAAAAACTCAGTGAACTTGATATAGGACAGGCAATTACCGTCAAGGAAAGACAAGTAATTGCGGTTGAGGCCATAGAAGGGACTGAAAAAATGACTGAGCGGACTGGCCGGTTTTGTAAATCGGGCGGATGGACACTGATTAAGGTTTCCAGACCTTCTCAGGATATGCGCTTTGATGTGCCCTGCATCGGCCCGGACACAATCCGAAGCCTTGCACAGCACGGCGGCAGGTGTGTTGTCGTGGAGGCCGGTAAAGTAATAATCATTGACAAACCGGAAACTATAAAGCTCGCAAACAAACTGGGTATAACAATACTCGGGCATTAAATCCTGGAAGGCAAAGAGTGGTTTTATGGCGGAACTTCCCTTCAAACTTTTAATTAAAAATACTTCTACCGGAAAGCGGCACGAGAAAGTTAATTGCACAGAGCTTCTTCGTAGTATTAACGGCAGAAGAGATGTATATGACGCCCTGTGGGACCGGCGCGGAGTTATTGTAAAGGTCTTCGGTGATAAAATCCGTGCCAAGCGTCACCAGCAGCGAGAGTGGCGGGGGCTGTGGCTTCTAAAAGATAAGGGTTTGAGTTCACCTGAGCCGTTATTTACAGGCCAAACAGAGGACGGACGCCGGGCGCTCGTTATGGAAAAAATAGATGATTCCTCAACAGTGCTGGACGTTCTGAAAAAGACAACCAAAAAGAGCAGACAGCTCGATTTATTAGTGATGGTTTGCAGGGAATTGGCCAGACAACACAATAAGGGAGTGTTCCAAAGGGATTTGCATCTGGGCAATTTCCTGCTCAAAGAAGATATGGTTTTTGCTCTTGATGCCGGGCAGATGCGATTTCTTAGGCGGACTCTTCAAAGGCGTAAGGGAATCTGTCAACTGGCGCTTTTGATGCACCCGTTTTTGAAAGATGAGCAAAGCAAAAGGAGAATTTGCGAGGAGTATATGTGCGCAAGAGGATGGGATTTGAAACCCTCGGATGAAAAGCTGTTTTCAAAACAATTGCCGGCCTCAAAGAAACGAGGGGTCAGGCGGGGCTTGAGAAAGTTTCTTCGAACCAATAAAAGACATCTTCGGTTTAACCAAAACCGCTGTAACGGAATTGTTGAGAGGGATTTCTGTGATGGCCACGGACTGATTGAATTTATAAGTAAGGTGGATTTACTGATGGATGAGAGTCTAATCCTTAAAAACGGCAATACCTGCTATGTCTCGCACTTATGCTGGAATAACAAAGATGTAGTTGTAAAGCGGTTTAACTATAAGGGCCTTCTCCATTCGATTCGACATACTATTAAGGGCTCACGAGCGAAAAAGGGCTGGATAAACGGTCATCGGCTTCGGATGCTTGACATACCTACACCAAAACCTTTGACCTTCTTTGAAAAACGAAAAGGGAAAATTTTGTGGAAGTCATATCTGGTAACCGAATATGTTGCTGGCCAAAACCTGCACACTTTTCTGCGGGATAATAATGTTACCGAACAACAGCGGTCAATAATAATCGGACAAGTCGAAGAACTTCTCGAGACTTTGGGCAGCCACCGCATCACCCACGGCGACTTGAAACACACAAATATCCTGATTACTTCAAACGGCCCCGTCCTGACAGACCTCGACGGAATGAAAGTACACAAATGTCCCTGGGTGTACAAAGTTAAGCATTCGAAGGATATATCGCGTCTTATGAACCGAGGCCGCAGCGGCAGCACAAGCTAAGAATATCTCATCCTGCGTTATATGACCCTGGCCAAGCTAATCCAACTTTGCCAGCGGCAATCTTAGAAGAACCAAATCACGAGTTGTTTGTAAAAACATTTGACAAAAGCAATTTCTTAATTATTATAATATACAGTTATTTTACAGGATGCTAAAATAAAGCAATCAATGAAAATACATCCGGGTAATTTAAGGGAATATAAAAAGTGTCACATTTGGCGGTCTTTTCATCAGACAATACCGGACTCAGTACATGGGAAAACATTGGTTCTTTGCAAAGGGAAACTGCTCTGTATAGAAAATTTGTAGAACACGGATGGGATGTTTCGTTTTATACATATGACCGTAATCGAAAACTCCCCGCTATTGATTTCGAAGCAAATATATACCCTCAGTGGCCTTATGTACTTCCGAAAAAGCTCGGCTTTGCGTACCGCCAAGTGCTGCCATTTAAATATTTACAGAAAGGCCGAAAAGCAGATATCATAATTACCAATCAGGCTCATAGCGCTTCAGCAGCAAGCCTGGCAGGAAAAATATGGCGGGCAAAAGTCATTGCAAGATGCGGCCAGGTATACGGTGAATCTGCTGAAACGCTGCATAAGTCCGGCAGGAGGGTCAGGAAAAAAATCATCAAAGAAAAAAACATTTTTGAGAACGCTGATAAATGTATTATACCTACAAAAGAGTTAGAGAACTGGGTATTTCACAACTACAATATACAGCGTGAAAAGATTGCGGTTATACCCAACTATGTTGATACGGAACTGTTTAGGCCAAACCCTGATTTAGAAAAAGATTTTGACATAATATCTATTGGGCGACTGGTGGCTAAAAAAAGACATGAGCTGTTATTAAATGTAATGTCCGGTACGCAAAGAAAGATACAGATTATTGGCAATGGCCGTTTGCAGGATAAGTTAACGCATCTGGTGAGAAAAAATCAGATCACAGTTGAAATAAAGCCGCGAGTTGAGCACAAACTGCTGCCGGCAAATATCAACCGTTCGAAAATATACGTAAATCTTGCCGAGTGGGAGGGCCATCCCAAAGCTCTTATCGAAGCGATGACATGCGGGTGTGCATGCATTGGCGCCAAATCGCCTGGTATCGAAAATTTAATCATAAACGGTGAAACCGGGATACTAATCGAGCCCGAACCAAAACAGATTCGTGATACAGTTCAGACGCTGCTGGGAGATAAAGCATTAAGAGAACGTCTGGGCGAAAATGCGAGGAATTACGCAATTGAACACTTTTCTTTAGACAAGGTATTTGAGCAATACAAGAAAGTATTCGAAGAAGTTTTGACGAAATGAGAAACATCCCTAATAATAAAATCAAGAATGATTACTAAAAAAATAAATGGTTTTGTGATGTTTTTGGATCCCGAAGACGGGGGTATTTCCAAAATATTGGCTAAAAGGGGTATAAGAGAACCGTGCTTTATGTGGATTATTCAAAAAGAAGCATCCGGTCACCTGGGGATAGATGTCGGAGCTAACATAGGCTATACTACGCTACATTTATGTGGAGCAATGGATAAAGTTATAGCGATTGAGCCGGACCCGAGGTCAAGAAAGCTTCTTATAAAAAACCTGGAAGCAAATGATTTTAAAGACACCACACAAATTTACGATTTTGCTGTGTCAGATAAAAACGCCAAGCAGACTATCTGTTTTGCCGACAAGCCAAATCTTACCACTTTATATGACCGACCTGATCTGAAGGGCCAAAAACGTGAGATTTTGACGCGAACCATAGATAGTTTAAATGTGCTACCCAATTTTATAAAAATGGATATTGAGGGTTATGAAGTAGAGGCATTATCCGGAGCTATGCAATGTTTGAAAGAGACAAAATATTGCAAAATTCTTGTAGAAGTCCATCCCCAGTTTTTCATTGGTGAGCGTTTTGAAGCAATTCTCAGGAAACTACTGGATATTGGTTTTAAGTTTAAATATGTGGTCTCGGCGGGTGTACCCCAGCCGGACTTATTTAAGAAGCATGGCTATAAACCAGTGCCCAAGACCCCCGTATACAGAAGAGCCATATACGATTGTGTTTCGCCAGAACACGCCATCGAATGGAGTTCTTATTCTATAGAACAGAAATATAAGAAGGGTAAAATAAGCCCAAAGATTATAAGGTCGATTTTGTTAGTGAAAGATGAAAGGTAATAGTATGGTTTTGTAAAAATGGAAATGTGAAAGTTATAAGCAGTATCTCGATCATCAATTACTGAAACTTTAAGAGAAATTTGAGCTTAGAAATACAAAAGAACAAATGTGGAGCAATGCATAAAAATCCGGAAGCTTTATCATAATCAAGTTCAAAACAAATTCGAATAAAAAGGAAATTTAGAAATGCTTATTATCAGCGCTACCGGGGGTAGCGGTTCCAGTTTTGTGGTTTCAAGATTTAAGAAGAAATATAAGTGGAACGTTTGTATTCGTCCTGATGGTGGGAGCCAAAAGTCAAATCATACAGTTATCTCTATATGGAAAAAACGAACTTGTTCGTTTTTTCCACCTCCGGACAAAGTAGAAACGTTTAATGACAGGCAATTATTTGAGGCCACTTATGGTGGATTAAAGCAAACAAATAACAATAAAACTATGTTAATGTGTATGAGCTGGGGAGGAATGGGTTTCCTGAACGACTTATCTGAGAAGGTTATTTTTCTAATCAGAAATCCGGTGTTCGCTTTCAACTCTTATTCAGGTGGAGGTTGGAGGTCTGAGGGTGGCCAACGAAGAATCAAATATGCAGGGGCTAGCAGTCCAAACGATAAGATGTGGATAGACGCCTTTCTGGGGGACTTTTCGCTTTGGTTGAAAGGAGCTAAAAATGCATTAAGAGCGGCTAAAGAAGGAAGGGGTGTGATTGTCCGGTATCATCGGTTTAAGGAGGATTGGAAAAAAATTGATAATGTTCCACCTGTTTATAAAGGCTTCAAACAGCGCGATGATATCAATAAAGTCTCAAAATACCTGACTCAAAAAACCATTAATTATATAGAAGATAAAACCCAGTATGTGTGGGAACAAATTAAAGCGTTGTAATGAGTAATCTACATTTAAATAAACGGTAAAAAATAAGTAGAAAAAAATAATGACAAGAGGTATACACAACAATGCCAAAAGCTAGGATGCTATAAGATTTTGTTCTAAGAGGTAAATGGAAGCTGTAACAATATAAGACACATTGTTTTAGAAAAACATTAATGGCGGCGTATCACAATGAAGCAATTTGATTTACATGATTTTTTAGAAGTATTTATTATAACAAATGGGAGGTCGACTTTTGAATATACATTAAAGGCGATACAGGCACAAAGAAACGTCAAGTTCGGATATACCGTTATTAAAGACATACTATGGGTAGATGCTAATAATAAAATATTACAAGATTGTAAGTCCAAGTTTTTTCTGCGGGTGGATGATGATATGATTTTACACCCCGAAGCGTTAGGATATATGTATCAAAAGATGTTAACTGCGATAGAAAAAATAGAGCCCATTTATTTTATCTGGAAACTATGGGATACTTTGCAAAACAAACAAAAGAACGGGGTTAAGGCATACGATTGGTCAAAGACCAAGAGCATTGGATTTAGAACAGATTACGAATACGAGAAGCAAAGGTATGGATTTATCAGGGGAAAAATAGATAAGGTTTTCAAAATCGATGCGGAAAAATTATTCAAAAATAAGAAGCGTCAGCATTTTGCGAAATATCCCTGTGTGGTTGGCATACATGCCTTTGCGTCTCTTGAAGAGCAGCTAAAATATCGCAAGCTGATAATTTCGCACGAACGCTCTCCGGAAGAAAATGGACAACAGGCAGAGCAGATAGTATCCTCTGCTCGATTGTTTTAGCCGAG
>JBHPEQ010000130.1:0-6323 GCA_042576845.1 Planctomycetota bacterium
GACAGGATTGAAAAGAGAATCAGAGAGCAAAGGACCCAGATGCTTCAGGAAAATCAAATGGGACAATCCGAAAATCTCAGGCAGCGCGGCAGAAGCAGAAATCAGCCTTCCCGGAACTCCATGGGCCCAAGAGGCGCTCAGGGCCAACGAGGGCAGGGTCTATTGGTACCACGGGGGGATGGGCGAAGAACAAACGAAGGAGGAATAGGAATCGGAAGCCAAATACAGGGGCGAAATTTCCAGATGCGATAGACAAGCAGGCAAATTATTCTCTTTCCGGCAAAAGTAAGCCGAGCAGGATAGAGGATGTTTGAACCATTTTTACAGGTTGTAGTAATGTTCGTAAAATAACAAGCAAAGGAGTGTGCGATGAAGCAAAGGATTGTTCTTTTGGGGTTGTTGCTGTTTTTAGTTGTATCGGTCGGTTGTGCACCCGAAGAAAAAAAGGAAGAGATGCGATACGACCGTCCTTTGAGACCGGGCGAGCGGGCACTTCGCAAAATCACCGACCCATACCAAATACCTGATTTTACAATTGCCTGTCTGGACTTAGAGGATTTGCAGAAAGCGATAGAAAGGAGCCGACATTATTTGAGTAAGCCATCAAGCAAACAGTTCTTCCCGGTAAGCGGCATTACACACAGCAGGACGGTAAGAAGTTTGGAGGTTCTCTCTAATTTGCTTGAGTCGGGATTGAGTGGGGGGGCATTGAACCAGGAGATTCGCCGGAAATTCGACGTTTATATGTCGGTGGGCTGCGACAACAAAGGAACGGTGTTGTTTACCGGCTACTATACGCCGATATTCGAGGGCTCCTGGGAGGGGGCGGGGCAATTTCAGTATCCACTGTATAAGGAGCCGTCTGATTTGGTAAAGGATTCATTCGGCGAGATACTTGGACGACGAATACCTGACGGATACGTGGCGCCTTATCCGGCACGCTCGGTGATTGAGAGTATGAATATGCTTGCGGGCAGTGAGTTAATCTGGCTTAAGGATGCTTTCAAAGCGTATGTAGCACAGGTACAGGGCTCGGCAAAAGTGCGGCTCCCCGACGGCGATTTGGTAACGGTTGGCTATGCTGCAAACAATGGGCATGAATATAAAAGCATTGGCAACGAACTGGTGCGAGACGGCAGGATACCAAGTGAACAATTATCTCTGACGTCAATGATGGATTATTTTCGCAAACATCCCGAGGATATTCCGGTTTACACGAACCGCAATCCCCGATATGTATTTTTCAAAAGGTATGATGGAGAGCCACATGGCAGTTTGAATGAGCCGGTAACGGGTATGCGGACTATTGCGACGGATAAATTGATTTTCCCGAGAGGGGCACTGACATTTGTATCTGCTGAGCTTCCGCGCTTAAGGGGCGACGTTGTGGTCAGTGAAATTTACAGCGGATTTGCGCTGGACCAGGATACCGGCGGAGCAATCCGAGCGCCCGGCAGGTGTGACTTTTATATGGGTGTGGGGGATTCAGCAGGTGACCTGGCGGGGCGAACGCGAAAAGAAGGGAAATTGTATTATTTGTTCGTGAAGGAAAAAACAAGCTCTTTTGATTACTGAAGGAGCTTCGGTATTTCTCAATGCCGGTGACTCAAGTCAAGAAAATATATGCGGGCGGTTGTGCAAAGAATTTTGCAGGCGGAGGTTGAAATCAATGGCGAAATCAAAGGCCGGTGCGAGAGGGGGCTGCTGGTATATCTAAGCGTTGCAACGGAAGACAGCGAAGAGGACACACAATTCATTGCAGAAAAGCTGGTCAATCTGCGTATTTTCGAAGACGAGTCCGGCAGAATGAATCGCAGCGTTCTTGATATCAGCGGGGGGATTTTACTGATAAGCAACTTTACTCTTCACGGTGACTGTCGTAAGGGCAGGCGTCCCAGCTTCGACGCTGCTGCCAAGCCGGAAACCGCACAAGAGCTTTACGAAAAAGTCCGGGAGCTTATTGCTGAGCGAAACATAATGGTACAGACGGGAGTTTTCGGCGAACATATGAACGTAAGCAGCACTAACGACGGACCGGTAACCTTCCTGCTCGACAGCAGCCGACTATTTTGATTAAGAGCTTCTCAGGCAATCTGTGGAAGGGGGATAAACCCTGCGGCAACAAGTCCGAATATGAAAACAGCCCGAAATTTGTTTACCATATCACAGAAAGCTCAGCTATATCGCGATTTGCCAGTCCCGGATTCAACATTTTTTACTGCTGCCAGGCCTGATAAGCCGAAAACATTCTCAGATAAGGACGTTTTACGAACCCTCTGAGATAGTTTAATTTACAACTATATCTTATGCAGGCGGTTACAGAAAAAGAACGAAATTCGCTTGGTAGCGATATCGCACTGGTCGTTATTTTCCTGATGGCGATTGGGACGGTCTTTGTCTTCTCTGCCGGCGCTAACCTTTCTCAGATGTTCAACTTGCAGAAATTTTATGAAGACCCTCGCCTGCGTCAAATCGCCTTTTTTCCCCTCGCAGTTATCGTTATGTACACCGTATCATTGTGTAATTTTCGCATATTTTCCTTCTCGAAAAGCTGTTTGAGGACGCCAACGTTTTATTTATTAGTCTTTAGTATTGCACTGGTTACAATCGTTTCCGCCCAGCGTTTTTTCGCTTTTTTACCGAATCTTGTTCCACAGATTAACCAGCACTTTCGCTGGTTAAAAATCCCTCTTGGACCGGCAACGTTAAGCTTTCAGCCATCCGAGCTTGCCAAATGGTCTCTCGTCTTTTTCTTAGCTGGCTTCTGCAGTAAGTACAGTGATAGTTTAGACTTATACTGGAGGCGATTTGTGCCGCTTTGCATTATCATAGCAGTCGTTGTGGGCCTGGTAATAACCGAGGATTTCGGCACTGCTGCTTTTATAGCCCTGTTGGGTTTTTTGATTCTGATAATTTCGGGCGTAAAATTCTGGTATATCCTGACCCTTCTGCCGATTGGGCTTGCCGGCTTTATCCTGGCTTTGGTGGGTTCTCCGCATCGGCTTGAGCGGATTTGGGCCTTTTTGAATCCCGAAAAATGGGCGGATACTACCGCTTATCAGGCAAACCAATCGTTGATTGCCCTCAGTTCAGGCGGTTTGTTGGGCAAGGGATTGGGCAGAGGGATTTGCAAATATGGCCATTTGCCGGAAGATACGACTGATTTTATTTTTGCCATCATCGGTGAAGAACTCGGTTTCGTCGGCACGGCAGCAGTGATAGTATTATTTATTGTTTTCGTCTGGCTCGGGATTTTGGTGGTTGTGCGCTGCCAGGACCGCCTCGGACAGCTTCTGGCGGGCGGGATTGTTTTGACAATCGGCATTCAGGCGGCTATTAACATAGGCGTAGTAACGGTGGTGCTGCCGACAAAAGGGATACCTCTGCCATTTGTAAGCTCCGGCGGTACGAGTTTACTGCTGTCGTCTGTCGCTGTCGGTGTGCTTTTGAATATCGCAAAACAGTCGCCTAAACAGGAACCGGAGGAAACCGGTCAATGAGCGCCAGGACTTTTTACTTCGCCGGCGGGGGAACAGGGGGACATATCTATCCGGCAATAGCAGTCGCCGAACAGTTAGCAGAATTAGAGCCGGAGGTGAGGATACATTTTTTCATCAGCAACCGCAAAATCGATTCGCAAATCCTTTCCAAGACGAATTTTAAATATACCATTTTACAGGCGGAAGGTTTTAAGCTAAATACGAAGGTGTTGATTCGTTTTGTAAGTTTGTTTTTTAAAAGCTGCAAGCTTGCCAAAGAAATTATCAGTGCAAGTGAGAATCCTGTTGTTTTGGGCGTTGGCGGTTTTGTAGCTGCTCCGGTCTGCAGGGTGGGTTTCAAGTTAAAGGTTCCCGTTTCGCTTTTGAATGTTGATATAGTTCCGGGACATGCGAATAAATTAGCCGCCCGGTGGGCGAATGAGGTCTTTGTTCAGTTCCGGCAGACAGCAGAATACTTTGCAAAAAAAGGGATAAGAGCAAAGGTGGTTGGTTGTCCTTTGCGAAGCAGCTTTGCAAATCCACAGCCGGAAAAAGCAAAAAAAGAATTGGGGCTCGATGAGAATAAGAAGATTTTGCTGATTACGGGAGCATCGAGCGGCTCGCAAAATATTAATGAGGCCGCATGTTCGCTGCTGGATAGATTGGAGAATTTTGCGGATGACTGGCAGATTGTTCATCTGACTGGTACCGGAAATTTCGAAAAGGTAAAAAGCAAATACGTCGATGCCAAAATCAGCGCGAAGGTTCTGGACTATTTCGATGATATGGCCGACCTTTTGGCTGCTGCGGATTTAGTGATTGGCAGGAGCGGGGCGGTCAGCGTGGCCGAATACGCAGCGGCAGGCGTGCCGAGTATTTGTATGCCTTATCCATATCACAGGGACAGGCATCAGTATCTCAACGCCGGTAAACTTGTTGAAGCTGAAGCAGCGATTATAGTTGACGATTTGCCGGATGAAAAAGAGCGTGCCGACTGGCTGTGGGAGGAATTGGAGCAGCTTTTAAGAAGCGACGCTCAACGCCGACAGATGAAAGAGAATTGCAAGGCACTTGCGAAGTTGGATGCAGCTTCTACAATCGCCGAGAGGTTGTTGCAGGGTATTTGAGTTTAGCAATTCTTCTCTTTTAGATGCTGCATTTCAAGAGCTTGGTGGTTCAATTTATATTTGCTTGTTGACTTTTGGGGGATAAGGGGTGGTAATGCATGTTTTCGTTTTTCCTTCAGAATTTGAAATGCACAGTATAAGGAGCCGGTTATGTTTAACGGTATTTTTCGTATTCCTCAGCCGCGTAACGAGCCCTGTTTACAGTATGCACCGGGCAGTCCGGAGCGAGCGCAGTTAAAAGGTAAGCTCAAAGAGATGCTGAGCGAAGAGATTGAGGTGCCGATGATAATCGGCGGAGAAGAGGTGCGCAACGGCAACCTTGCGGACATTCGCTGTCCGCACGACCATAAGCATCTTTTAGGCAGGTATCATCAGGCGGACGAGAATTTTGTTACGAAGGCAGTCGATGCGGCCCAGAAAACAAAGAAGGAATGGGGCGAAATGCCCTGGGAATCGCGGGCGGTTGTGCTGCTGAAGGCGGCGGACCTTCTTGCGGGCAAATACCGGATGCTGCTCAATGCGGCTACGATGCTGAATATGAGCAAGACGCCGAACCAGGCGGAGATTGACTCTGCGTGTGAGCTGATAGATTTCTGGCGGTTCAATCCGCATTTTATGGAGGAGGTTTACGGCGACCAGCCGACATCGACGCCCGGCGTGCTGAATTATATGGAGCACCGTCCTTTGGACGGCTTTGTGCTTGCTCTGACGCCTTTTAACTTTACGTCAATCGCAGGCAATTTACCAACGGCACCGGCTTTGATGGGTAACACGGTGGTGTGGAAGCCGGCATCGGCGGCGGTGCTGCCGGCGTACTTTCTCATGAAGGTTCTGGAAGAGGCGGGTATGCCGCCTGGAGTTATAAATATGATTCCCGGACCCGGGCCGGTTGTAGGGCCGCCGGCACTGGACGATATTCGGCTGGGAGGGATTCACTTTACGGGAAGCACATACGTATTTTCAACGATATGGCTGAGGGTTGGTTCGGACATTCGCAAGTACGTCTCATATCCTCGAATTGTTGGAGAGACAGGCGGAAAGAACTTCGTATTCGCACACACGAGCTGTGACATCGAGGCGCTCGTGACAGCATTAGTGCGAGGTGCATTCGAATATCAAGGGCAGAAATGCTCGGCTGCCTCACGGGCGTATATTCCCGACTCTATCTGGGGCGAGGTCAAGGAGCGGCTGCTGGCGGAGACAGCAAAGGTCAAGATGGGCGATGTTACCGACTTTAAGAACTTTATGGGTGCGGTCATTGACAAGAAGGCATTTGATACCATTAGCGGTTATATTGAATTCGCCAAAGCATCAGCGGATATGGAAATTATCTGCGGCGGCGGATATGACGATTCGACGGGCTATTTCATCGAGCCGACCATTGTAGTAAGTAAAGACCCGAAGTCGAAGCTGATGGTCGAAGAGATATTCGGTCCGGTTTTGACCTTATATGTGTATCCGGAAAATAAATACGACGAGACGCTCGAATTGTGCGATACGACGTCTCCGTATGCTCTTACCGGCTCGATATTTGCCCTGGACCGCGGTGCTGTTGTCAATGCGATGGAGACACTGCGTCACGCAGCCGGCAATTTTTACGTTAACGACAAACCCACGGGTGCGGTTGTGGGCCAGCAGCCATTCGGCGGCTCTCGCGCATCGGGAACAAACGACAAAGCAGGCAGCTGGCTCAACCTCGAAAGATGGGTCTCACCGC
>JBHPEQ010000131.1:0-6279 GCA_042576845.1 Planctomycetota bacterium
CTCACAATTAAGAAAGATTCTTTTGCTGCTGGTCTTTTCGATGCTGATAAGCTTGTCTTTTATTTGTGAAAGTTTTTTTTCTAATTCCTTCTGTTTCATATCTATATCCTGTTATAAAGCGGCCAATGCCTTTACGACGCCGGATATCATTGCTTCAGGTTTCGGCGGGCAGCCCGGCACGTAAGCGATAATCGCATCGGGGTCTATCTCTCTGATTATTTTATCCACCGGTCCGACAACATGATATCCGTTGACGAAAACACCTGTATCACAGGCACAGGCGCCGATTGCAAAAACAACGCAGGGCTTAGACGTCTGGCGATACACTTCACGCAAGCGGGGAGCCGCTTGAGCGGTTACTACGCCCGTTACCAACAACGCATCGGCATGTCTCGGTGAGCCGACGAGCTTGATGCCGAATCTTTCGACATCGTATTTGGGCGTTAGCAAATTGACGATTTCAATATCGCAATTATTGCAGGCGCCGGTATTAACGTGAAATACCCAAGGCGATTTCTTTAATGACTTTAATTTCCAGCTCATATTTTCATATCTCGTATTTCGTATCTCGTATTTTGTAAACCGTATCCTCACTTAAAAAGGATACCAGGGTATATCAGAGCCAGCCGATATTATAACTATTGCCAAGTATTGCCAGGCTGATAGCCGTGACTAAAGCGAGTCCGCAATAAACCCAGAAAAACTTCATTGCCTGGTCAATCCGCACGCGCGGATTGGTGTTCTTTATCAAAATAATCAAAACAAGCACCAAGACATATTTGCCGATACCCGCAAGCAGTCCTGCTCCAAAACCGCCGAGGAACACCATCACCAAAAACAACGGCAGTGCCACGAGCATCATCGCCTGCATAACCTTCCAGACGGCCAGCAGTGCACCGGAGTATTCCATCAGGACACCGCTTCCAAGCTCCGTTTCCGCCTCTGCCATATCAAATGGGACAAATCCAAGTTTTGCCTGGACGCAAAGCAGAGCAACGAAGAACGCAAGGAAGCCGGATATGCTGAGAACCGGACTGTGCTGAGCGATTGCGGCTAAGCTGAGCTGCTGGCCCGGCTCGACCAGTGCGGCAGTCTTTATAATCACCACGATAAGGGCCAGAACCAGCGGCAGCTCATAGCCCATGACCAGCTTCATTTCTCTGCTTGTGCCGACTGCTGCGTGCGGGCTGGCGCTGGCGCTGCTGCCGAAAATCAATCCCAGAGAAGGTAAAATCATAAGATAAATCGCAACTACGATATCGCCCACAAAGGCAGTTTGTTTCCAGGCTATTACGCTGAGCATTGTGGCAAGTAACAAAACTCCCGACATTCCGACAAGCGGCGCCGCTACAAAAACCGCCCGCTGCGCCTGCTGCGGTATAAGGGTTTCTTTGCCCATCAGTTTTGTAACATCTACAAACGGCTGATAGATGGGCGGGCCTATGCGCCACTGAACCAGGGCGCTTACCTTGCGGACTATCCAGGATGCGAGCAGCCCGACGACAACCGTAAACACAAAGCCCGGAAAAATCAAAAACCAGAATAAATTCCTAAAAACTTCTCCAATCATATCTTACGCCTTTTCAGTTTCTCTTAAGAACGGCTCCCATAAAGTGCCGCCGGCAACTTTAACAACGATATCTTCAAAAACTTCAACTAAATCCTCTTTTTTCGCAACGTCAACTTTTTTGTAGTCTATACTGCCGTCTTCACAGGTCTGAACACACAAAGGTTTCTCGCCCGGTTTCAATCTGCCCCTGCATACATCACAAACACTGGAAGGGAAAGGTATTAAATCAGTATATATGGTCCCAAAGGGACAGGCGATTGCACAACAGCCGCAGCCGGTGCAGAGCATAGTTGCGCGCTTAAGAACTCCTGCATCATCATTTTCAGTCGGGACTTTTTCCAGTGCGTCGTTCGGACAAACTTTAATACAAGGCGCTTCTTCGCATTTGCGGCAAATCAGGGCAAAGCGTATTTTCTCCAGCAATGCATCTATTCCCTTGTTCTCGGGATGATGTTTATAAGAGCATTGAACGTTCGATTCGCTTTGTACCTGAGACTTTGCCAAATCTATTATTAATTTTGCACCCATTATTCGTATCTCGTATTAACTTATTTTTTCAATCCCAGATTTTGGGGTAATCCTTTATCTGCTCGTATGTAAAAACCGGCCCGTCCTTGCAGACATAGTATTTGCCGAGCATACAATGGCCGCACTTGCCAAATCCGCAGCTCATATTTTTTTCCATAGAAAGGTAGATGTCCTTAGGCTTAAAACCGAACTCTATCACCTTAAACGCGGCAAATTTCATCATAATCGGTGGGCCACAAATCACCACCACGGCATTTTTCACATTAACATCCTTTGGGTTGCAAATCGTAGTTACAACGCCGACATTGCCGTCCCAACCGTTGCCTGCCTCGTCAACGGTGAGTTTCATATCAACGCCTTTTATTTTCTGCCAGGAATCGAAAAGTGTGTTTTTGTAAATAAAATCATCTGGAGTTCTGGCGCCGAATCGGCAGGTTACGGATTTGAAATCTTTTATTCTGCCGACGAGAGTCAAAAACAACGAGCGTATGGGCGCAAGGCCGACGCCGCCGCCGACGATATAAACCTCTTTGCCGGCGAAATCATCCACAGGATAGCCGTTACCGTAAGGGCCGCGGATACCGACCTCCTGGCCTTTTTTGCACTCGTGCAAAAGAGCAGTTACCCGCCCGGCTTTCATAATTGATATTTCCATCTTTTCGGTATCGGCCGGTGATGAGGAAGGTGTAAACGGCGCTTCGCCTTCGCCAGGCAGAGCCAGTTCTACAAATTGCCCTGTCCTGAACTCGACTTTTTCTTCAGGCACAACCACAAAGGTCTTAATCGTTGGCGATTCGTCTATAATGTCGATGATTTCTGATTTTATCGGTTTATAAGGGTTTTGGTCCATTTTACGCCTTTGATTTCCTTACGCTTTTGCTTTTTGTTCTTCATTCAATCCTTTCAGCATCTGACGGATATCCATCCCGCCAGCGTCTGCATCAACACACCTGCCGCATCCGATACACATCTCAAGACCGTATCTATCGAGAAAATATACGAACTTGTGCAGAAACCGATGCTGCATCCTGTCGCTGATTGCTTTGCGGGGATTTGCCCCTCCGGCCACTGCTGCATAGGCCATCCGCATACAACTGTCCCACATTTTCATCTTGTCAAAGTAACCTTTCCGTTTGTTGTCATAAAGATAAAAGCAGTGACAGGTAGGACATACGCGGGTGCAGGCCTGGCATTCAATGCACCGCTTTGATTCCGTCTCAAAAACGTCGGAATCTTCGCTGTCCTCAACGATTTTCCTGATCGGCAGCTCGAACTTCAAGTCGGCGTTATTCTTTTCGAGCTGTTGTTGTGTCTGTTCTCTGTTCTTGTCCCTTTCATCTGTAGCTGCTTTAGGCAAATCAGTGAAAAGCTGGGGGTGTTTTTCCAGAAATTCTTCTCCCTTC
Source organism: Planctomycetota bacterium (assembly GCA_042576845.1). Taxonomy (GTDB): domain Bacteria; phylum Planctomycetota; class Phycisphaerae; order Sedimentisphaerales; family Anaerobacaceae; genus JBHPEQ01. Next base: position 3,502 of record JBHPEQ010000131.1, read on the forward strand.
TTTGAGCCGGCTTCAATGATGAAACCATTCTTTATTTGTGAGACATTCAAGTCGAATCCGGTATCGGCAAAGCCCTTCCCGCCGGAGATGTTGCAGAAGCAGCTTTCGCCCGGTTCTGTGCAGTCGGATGATATAATAAACATTTTCTCTCTTCGGCTGACGTAAAAGGGGTCGACAAATTCATCCTCGACGAATACTTTGTCGAGGACTTCGATAGAGCGCAAATCACACTCCTTCAGCCCAAAAATAGCAAACGCCTTTATGTCCTGTGGCTTGGAAACCTCAGGATAACTCACGGCAGATTCAAGAGCCGGGAACAAAAATTCTTTTACAGGCATACACGTTCGTATGTTGTTAAAATCAATCTCTTTCATCAAATCCGGGGCATATTTCACAAATATGTAGTGCTCAACCGCTTTTTGGGGAACAATGAGTTCCATCTCTTGGGCAACCGCATCCAAAAGCACCTTCAACTTACTTATAAAAACAGTCTGCATATTACTCTACCTGATTTAATTATCTGTTGTCCGTAAGCTTTTATACTTACTCGCAGCAATAGTCAATATAATTTTTTAGTTTTCTGTCACTACTATATAAAATCCTTCTGTTCTTGGCGATTTCAACACGCCGGCATATAATAGGGCAGGCGGGCAAGGTCCATCGCAATATCAATAGAGATTACTTTAACCTTCTTCGGCACTGTTATATGTTGCGGAGAGAAATTCAGGATACCTCTTATACCCGCTTCGACAAGCGCATCTGCTGTTTTCTGAGCAGCATCCAATGGGATGGTTAAAATCGCAAGCTTGATGTCCCTTTCGGAAAGCGTTGGAATATTTGATACATCTTCAATATCAATATTTCCAATTCTTCTACTAATTTTTTCCGGGGCAATATCGAAAACCGCCGCTATATCGAAACCATATACTTTAAAGCCGGGATACGCCAGAACTGCTGAGCCAAGATTGCCTGCCCCGATGAGGGCTGCTTTGTGTTTGACATCCAGTTTGAGAATTTTATTGATTTGCTTTTTGAGCTTGTCAATTTTATATCCGACACCACGGGTGCCGAAATCGCCAAAGTATGAAAAGTCCTTCCTTATCTGCCAGGGATTGGTTCCCAGCGAATCAGCCAGTTTTTGGCTGGATGTCTTTTCAAGACCCTCCTCTGTCAGGGATAACAGGCACCTTAAATAAATCGGCAAACGCCGAACAGTCTCATCTGGAATCCTATGGTATCTCATTTTATATCACTTAATACTTGTGTTCACATTCACAAGTCCATTATAAAGCACAACTTCATAAGCTGTCAAGCAATTTTGCCGTTTTTGCTCCATTCCAACGAAAGATTCCTATTGAGATAAGTCCTTATAAAACAGTAAGATAGCATCTTAAAGTGGAGATGCTGAAAAAAAAATTCTTCTCAGCTCAAAATAAAAGATATATTTGTCTTCGCCATAACACGATTCAGCAGCAGCCAAAAAACGGAGTATTCTGCTGTAAAACAAGACAGTCAAAAGAGTTTGAAAAGCAAATATCCACCTGTTTACTTAACTGAAACACTTTTCCTGCAAATATTGTTTTGGGCACAATAAATTTGCTGTTCCCCGCCCCTTGACCCTTTATTTAACATCTTTAATTTGTTATAATAGAAAATAGTGATAAGGATAACGATAATGAAAGACGGCTTTTTGAATAAATGTTATCAAACCACACTCATCGCATTGCTCTTGACGCTCATTTCTTTGAATTCCGCTCGAGCTGATAAAGCTGGCTGGAAGCGCAAAAAGGTCGACTGGCGTATCTCGGGCGGTTCGAAAATCAAGGCCATTTACTATCCCGAAGATAAGCCGCCGCCACTTCTGTCAAAGCGCGCAACGGCCCAACCACGCATTCGGAAAGAGATTATCCTCCCGGAAACAACCGCTGAAGAAAAAATTACTATCCAACAGCTTCCTGTTATTGCAAACATTATAGATTCGCCGCCTATAGGCGGCTTTGTCCCGTGGATAGTGGTTTCCGTTACCGATTCAGATGTCTCTGGTGAATCGAGTGAATTTAGTCCCCGTCCCGTCACCTCAGTTACGGGCAACTATCTTGCCTCCAGCCCGGAATCAGACTATGCTATCGGCATCTTCGATACCGGTGCCAGCACGAGTTTAATCAGCTATTCTGATGCTTATACGACGGGCATCGACCCCGATTATCTAACTTCATTTCAACAAGTACTCCAGGGCGCCTCAGGTCAAACAGTAACCGCCTATTCAAGCCATCCTTTGGGAATCTTCGTCGACGGCATCGATGCCATTGAACCAAACGGCTTACTTATCGATACTTCAGAAATGGTTGGAGAAACCAACGTTTCTATTATTGCCGGCGACCTTGTCGAGTCACCAAACATCCCAACAGTCATCGGTGCACCGCTGGCGATTTATTTCAGCACAGCTTTTTGCAATAATAAGGAAACTTTTATTTCAATTGACGGCAATGACTTTAACTCTCCGGACATAGATTTTTACAATCCATCGGACCCTTGCGTGCCATATTATAACAATAAGATAAACCTCAAGCTTCTTCCTGTAGATGTTGATTACGTTCAATACTTTCCCTGCATACCGGGATTTTTTGAATGCGGCTCGGAAGAGTATCTACCCCGATATTCAACCCTCATAGTGGACGCTTGGTGGACACATCAGGGCTTGTTTTTTGTATCTTTCGTAGATCTCCAACACGGTGACAACACTGCAACACAAATGGAGACCTTTATGTTCGATACCGG
>JBHPEQ010000132.1:0-5929 GCA_042576845.1 Planctomycetota bacterium
CCCTCTTGCTGTGCGATTTTCCGAATGTAATTCAACTCCGCATCTACCTGGTCGTTCGCCATTTTTGCCAGCCGAATCCTGTCATCGGCCTTTCCGTATATCCACTCCCGCACCTCTTCCTGGCCTTGACGATTCAACTGCTGCAATTCGTACCCCGGTTCATTTGGGTCCAGGGCACTTTCCATTTCGGCTTCCGTTTCCGGCTGTTCAACTTCTTGGTTCACTAAGTCTGGTCTACGCTGTCTATTGGTACCACGGGGGGATGGGCGAAGCTGTCGCATTAACTCAGAAATGGAAGAGGGGCTACTTGTTCCCTCGCCTGCACCAAAGGCAACGGCTAAGCCAAAAAATGCTGTCGCAAATACCAGCAGCGAAATGTATATAACCTTTTTATACATCATTTACCTCCACATAATTGTGAAAAACCCAAAATCTGCCAATCAGGTCTTTAACTAAAATCATCTACACATAGACATTGTATATTATACCATTTTTACTGAAATAAATCACAACTATTTTTTCGGCAGCAGAAACAAATTTTTGACTATTCGCTTTATCTTTCACATAACGCCGATTTTAGTTGATTATTGCAACTTAATGAGAAATATTCAGGTCAATTCGACCGGAGTCCATCGAAGCGTATCTCGTATTTCGCATCACGCTCCACGCTTCACCCTTCACGCTTTGACGAAGGGCAGGCACGAAGCGGAGAGCCCGGAACGGAAGAAGATTTTGAAACACAAGGACCGCTGCCTCCGGACGGTAATCCAATCATTTTAGATGGAGACTTCTTGGGAGGAACTTGTATAATCTATGCTCGTAATGCGGATATTCTCGCTGCATTCCGGATTGGTGAAGATTTGGGATTGGACGACAATCTCCAAGCTCCGCAAGTAACACGAATGGTTATCTGTATAAGGGAAAATAGAAATGAACATGAAAATTAAGGCATCGCTAATAGTTGCCGTTAGCTGCATGGCAGTGGTCGCTGCATCGGACTTTGCTCTGGCTGGCAAGTTCAACGCCTACTACACCAAAATCGATTCTGGTGAAGCTTTTGAAAAGTACTGCCGAACCGGTGCGTACGCTGACATCGTTGTTGACTTAGCGAATGGGGCGTTCGTTTTCTGGCGAGGTTCAAGTTACATTCCCTACTGGCAGACCAGAGAGGGTCGTTGGTTTGTTGACGAGGTTATTGAGCGCAGCGGTGACGGACCTGTCAAGAGGCCTGATAAGGTGAATACATACTCTCGTGTAGCCCTTGTCGAAAGCGGGCCTGATAAAGCGGTAGTCTATTGGCGTTACCTGCCCCGGTTCGGCGGGAAGAATCCGCATGCCGGAGTCGATGCCACGAAGTTTGTGGATGAGTACTTCACAATCACAGCGGATGGCAACGTAACGCGTACCATCAGGCAGGGCACGGCAAAGATCGACGATTGGAGGGACCCCGGGAATAAGACTGTACAGACGTTTCGCCTTACGCCCGACGGCATTATGGACAAGAAGACTCAACGTCCGGGTTTGTCCGGCAAGGCCGAAGCCGCAAAAGGTGCACAGGTTAAGGCAAATTCGGTGGGGAATCCGGTTGCCTGGTGGAAGTTCGACGAAGCACAGGGCGATGTTGCAGTTGAGAGTGTCAGTGGCGAAAAGGGCACTGTTGAGGGGCATAAGAGTCTGTGGGAAAAAGGTGTGTCAGGGACTGCGTTGCAGTTTGACGGGTATAACTCTATCATCCGTTTGTCGGCAGCCAGGGGCCCGAAGGTTTCTTCGGCATTGACACTTGAGGGATGGATTGCCATCGGCGCGTATCCGTGGAACTGGGCACCGATTGTACAACAGGCTGATGATGTTCCTGAGGAGCTGAAACAATTGAAGGGACGCAGGGCCTGGCTGACAGGAGAAGAAGACCAGGAAGAGGAAGATGAGGAAGAGGAATATTTCGACTTTGCGCTTAAGAAAGAAAATGATGTCGGATACTTTTTGGGAATTGACGGTCTCGGTCATCCCGGCTTGAAAGTCAGAGTGGGCCAAGTCTGGGAAGAACTGGTTTCGGATACGCATCTGGGGCGAAGGCGGTGGTATCACATTGCGGGAACCTACGACAAACAAAGCGGCAAAATGAACATCTATGTCGATGGAAAACCGGCGGGCGAAAGAAAAGTCTCAAAATCCGATATCATATTGTCCAGCAAGGATATCAAGATTGGAAAAGGCAAGCCCAGAAGACCTATAAGGCCGGTGCGGGCCAATACATTTGTGGATTTCTATTCGTTTGATGGTTTACTGGACGAGGTAAGGATTCATGACACAGCCCTCAGTGCTGCAGAAATAGCTCGGTCGTACGAGACCTTTAAGCCCATCGAGTACGATAGAGACAACCCTGACATGGATAAGCGTGTCCTGCCGGCGGGCAGGAGCACGGGAAAATTCGGTGCGTATTACACCCACCTGAAGTTCTACGAGACATGGGACAATCTGTGGCGTTTCAGTGAGCACCCTGATATTGTGGTGGAATTTGACGAGCAGCCAACTAAATTCGTGTTCTGGCGAGGCGTCGGATATATCCCTATGATGGTTAATGAGAAGAGGCAGTGGTACAGCAATGAGTTCAACGAGACCTGGAACAAGAGCGGCGGCCAGGGCTGTCAGGAACCGATGTCCGACAAGGAGTCTTATACTAACCATGTCAGAATCATTGAGAACACAGATGCGCGTGTTGTCGTGCACTGGCGTTATCCGCTTGTAGATGTGTTTCACGTGATAGCGAACTACAACGAGGACACGGGCTGGGGGGACTGGTCTGACTGGTACTACTACATCTATCCGGACGGGGTGGCTGTCAAGACGATGCATCTCTGGACGAACGGCGAGCGCAATCATGAATGGCAGGAGGGAATGGCGATTCTCGGACCGGACCAGCATCCGGAGCAGGTGTTGGAGACAGAGCCCTCGTTGATGCTTGGAGACCTTAAAGGCAACGTTGAACGTTATAACTGGGTTGACGGTCCTCCTGATGACGTTGACTATGATAACAAAAAAATTCATGTCGTTAACTACAAGGCGGACTATGATCCCTACACAATTGGAAACTTTGAAGGCGGCAACGTATATGGCGGGGAGGTCACGGACTATGCAGTATTTCCGTCGTGGAATCACTGGCCGGTGGCTCAGATGCCCTCAGATGGCCGATACGCAAGCTTTCCGGACCGCACCGCCCACAGTTCACTGACACATGTTTGGCTGCCCATCTATAGGGAGGACTTTAGTGACAGACCTTACGAACAGAAAATCATGATGGAGGGAATGTCAGACAAGTCGCCGGAAGAGCTGGTGCCATTGGCCAAATCCTGGCTCAAACCCGCCAAGATTAAGGTCGAGTCCGGCTGCAGCAGCCAAGGCTATGACCGCTCGCAGCGTGCCTATCAATTGATAAGCCAAGCTTCAAAGCTGTCATTTATAATTGACGCATCGGAGAACTCACCGGTTGTCAATCCGTGCTTTGTCATAAAGAAGTGGGACTGCCCCAACAATGCAAACCTGAAAATCAACAGGGGGACAATACAATCGCCAAAGAACCTCCGGCAGGGCATAGTAAGAGACACCGATGGTAGCCGTACCTTGGTTGTCTGGCTAAAAATAACCAGCGTAAAACCCTTAAACGTATCGATAGCCACATCTGAGGAGGATTAAGGCGAGATGACGCTTGTACATGGTATCCGCGTAGCAGTTCCAAGGATGAAATCCAGAGGTCAAGTGAACTTTATTATGGAGATAATACTATGCGCAGGGCAATTTTGCAGGGTTTTACGTTAATATTAACATTGATTTTTATTTTTTCAAGCGACCTGCCGGCAGCAAGTAGAGAAACAAAACCTTTGACAAAGGACAACATTCCGGTCCCACCGGAAAAGATGCCGGGTTATATATTGGAGCAACTGAAGAAGGATCCGTTTGTCAAAGAGCATTTTGGTTGGAAATTGGCATTTTGTCAGCATCCAATGTATCTGTTAATCGATGAAGACAGGGGTGAGCCGGCAGTTGGGGAAAGAATTCCTCCGTGGGGAGCCCCTGATAAAGAAGGGTATGTGGCGAGAGTTCGCAGAAATCTAAATTCTTTGGAAGAGCTTAGCCGGCTGAAGCTGAACTATCAATGGTCCGCAGTTGAGCTTCAGTCGATGTGCGATAGTTTCCCGGATGTTTATGTTCAGATGAAGCAGCTTTATGAGAATGGCTCGCTGGACTTTCTGGACGGCACTTATTCGCAAGCTCATTTGCAGGTTCTCGGCTCAGAAAGCAATTGGCGGCAGTTCGAATACGGTTTAGAAGTGTATCGAGATCTGTTCGATAAAAAAGTAGATGTGTATGCCCGTCAGGAGACCGGGCTGCATCTTCAGCTGCCGCAACTTTTGAAGAAGTTTGAGTATGGATTTGCCACCCTTCCTGCATTTATTGCGATGATTGAAATCGTGGATGGGAAGTTCGAGTTTATAGAGCGTTTGGGCAGTTTCGAACCAATCGCCGGTGATGATTTTATCGATTCCGTGGGGCTGGACGAATCAACAATACCATTTTATGTAATGCCCCATTTTAGGGACTATGATGAGATTCAACAGGATTTGTACAGCACACCCAAAATCTACTACGAGTTTCCTGATATGGATGAGGTCGACCGGGATAAGTACGAACGATACCTTCGTTTGTATGACTGGGTTTTATTGAAGGACGCATTGATTGGGCGATATGAGGCGGCGCCGTCGAGGGCGAAAGCTAAAATCTATTCTTACTGGTCTTATATTGAAGGAGTCTGGGCAGAAGAACTGATGCGGCAAATGAAATCTGCTGAGGATTTTGCATTACTTGCAGAGCAAATGTATTGTATGGCAAAATTAGCTGGTTGCCAGGTTGATAAAAGTTTGGATATTAAAGAGATTTGGAAAGAGATTTTGAAGTCTCAGCATCACGATATAAGCTGGATTGAAGTGACGGACCTGCGCAGAAAGAGCATTAATCGCCTGGGGCAAACGATAGCTCAAAGCAACGAAATAATGGAAGAAATTGCAGAGAAGTTAGTGGCCGAGGACGCAGGTTCGGTTGCGGTATTTAACGGATTACCATATAAACGGCGATGCTTAGTCAAGCTTGAAGGCAGGCAGACATTTTTTGAGATTGACAAATTTCAGGAATTTAAGGGCCAATCGTTAGGTTTTGTAGATGTGCCCGCGGGTGGTTTTTCAAGTTTCGTTCCAAAACCAGCTGCATCGGTTTCTGCAGAGAAAAAGATGCCTGAGTCACTTAAGAGGAAATTCTACAAGATTGAATTTTCCGAAGAAGGTTTAATGAAACAGATAACAGCAAACAATGGAACCGAGCTTCTTAATTGCGGAGAATATTTAGGCGGGGAGATACGGGCACGAATTGACAAGAAATGGGTTAACAACCGCAAGGCGAAATGCAATTACTATGAGGGGCCGGTATGTGACATTCTTGAGCGTTCAATTAAGCTTGGTAACATACCATTACAGGAAAGATATTATTTCTTTAAGGATGAGCCCTTTATCAAGGCCGAGTTAGAGTTTGAATTTGACGGTAATGAAGTAGGTTATATGTGGATTGATAAGACGAAGATAAACGTCTATTTCCCGACTAAAGGTTCGCGGGTCTATCATGATATACCATTTGGATATATTGAATCGAGTCAGAAGAGGCCGTTGTTTGCAATAAATTGGGTGTCCTGTGGTGGATTGGTATATGTCAATAGAGGCACTGTCAAACACTGGGTTGAAGACGGTGTCATTGCGAATGTGCTTGGCTGGGGCGGCAATCACTTTTCGAACCGGCTCCATTGGGATTGGTTGGAAAGCCCGCAGTATGATATTCGCCTTTATGGCAGGCAGAAGATTGAATATTACCTTTTGCCTATGGGAGAATT
>JBHPEQ010000133.1:0-5690 GCA_042576845.1 Planctomycetota bacterium
GGCCTTCCCGAAGACTGGCAAAACCCTCTGTCTTAATCTCAGAATGGTGGATAAACAAATCGTCACCACCTTCATCGGGAGTAATAAAACCAAAGCCCTTTTTGTCGTTAAACCATTTTACTGTACCTGTACTCACTATCTGCTCCTTTGACAAATCAATTGTCCAACAAAATACCTGCCTCTCCTTTTTTGTAAGAGTATATTCCGGAGAAGCTAAGGAATAAGCCCTACTAAAACGTAATGATAACAAGACCTATCGACAAGTGTCAATAAAATGATTCTTTTTTTTGAAAATTTTTTCCCCCATAACCCCCTTCGATACACAAAAAAACCGGAAAAACAAACCATTTTTGCATTTTGTATTATATTTTTGATATTTACATTTTAATCTTTTTTCCCTTCCGGCAAGTCTGAGAACATCCGCCCTGTCTTCTAATTTGCTTGACATTCAATTAAACCGGGGCTTTAATATATTATCAATCGGGCGATTAGCTCAGTTGGTTAGAGCGCACGGATCACACCCGTGAGGTCACTGGTTCGAATCCAGTATCGCCCACTTTTATCATTTTGTAATGGTCTGCTATTTACAAACAAAAAGGCGATTAAGGTGTGCGAATACTGAACCTTTGGCCAAGGAGGTAAGAAGCGGGGTGCCTGCGGCCTTTTTTCTTTTTTTCACAACCTTTCTGTGCTACACTTCTTGCCGTTATGGGCAAGCCAGGCATCAAAACTTATGACAGCCGGATAAAGGCGGTTCACCGCTATGAGGTGGTGGATTCCGGCATCGCAAAAATAGCCGGTATGAGGTTTCACCTCATCGGTGCTGGTGGAGTTGGAATGAGCGGTCTGGGGCAGCTTATAATAAAGAATTCGGGCAAGGTAAGCGGCTCGGACCAGACGGCAGGCAGTGCGGTGGATGAGCTTTGCAAGGCCCGGGCGGATATAAGAATCGGACACAAAGCTGAGAATGTAAGTCCGCAGACGGATGCTGTTATTATCTCGGCAGCTATAAAAGAGAGCAATCCCGAACTTCAGGCAGCTCGTAAGAAGGGTATGCCGGTTTACAAGTACGCCCAAATGCTGGGGATATTATGCAATCGATATGAGCCGATTGCGATATCGGGCACGCACGGCAAGAGCACGACCGGGGGCTGGCTTGTTTATTGTCTCAAACAGTTGGGGATTGATACGAACTTTATCATTGGGGCTCAAATCAATCAGTTGGGTGCTTCATCCGGGACCGGCGAAAGCGAGTATTTCGTAGTCGAGGCGTGCGAATACGACAGGAGCTTTTTGAATCTAAGGCCCCGAATCGGATGTATCCTCAATATCGAGCAGGACCATCTGGACTACTACAAAAACGAGGACGAAATAATCGAGGCCTTTGATAATTTTGCCGGCGGTGTGAAAGCCGGCGGTGTACTAATTGCAAACGGCTACGACGCAAATACGACGAGAGTTGTCAGAGATTACCGGTTACGGCAGAGCGAAAAGGCGGGCGGTAATTATAAGACGGTGCGGACGGTTACGTTTGGATTCAGTCCAGGATGTAACTACCGTGCTGGTAAGATTAAACTAAAAAGCGGTCTTTATGAATTTGAAGTTTGTCTAAACGGAAAAGCTTTAGGCACAACGCACATATCTTTGCCAGGCCGGCACAACATTCTAAATGCACTGGCGGTTGTGGCTATGGGCGTTGAAGCCGGCGCCCAGGCCGAGCAGATATTGGAAGCTCTGCCCGGCTTTACCGGTATGGACCGTCGGTTTATGTACAAGGGGTCGGTTAAGGAGATAATAGTGCTTGACGACTACGCCCACCACCCAACCGAAATCAAAGCTACACTGAAGGCGGTGCGTCAAAGGTATCGCCCTCGTCGGCTTTGGTGTGTTTTTCAGCCGCATCAATACAGCAGAACGAGATTTTTACTTGATGATTTTGCAGAAAGCTTTAAGCTGGCGGATATAACGATTGTTCCTGAGATTTATTTTGTCCGGGACACCGAGTCTGTCAAAAGACAGGTAAACGCTGAAAAGTTAGTGGAACGAATCCGAAGCAAAGGGTTGGAAGCAGTGTTTATTGACGAGTTTGAAGGAATTTGTGAATATTTAAAGGATAAAGTTATACCGGGCGATTTGGTTGTTACTATGGGCGCCGGTGATATCTGGAAGGTAGCTGATGGATTTATTCAGTGGCTTAGAGAAAATAGTTGAGACCGACTATCCGTTGGGGGGAAATAGCTGGTATGGTATCGGAGGAGCGGCGGATTATTTTATCAGGCCTGACTCTGTTAAACAGTTGCAGGAAGTAGTCAAACGGTGCAATGATAACAACATCAAAGTTTATGTAGTTGGTTTCGGCTCGAATTTGCTAATCGATGATAAAGGCGTGCGGGGGGCCGTTATAAAACTGGACTCAGAGCAGTTCAAAGAAACACAACTGGACGGCGAGCAGGTTAAGGCCTGGGCGGGTGCAGAATTGGGTCCTCTTGTGCGGGACTGTGCTCGAAAAGGTCTTTCGGGCATTGAGGTGCTGACAGGCATACCCGGCACGGTCGGCGGGGCGGTAAAAATGAATGCGGGCGGTAACTTCGGCGACATAGGAGCGGTGGTCGAAACCGTCACATTGATGGACAACGACGGTAATATTTTTGAGAAGAGCAAGCCGGAGCTTATCTTCGATTACCGTCAGACGAACATCACTGCCAAATTTATTCTGAATGCTCAGATGAAACTGTATTCTGCAGACCCGGAGCATGTAGTTCGGACGCTAAAGGAAATCTGGATTTACAAAAAGAACACTCAGCCGCTTGAGGCCCGAAATGCGGGTTGCATATTCAAGAACCCCAGAGGTGTTTCCGCAGGCGCCTTAATTGACAGGGCGGGACTTAAGGGTATGCAGATAGGCCAGGCGGCGGTCAGCGAGAAACACGCTAATTTCATCATTGCCCAAAAGGGCTGCTCGAGCCGAGATGTTATCAGGTTGATAGATGCTGTAAAACAGAGAGTTAAGAAAGAGTTCGATGTTGATTTGGAGCTCGAGCTCGAAATCTGGGATTAAAAATGGCTGTTGAATCTTCAACAAGCTCTCAGTCATCAAAATCGAGGTGCAAACTGAAAGTTGCTGTTCTTGCAGGCGGTATCGGAGCCGAGCGTCAGGTCAGTCTTCAAAGTGGTAAGTGTATCCGTCAGGCGTTGGATGAGGCCGGTTTCGATGCAACAATCGCCGATATCTCACCGGATAATCTGACAGTATTAGACGAAGAGGAAATTGATATTTTTTTTCTGGCATTACACGGGACATTCGGGGAAGACGGCCGGCTTCAGGAAATTCTTGAACAAAGGAATCTTGCCTATACAGGCAGCGGACCCGAGGCGAGCAGGCTGGCTTTCGATAAGATGGCGAGTAAAAAGTCCTTCAGTGCAGTGGGAGTCTTGGTTCCGGAGGCGACGGCGATTTACTGTAAGGAAGATATGGAGAATTTTGAAACACGGTTTAATCGGTCCGGCGACAAATATGTGGTCAAGCCGACAAGACAGGGCAGCAGCGTCGGAATCAGTATTGTCAGCGGAATGGATGAGACCGTTACTGCAGCCGAGAAAGTATTAGGCGAGTTCGGGGATTGTATGATTGAGCAATACATAGCCGGACGTGATGTAACGGTTAGTATTCTCTTCGGTGAGCCGCTGCCGATAATTGAGATTCGGCCGCGAGAAGTTTTCTACAGCTATCACTCGAAATATGTCGATGAAAAAACCGAGTATCTGTTCGATACGATAACCGATGCCTCACTTGAGGCGAAAATTCAGCTCTCGGCGGTGGATTGTTTTAATGCCCTTGGGTGCAGGGACTTTGGACGAGCGGATTTTATTCTGGGCTCGGATGGTCAGCCGTATGTTCTGGAGGTCAATACTATTCCCGGCTTTACAACCCATTCTCTTCTGCCGATGGCAGCCCGGAAGAGAGGTCTTTCAATGAGTGAGCTTTGCACGAAGATAATCGAGGCCGCCTTGACATCAGAAGATTGACCAAAAAGAAACCTTCATAATTCAACATTACTTGTTCAATACTTGTCCTCGTGAAGCTTGTCCCCGCGAAGGCGGGGAACGGGGATTCGATATTCCAATGGCTATTACTATTCTTGCCGCCCGCATCGGCGAGTTCTTTTTATAAATTCATATTTAAGCTTGACAAAAACTACCCGTCCTATAAAATTACAATTTGTAGACATCAAGATGCCTAAATCAATAATGAATAAAAAAAATTCTTATATAACCTTAGTAATGAAGACAATTTACGATGCCAAGCCGATTTTTCGCTTGACAAAAAAATCTTTTTTGACGATAATATATAGTACATCCCTGGCAGTAGAGCTGTCAGGCCCCCGGACAAGGATATAAGGTCCGGGTTTTTTTTAGGGTAAGCAAAATGGCGAGGTGTTCATTCTATATTGACGGATTTAATGTATATTATTCGATAAACACCCATCAATTTAAGCGTTATAAGTGGTTAAACTACTACGCCATCGCCAAAGATTTTACAAGACGTGATGATACAATTGCGCGCGTTGCTTACTTTACTACATACGTCACATGGAAACCTGGGTCAGTGGCCCGCCACAAGGAATATGTCAAAGCGCTACGTTTCGCTGGGGTAGAGATTATATTGGGGCGATTTTTGAAAAAAAGTGTAACTTGCCATAATTGTCATCGGCCTTTTAAAACAAGAGAAGAAAAACAAACCGACGTTAATATAGCCCTACATTTGCTATCGGACGCCGTCAATGATTACTTTGACCGTGCCATCATAATATCCGGAGACACGGATCTTGTTCCAGCCATTGAAATGGTTCACAAGCACTGTCCAGAAAAAGAAATTGGCGTGGTGTTCCCTATTCGCAGAATTAACAATTCATTATTAAAGGCAGCAGATTTTTACAGAACCTTGAGAATGCCAATCTTGAAGAGATGTCAACTCCCAGACGAAATCAAAATAGGCAATGTTGTCATAAGAAGGCCACAGGAATGGAGATAAGCTACGTAGGCAAATATACAAGATCACTCTATTAAATTGTAAAAGAGCATATTTCAATCGGCGACGTCGAGGACGAGGACGTTAGTCGTTTTATTTAATAGATCTCTCCGCTTTGGTCGGAACTTTCGCTTCGCTCCAGTTTACTATTGTTAAAATCTGTGTAAATCCATGTCTAATAATACCACATAAAATCCTCCGTGAAGAATTTAGAATATCCTCAACTTTTCACAATCTTCAACTATCATTTTCCCTTAAAGATAGCTTCGACAAAGTCGACTCAACCGGCGAGCGACGAGCGACTAATTCATGTTTGTTTCCGCTTCCTTAGGTGTAATTTATAATTATATCTTTCTTTAACATATCTGCAATCCCAAAAATGCGAGTTTTTTGCGAGCATCCTGAGCTTGTCGAAGGACCCCCACTCACCATTTAACCAATAACCAATTAACCACTAAAAAATTACTGGCTAAAACCTGCAAAAAACTGTAAAAAAACACACATTTCCATCACTTTTCGTGCATTTTTGGTTACTTTTGGCTTCTTCCTGTCCTCTCGTGCCGGTCTCGAACAACGACCCACGAATTCACGCTGTGCGCCCGCCATCTCCATCCTGCGAACGCCCAGTACGCCCACCAGCGAAATCGTCCCATACGAATAC
>JBHPEQ010000134.1:0-5613 GCA_042576845.1 Planctomycetota bacterium
GCTTTGAAACCGACACCAAGTATTGGAAAGTTATGGGCTGCAATCCGGACGGCACTCGAAATCCCGACTATGAAATCCTTGTAGACCTGGATAACCTCATTGATATGATGCTCGTAATCTTCTATACCGGCAACTGGGACGAGCCGCTTTCCGGCTTTCTCGGTAATGAACTGCCGAACAATATCTGGGCACTGGGCAATCGCAACGGTGGCGACGGCTTTAAGTACTTTACTCACGACAACGAAAATACCCTCAACGATTGCCAGGATTACCCAGGTGCCTGTGACCGGACAGGTCCTTTCACACAGGCCTACCGAGATTTTAAGTACTTCAATCCGCAGTTGTTACACCAGGAGCTGATGATCCATCCCGAGTACAGGATGCGGTTCGCAGACCGCACCCACAAGCATTTCTTTAATAACGGTCCGCTGATGGATGCTGCGTGCATCACCCGCTTGATGGAACGAGTCGACGAGTTAGACCTGGCAATAATTGCTGAATCGGCACGTTGGGGTGATGCTCAACGCTCCACTCCTTATGACCATGATTCCTGGGAAAATGCCGTTACCGATGTACTTGAATTCTTCCCTGGTCGTAACGATGTTGTTTTCGAACAGATTAAAGACGACAACCTATATCCCGATGTCGGCGCTCCATGTTTCAATCAGCATGGCGGCGAAATTCCAACAGGCTTTGAGTTGACTATGAGCGCTTCGTGCGGTCCGAACACCACCTACACCACGCTCCTGCCTTCTGAGGCCTCTTGTCGGGCCCTGGTCCCTACCGATGGTTCTCTTGGGCTGGACTGGGTCTTGCCGGGCTTTAACGACGATGGTTGGCTCAGCGGCACCACAGGTGTTGGCTACGATTACGGCTCTCTAATTGGTCTGGATGTCCAGGCCCAAATGTACAATCAGTATAGCTCGGTATATGTACGGATTCCTTTCAACGTGAATGATTTGGCATCAATCGTAAGTCTAAATCTGGGAATGAAGTACGAAGACGGCTTTGCTGCCTACCTGAATGGTCAGGAAGTAGCGCGCAGCAATGCGCCTGTTCCGCTTGAGTGGGATTCGCTGGCCACAACAAACCGCCCTGACTCTCAGGCGGTCAATTTCCAAAACTTTGACCTTACCGACTATCTTGCCGCTTTAAAAGCGGGCACGAATGTTTTGGCAATTCACGGCCTGAATGTAACCCTTGACAGCACCGACCTTTTGATTTTGCCGGAGCTGGAGGCAGGCCGGAATATCTCCGGCCCTGAGCCGGATGTAACGATTTACTATACCCTTGATGGTACTGATCCGCGCCTGATAGGGGGGGCTGTTGCGCCTGGCGCCTTAATTTATTCTCCGTCGCTGTTTCTGAATTATAGCACTCATGTAAAGGCGCGTGTGCGTGACAATATTAGCAGCGAGTGGTGCGCCTTGAACGAAGCAATCTTTGCCGTAGGCCCTGCAGCAGATAACCTTCGCATCACCGAGATTATGTATCACCCACAGGACACAGGGGACCCGAACGACCCCAACACCGAATTCATCGAATTGACTAACATAGGAACCGAATCAATAAATCTGAATTTGGTCAGCTTCACTGACGGAATTGATTTTACCTTTGGTTATCTGGATCTTGCGCCGGATGAATATACCGTAGCTGTAAGAGACATCAATGCATTCGAAGACAAATACGGCACAGGCATCAACGTGGCCGGCCAATATACTGGTCGGTTCAATAACGCCGGCGAAAATATTCAATTAAGAGACGCCAATAACGCCATTATTCTCGAATTCGACTACGAGGACGACTGGTATCCGATCACCGACGGCGAGGGATTCTCCCTGAACATTATCGATGCCTGCGACCCGAACCTCGAACACTGGGACAGAAAACAATACTGGCGTCCAAGCTCTGATGTCAACGGCACGCCCGGTGCTTATGACTCAGGGGCGACATACAATCCCGATGATGTTGTAATAAACGAGCTTCTCGCTCATTCCCATGGTACAGACCCCGACTGGATAGAGCTGCACAACACGACAGGAGATACCATAAACATCGGCGGCTGGTTCCTCAGTGATGATAATATCGATTATAAGAAATACGAGATTGCACCAGGCACTTTGATAATTGCCGGCGGCTACGTTGTCTTCTATGAGGATACTAGTTTCGGAGACGTGGGCGATGCCGGCTGTCATACGCCTTTCGCACTGAGCGAGAACGGCGAGCCTCTTTATCTGTCCTCCGGCCTTGGTGGTGAGCTAACCGGCTACAGCGAGGAAGAAGAGTTTGGTCCTTCGGCTACGGGAGTTACATTTGGCAGATACATCACAAGTTCGGGTAAGATACACTTTGTTGCGATGTCCTCGCCCTCGCCTGGAGGCGCCAATAATTATCCAAAGGTTGGCCCGATTGTTATAACCGAGATTATGTATCATCCGGAAGTCATCAGCGATGCCGAATACGTCGAGCTTTATAATAAAACCGGCTCCAAGGTTGATTTATTCGACGGCGAAGGCAATCCCTGGAAATTCACCGACGGCGGCGGTATCGATTTTCTGTTCCCGGCTGACGCCAATATCCCCGCCTATAGTTATGCGTTGCTGGTAAAGAATAATGTGGCGTTTGAATCGGAAGGTTATCCAGCAGTTCCAGGCGGTGTTCAGATATTCGAATGGGGTGGCGGCAAGCTCGATAACGGTGGCGAGGAGATTATGATTGGTATGCCCGGCGAGCTTGACGGCGGCGAACGGCAGTATATCAGCATTGAGACCATTGAATACGACGATGAGTCACCCTGGCCAATAGAAGCAGATGGTGATGGTTTATCGCTGAATCGTATTGATATTAACAGTTACGGTGATGATGTAGCCAACTGGGATGGGGACTCACCGTCGCCGGGGTACTAACGATACCCTGTGCGCTTGACAAGCATACAATGTATCGAAAAGATTGGGGTCAATAAACCTGCCGAGAAATTAAACTGGCTATCCGGCTGGTGCCTGCAGGGAATCTACAAGCGACTCAAGAATGCGAGATACCTCTTTAAGCAGCACCCCCAAAAGTACCACTTCAAACGACACTCGAACTCATAAAATAAGATGTCAAACTTGGCAATTTTGAACTAACTGACAGAAAAGAGAGTCATAGGATTGTAAATGCTTGTCTTTCAAGAGGATAGATAGTTATTCTTAATGGTCCCATTTCCGCTTGACAAGCACAGGTGGTCGGAGGTTCATAGCGGGTGAATTTGGGAGAGAAAAAAGAGATAACTCCTTTTGTAACATAGAGTTATCTCTTGGTCGGCATAGCGGGGGGTATCATATGGGGATCTGGAGATACTTTTATGTGACATTTTATGTCACATTTTTGAAAACTTCAATTTTCATAACTTTTTAATTGTAAAAGACTTATGTTAATTTATCACAGTGTAGCATGACAACCCTACAAGGACTGGTGCAATAAGTGAGATATTCTATTATAATTGTTCCTCCCAAAAATTCGGTCTTTGTTTACTTACAAGGATTTAGATAAAATTATGTAATTCCATTTAGAGCCATAAGTCTGCAAAAAATACGTTGTTTTAGTCAGATATCAAGCTCGGATGTAATTTTTGGGAGGGACAGATTGTATCGCCCCGCGTAGATTAGTGTCTGCAACCAGTGTAAAAGAAATGGGGCTATAAACCTACCTTTAAAAGCTCCATCCGACACCCCAGATATATTTCGTGTCAGTGCTGCTTACACCGGCCGCAGGTGTCGAATCATAATCGAAAACTACCCTAAAATTAGTGAAAAGCCTCTCAGTTATAAATGCTCGAAGCTCCGTATTAGTGGTCAAAAAGTAATCGCTGTACTGCTCAAGACTGGGATAATAAGTAAGCTGATGTATGAATTTTATGTCCTTTGTCAGCTTCTTGTCGAAATAATATCCCGCCTGTGCAGAAAGCTCTGTCGTGCTGTCCGTCTGATTATCGTACTTCTCATACAGCGACGCCAAACCCGCTTCCGTACGAAAATTCATATCATCCGTCTCTACCCATTGATAGCCGCCCCCGCCGCCTACTATCACCCTCCGGTCAAGCTGAGCTATACTGTCTTTCTCATAACGAGTATTGCCAAATAGATAAACTTTATCGCTCAGAAAATAATCATACTTCCCAGTCGCCTGCCAGTTATCTTCCGTTGTCTCTTTAATCCCGGTACTCGGGTCCTCCTGCTTGCCCTTGTTATAATCGAAACCGAGTATCGTCCGGTCCTTTTCTGTTCGTTTGGTCGCGTTAATCGTAATATCCTGTCTGTCCGTAACGGTATTGCCGCGAGTAGCTGTTATGCCGGCAGAAACATCTCCGGTCCACTTCGGTTCCGGCTTGGGCGGTGGATTTATATCACCTAAAGAGTCCAGTGATAAATTCTGACCCTTCAATATGTCCGTCTCCACAGTGCTAATCCGACCCTGCTCATCCTCCTCAACCGCCTGATTAAGAACCGTCCCGTCTTTAAGGTGTATCTCCAGCGTCTTATCACTGCTGAAAGTGGATACATTAGCAATATCCACCGTCACTTCACCCGCAACCGCTGTATCGATAACTAATTTGCCCCCCACAAGACTCTTTATTTCCCCCGTCAGTTTATCGCCGTTTTTAAATATCACCTCATCCCCGTAACACCAACCCGTTGTCAAAATAAAAATAAATCCGAACCTCAATATTCGAGCCATAATTACTTTCCTTTCTGATAAACTGCCAAAACCATCAAATACTTACCTGTAAATACACCCTCACCGGCATAACTTTTCAGCTCTATTGTAATATCGACATCCCCCTTCAAACCTAATCATTATAATTTCAAAAATCTGCTGCTGTTAAAAGGAAACCCCAACCTCCTGCTCCTCCCAAAAATTCGGTCCTTGTTTAGTTACAAGGATTTATGTAAAATTATGTAATTCCATTTAGAGCCATGAATCCGCAAAAAATACGTTTTGTTGGTCAGTTATCAAAATCGGATGTAATTTTTGGTAGGGATAGTTACATAAGGTTGGTAAATACCAACCTCACCCCACGTATAAGAACTGTTCGAACCTGAGATATGTACTCACAACCGTCTAATTCCCATATTTACAATGGTTTAAGAGCTTGGTTTCTCTCGGTGATTTGGTAAAAACGGGTATTATGATACCAACCACAGGTAGAAACCTTGAGAGCACTAAAGCTGCTAATTACAACAAGGTGTGAAAAGCTAGGTTTAATCAGTGGAAGCAGGTAGAAAGATTATTTACATCTGCTGAGGGGTCATCGGATTGAACATACGTTGGCAAAGAAACGTTTCCATCGCATAACTGTTTGTAAAATATAGCTTTACATCTCAGTTAATTTCAACTCCTCGATTCATGTCTCCATTTTGGCACTGATTTGCATTTAGCTTGCTACAAGATATGTATAGGATGTTTCCAAACAAAGGGATAGAGTGATTAAAAATAGCAGGGAGTATGTAATTTAAAAAACTCAAACTTGGATTTCTCTTGCGTTTGCAACTTTAGCTCATTTCGTATTTGAATTAAACTGGTCTGACTTTGAACGCAGTTTTTGAAGCTTATCGGGGCTTCGATGTGAATATC
>JBHPEQ010000135.1:0-5490 GCA_042576845.1 Planctomycetota bacterium
CAAAACAACCAATTCCATTTACACCGCTCCCATATTCCCTCCTTGATTCAAAATCATTGTGAATTTTTTTAATTACTTCTTTAAAGCAGGCAAGCCATTCTTTGCCGTTTCTTCTATAAAAGTATCTCTCTTTCTTTAATTCAAAATTGGCTTGTGTTATTAGCTCTATAATTTCTTCCGGAGCGAAAGACCTTTCAAAATCATCTACTGAAGAAACTCCAACAGGAAGTGTCAAAATCAAAACTCCGGTCGCTTTGAGAATCTTATATATCTTTTGTATTACATCACGGAGAACCTGAGGATTATAATCCTCCCCATAAGCGCCTAAACCTATATGTTCAAGGGTCGATAAGCAAATCACAATGTCAAAGTCTCGTTGGTCAAAATTTAATATATCTCCCTTGTGAAAAGTAAAATTCTTATGCTTGAAATTATAATCTCGCAAGTCAACACCGTATACTTTATGGCCTGACGAAGCTAAACTTAGAGAAATCCAGCTTCGGGTACATCCGAAATCGAGTATCTTTAGCTTTTCTCCTTGTACATGAGATAAAACGAATGGAACCTCAATGATCCTTTCGTTAACTGCTCTTATACCTTGGGGGCCGAACTTTATAGGAACATTAAAATGATTCTCAAACTTATCCGCTTCGTAGATTAGTTTCGAAAGCTTTCGGCGAATTTTTGTAAATGCCTTGCTGGGTTTGAATTTTTCGACTTTCAAAAAATTTCCTTTCAAAGAGGACTGATTTATATTAAAGGATTATTTCAAAATCATATCAAAGTAAACTTTAACGATTAGCAATTCACCATGTCCTGAAAAATAGACACTCTTCAATTCGCAACGGCTAAAAAAAAATTCATAATTTACGAATTAAGATGTTTGACATATATATTTTTATTAAAATTTATTTTTTACGTAATACTAATACCTTTTGTGATGGGTGAACTTTAAATGGACCTATTTTTGCATAAATCTTGGGAAAATGTTTTGCTAAAGGATTAAATATTGGAAAATCCTTTATATCGAAGATATCCAAAACTTCAACATAAAATTCCAGGATTTTAAGATATTTGGACTTACTCCTATACTTTAGATAGAAACTAATTTGTTTTTCATAGTCAATCCATTCGATACGTAATAATAACAAGCCATTTTTACGAGTTACTCTACACAGCTCTTTTAACGCTTTTTGCCATTCAGAATCATCGACAATATGGTATAAAACCGAAAAACAATGTGTTAAATCAAAAAATGAACTGTCAAAAGGAATTTTACTCAACGATGATACTTGATAATGCCCCGGCATGTTCACTTCTTTTATCTTTGCTATTGCTTCTTCGGAGAAATCGATCCCGAAAACTTTCATACCCTTCTGCAAATAGAACTCGGAATAAATGCCAGTTCCACATCCTGCATCCAATACTCTCTTACCGCTTAATGAAAAATCCAGCTTTTCCAGAGCGCCGTTGATATTTCTAAAAAGCGATTCTTTTCGATACTTGTTAATAACTTCAGGTAATGATACTTGACCAATTGAAGTATACCGCCCTTTCGAGCTTATTCTGTCATTCCAGTATTTTTTCAGTTCCATAATAAATTCTTGAGTATTTGAAATTTTGTAGATTATATTTTACGAATGAGCAACTTAGTATACATCACATATTGTTACTTATGTATGATTTATAACCAAGGTTCCGTAGTTCTTGACCGATTATTTTTTCAAGTATATTTTTAGCATCCTCCGACAAATTCCTTCTTCCTTTGCCGATATTTTTAGTTGTAATCGGCTTTTTTACATTTTCAAGATGTTTCATTTGAGCAACATCCCCTAACGTATATGCCGTATCTTCTGAAGTTATCATCTGCGGTTCAAATTCAATACCAAGAAAAACACACAATTCTTTAACAACTCTTTCCGGCTTCCTAACTAGATCCTCATATCTTACTTCGGTATAACTTTCTGCAAACTTTCTTCCGAATTTTTGCGCCACTTTGATTGACCTTTTCCACCTTAGCGCAGCAGATTTGTAATCGCTGTATATCCCTGCCTTAACATACGAATCAACTACATCACAACCGTCACGTATAATGTGAATAAACCTGGCATCAGGAAAGACCATATAAAGCTTAAGCATACAAAATGTATTGATCGGCGTCTTATCTCCCCATCGATTGTTGCTTAAATGATGAACTTCAGCATAATATTGATAAAAACTATTGATAATATAAGCCAGACTGCGTTTGCTTTTATCACACCTCAAAACTTTATCCACCAAAGGATTTAAGGATTCTATGTCGAAAGTATAAAAGTTGCGATAAAATTGAAATTTAGAGTAAATTAATGGAACTAAATTGCTCCACTTCATTGTCCGATATCTAATGAATAAGTCGACAACCTTACTTAAAATTTGCACCTCGGGAGGGATAAATAATCGACTGTGAGAATGCAATATCCTTCTTAATAGCGTATTCCCCGACCTGCCTGAGCCGACAATAAAGAATGGATTATAATTTTCTTTTCTATGGATGGGACATCCGGAGAAAGGTAAAATTAACTTAAGTCTATATAAATAATTATGAAAATAGACTCCCAAAATATGGTTATGAGGTTTCTTCATATCTCTATTCTAATTAAAATTACATAAAACTCTTTGTCCAAAGCTTCTTTGCCTGCTCTAAATCCTCCGGACTGTCAATCTCAATCGCATCCATCGGGCCAATCGGCAAGCCATAAAAAATATGGTCCCCCAAAATATCGTCTACAGCCGCCTCGAAGAACAAATTCCTCTCGCCCAGCTCTTCATTATATCGGCAAAGCGACTTCACCATAGCTGGACACGCCGATTCGCTGAATTTGCCTATCCCGATAAATTCACCTAAACATTTCTCAGGCGGCAAATCCTTCCCAATACGGATTATTCGACTGTTGTCATCAACAATAACTTTAACCTCTTCTCGACCGCAATTCTTTTCCTCAATCGCAAAAACACTATCGTCTTTTTCCAGCAGCTTCCCGATAATCTGTCTGTCAAACAGCACATCTGCATTAAAATATACAAAATCCTCATCCAGAAATTCACGCGCAAGATAAAGCGAATTTATCGTATTAGTCTCAGCGTAATCTTTATTGACGACAATATTAAAAGTAACCGGCTGCTGTTCCAGCGCTTCCAGGACAAGTTCCTGCTTGAAACCGACAACGACCACCACTTTGTCAATCCCATTCTCCAGCAAGGACTCAATAATATTTTCAAGCAGCGTTTTATTACCGAACTTCAATAGACATTTCGGCTTGTCCCACCCCATCGATGCAAGCCGCTCCCCTCGGCCCGCCGCAAGAATCACCGCTTTCATTAGTGCCTCTCTATAGCGTTAATATTACTTTTTTCAGCTCTTTAGGAATGTCTTTGCTGTAACCCAATAACACACCGTTGACCATATGAATCAGTGGAATGGATACGTCCAGCGACCAAAGAGTCTCAATAGTCTGCGACATCGCCACGCCTTCTACGGTCATACCTACCTGCTTCATTGCATTCTCAAGACTCAGACCCTGTGCCAGAAAAGACCCAAGACGACGATTTCGGCTGTCGGGGCTGATACATGTGGTTATCAGGTCACCCGCCCCTGAGATGCCATAGGCCACCGATTCTGGAGTTCCAATGAATGATGCCACAATGCCCAATTCCCGAATTCCTTCCGTCATCAGCACTCCCTGTATGTTGGCTCCGAGGTTAAGACCGTCAGCCATACCCACAGCAATTGCCACAAGTCCTTTGAGCGCAGCACATACCTCATGGTGTCGAGGATTTTGACTGACCTCGAAAGATATGACATCATTTTGAAGTGTTTTTTTAACCATTGCCAAATGCCTCAGGTCGTCACTGGCAAGGACCGCCCGCGTTGGCTTGCCCTCCGTCACCTCATTCGCAATCGTCGGGCCTGTTAAGACAACAACCGCCGCACCGGGTATCCGGCCTTTTATTAACTCGCTCATCGTACACTGCCTATCAGCATCGAAACCTTTTGATACCGTCATTATCAAAGGATTCCTGGTATGCTCGGCCAGCTCCACGGCAGCCGACTCAACCTGACTCGATGGGACCGCCAAAATAAAAAGTGTTTTCCCTTCACTAAATTCGCTGCTGTATTTCTCTTCAACAACAATCGACTTCGGCACCGGATACTTAAAAAAGTCACCTGGACAGGCACGGTTACTATTTATTTGCTCAGCCAGCTCCTTATTAATAGTCCACACCCGTGTCGGCAGCCGCTTACTGAAAAGCGACGCCAACG
This sequence comes from Planctomycetota bacterium, assembly GCA_042576845.1. Lineage (GTDB taxonomy): Bacteria > Planctomycetota > Phycisphaerae > Sedimentisphaerales > Anaerobacaceae > JBHPEQ01. The sequence goes on from JBHPEQ010000135.1 coordinate 4,301, forward strand.
CCAGCCCCCAGTTACCCGAACCAAGCACTATGATTTCTTCTATTGTATGCATAATTTTATCCCATTATATTATAACTTAACATAATTCCTGTCAATTTGTAAAAAACTCCTCGCCCACAACATCTTCTCCGATACCACCACAACTATTGAAAAGTTTATTGAAAAAAAGCAGAACAAATTATAGCAGGATAATTTGTTGTAAAGTACAAAGAATTAAGCGAAAAAATGCTAAACACTGCCTTTTTTGTATCTTAATCAGCAAGTTACTCTGTTATTCATTCTTCCATTCTTCTTTTTCAAGCCAACTATCGGCAAAAATAGCGAAGTCAACGAAATCCACTATCCCGTCGCGATTAAAATCGGATAAAAGAGCCCACTCGCTCATACTGGAATAAGCTGTATTGCCGTAGGCACCCATATTAATTCTTCCGCCATTCGGCATCGGTTCTTCTGTTGGCTGAATATTCGGGTCTCCACCGTCTATTGCAGGGCTCGTTACTTCATCAAGAACCCACACATCGTGCTCAGACCAGTATCTGCCACGCTCGCTGAGCAAATGATAATCTCCATCGTTTGCATCGACAAAGCCGGGGGCAGTATAACTAAATCCGGCTAAGCTCTGCTTATAAAGCTGCTCGATTTCCTCATCTGATAAAGAGCGATTGTAAACACAAGCATCATCAATTTTACCCACAAATCCACCGCCTCCACTTGTATAACGTCCTATCATAAATGGTGCGGAATTAACACTTGGATCAGGTGTGGAAGATTCAGTTTTTACACAATCCCCGTTTACATACATAAAGACCATATCATTGCTGTCATCCCTCACCACTGCCAGAAAATACCACTCACCTATCGACAAATCAAAACCGCTATCTATCGGGTAGTTTGTACCTCCGTTATACTCATATGAAAAATTAAAACTGCTGTCTTGATGCACGAACAACGCTTTAAAATCTGTGGCTGGCGTTTCACCATCTCCACCTTTAGCAAGTATAACAGACCATCCACTTGCCTTATAATCCCAACTTACCCAGGCGCACATCGTAAAATCTGTTCCCATTTCGACATTACCGGCAACACTAACTTTATCCCCATCGCCATCAAACTCAAGGCAGTGGCTTCCTACTTTGCCTATCATCCATTGTGGATTTCCGATAAGTGTTCCATCGTGATTACCAATTGAA
>JBHPEQ010000136.1:0-5349 GCA_042576845.1 Planctomycetota bacterium
AGTCACAACGTACGGCTTGCATGATGAATTTGAGACAGTGGAGTATCATCTTTATGATGTATGCGGAAGCCAGCGACGGTTCTACGATATCAGATGAAATCTATAATCAAAAGTGGGGCTTCACACCATTATCCGGCATGCCCGGTCCTGAAACTTGGATGTCGACATTGAAGAGATACTACCAGGATGACGACTTACTGTTGTGTCCGAGAGCTACGATTACATGGGGAGGTAATATTGAATCTTTCGGCAGGAAGGACAGGGCCTGGGAGATCCCGCCTGGTGCCGTGGAATTCGCCGAGGGTGGTATGGGCAGCTACGGGATAAATGACTGGATATATAATCCACCCCCGGACCAAACGGATGGACCATGGGGTTTTCCAATTGAGAACATCTTTAGAACTATCAATACCAGGATGGCGGATGAAATACCACTGTTAACGGACTGCCTCCATGTTGGACACGTTTGCGAGGCCTGGAGAGGCGGATATGTCGGCGAACCTCCGTATATTGAGGAAAGACCATTTACAGGTGACGGGACGGGGTATGGTCGTATCTGTATGGACCGTCACGGCGGCGATACGATAAATGGTCTTTTTCTGGATGGTACCGTCAGGACACTCGGCTTGAAACAACTATGGACGTTGAGGTTTGCAAAAGACGGAGGCGGTGAAACCTGGGACTCGTGCAATCAGTACACTATTTGTGCTTATGGCGGTAGACCCAATCCTAGCATCTGGGAAGATAATGCGCCCTGGTTAGTACCCGCAAAAGATTACTAATACCCAAAATGATTCGTTGAAAACTCAATAGCACTGTCATTATCCTGAGAAGCTGATGAAATAGAGCAAACTATCCAATATGGCAGCAGAGCGGATATGTCTTTGTTGCAGGATTAGCGGCTTGACCGGAAGGCATTACAACACAAAACTGTCATCAAGCAAAGCCGTTTATTCATATTCTTCCACATACCTGCCAAGGAAGTATTTAGAGGAACAGTCATATTCGAAAGGAGGGTTTATGGCTACTGTAAAGTCATCCGGCTCGGGGGATGTGTGTCCATCGAACCAGAGAATATTTGCTAATCCGGCGTCATTTGTAGATGTACTAATTCTATGTCGCCGTCCTAATTCGATTTGGGTTAAACCAGTGTACATACTAAACCACCAATCCGCTGCAATCCAACTCGTACAGTCCATAAGGTAAATCGCATAGTAAGGATTACGGACTGACATTAGTTTGGTATTTCCGTGGTCGTAAAAATAAGCACAATCGGGTCCCCAGTCCTCACACCAGGGAGGTTCTCCCGGTATTCCCGACGTCCCGGGACCCTCACCTGGTGAGACAACAGAACCGTTTATCCCATAGCTGTTTGACAGGTCAAGCCAGTCAACCTCACTCGCCAACCAGGCAGGGACAAAATCACCGGAATCATGAAATGCCGGACATTCGTAAATACCTTTGCCTCGTGCTTCTGCAGACAGATAAGAACTGAGAAGGCCGGGAGTCCCGTCAATTTCACCGGCTTGCCTGTCCCATGTAGCTGGCAGAGTCCAATCATCATTGTCCTGGCCCCAAAGAAAAGCAGCAATATAGAGCTGTCGAAGGTTGCTTTGACAAACAGCGCCCTTGCCCTGCTCCCTGGCTCTGCGCAAAGCAGGCATTAGTATTGCCAGCAGCAATGCAATCGTCGCAATTACCACAAGCAGTTCGATTAGTGTAAATCCTCTTTTACCGCTCATAACTATCGTTCCCCTTTCCGGCGTGATTTTGTTATTCTTCGATTTAATCATGTAACAATAAATCCAAATTTCCTCATATAGTAATTATAAATAAAAACTACAACACTGTCAATGATTTTCGATAAAATCCCGTTTTCCGTTGTTTTTTGTCCCCGGCTTTAACCTTACTCCTTAAAAAGAAATTTACACCACCCTGAATCAGCTTTTTCGGCGAAAACAGGCCATCCCCAAAATTACAACAACTTTCTTGACAAATGAAAAAATGCTAAATATAATTGCTTTATATTGTAGTATTTAGCTTGAAATATGGACCGGGGGGTAAGGAGGAGAAAAATGAAGGATTTAGTTCTATTTGGGTATTTTGGGCGCTTTTCGAAATTATTTGTTTTAATAATCATCTCTTTTTTAATCCTGCTTTGTCTCTACTCGGCCGGTCTGCAGGCAAAGCCCGTAAGCGACACTGAAGCCGTCAACATGGTCCGCGGCTGGCTGAAGGCCGATGCCCAACCTCTCGGAACACGGCTCGGCAGGGACATTGAAAGCGTTCAGACCTTCTCGGATGAGAACGGACAAGGACTCTATTATGTCATCTATCTGCAGCCCGCTGGTTTTGTTATTGTTCCCGCCGACGATATGGTAGAGCCAATCATCGCCTTTGCACAGAAAGGCGCTTACGACCCCTCCCCTCAAAAATCGCTCGGCGCTCTGGTGGAAAGTGACGTCCCCGCCCGCATCGACGCCGTTCGTCAGCTCCGGCAGCAAATCGAAGGCAAAGCACAGGCAACGCTTGGGCCCGACCGGATACGGAACCTTCAAAGTATCGGCCTCAAGGCACAGGATAAGTGGACACAACTAACCGATTATGCCGACAAAATGGGAACGCTTGGCATATCCAGCGTCTCAGACCCACGCGTCGGACCGCTGACGCAGAGTACGTGGGGTCAGGGGAATGTAGAAGGTTATTCAAATACGGATGCCTGTTATAATTATTACACTCCGCCGGGGCCAGACGGCAGCTCAGATAACTGGCCCTGTGGATGTGTTGCTACTTCGATGGCCCAAACGATGCGTTACCATGAATACGCCGCCGGCGGATATGTCTGGGCTCATATGCCGCTCCAGCCGGAAATTGGCGTCATTACCTTGACTGAAAGACAAACCATTGGTGACTTCTGTTTTGATATAGCTGAGTCGGTCAATACCAGCTATGGCTCTGGCGGTTCGAGTGCGTATTTATCCGATGCCTCGGAGGAATTAAGATATACTTTCGGTTACAGCAATTCGATTCATATTTATAACGCGAGCGGTATTATGAGTTACCTCGACGATATGGTCAATCCTAACCTCGATGCCAGTCATCCTGTCATTTTGGGTATAGACGGCCCGTATGGCGGCCATGCTGTCGTCTGCGATGGTTATGGTTATAATGCTTCTACATTATACCACCACCTAAATATGGGCTGGGACGGTCGTGAAGATGCCTGGTACGACCTGCCCAATATTGATTCTTCACCCTATAATTTTACTGCAGTAGAAGACTGTACATATAATATATTCACCACCGGTTCCGGCGAGATTATCAGCGGCCGGGTCACTGATGACACATCCGGAGACCCGATTAGCGACGTTACGGTAACAGCAGAAGGTAGCGGCGGCCCATACACCGACGAAACCGACGACAATGGGATTTATGCCCTGGCCAAGATACCCTCGAGCACAAGCTTTACGGTAAGTGCCAGCAAGAGCGGGTGGAGCTTTTCAAGTCAGGGCGTCACTACAGGAACTTCCAGCGACAATTCCGACTCAGGCAATAGATGGGGAATCAACTTTGTGGGCACAATATCAGGCCCCTCGCCGCCCATCGCCGAGCCCGACTCAGTATCTGTAGAACAAGGCGTAGCTGAAACAATCGACCTGCAGGCGAGCGATGAAGGGCTTCCTGATCCTCCGGCTCAGTTGACCTACATCATTACTTCGCTGCCTGACCATGGTGAGCTCAGCGACCACGGTGCGGGAGTGATTTCCGACGCGGACCTTCCCTATACGCTGGTCGGGAACGGTAACCAGGTTGACTACTCTTCCTGCGGCTACTACGTCGGGCCTGACAGCTTCGGTTTCAAGGCCAACGACGGCGGCACGGCGCCTGACGGCGGCGACTCCAATATCGCAACCATCACCATTGACGTCCAGCTTGCAGCTTCGACAGTCATATATGAAACCAACTTCGATGGCGGCCTTCCCAGCGGCTGGACAATCATAGATGGCTTCTCGGATGGCTATACCTGGACCACAACAAATATGTATACTCCCCCCTGGACAGGCACATTTATGATAGTAGGTTACGGGGACACTCCAAGGGATATGGATGAACAACTTATTACCCATAACATCAATTGTTCAGGCACCGAGAATGTCACGCTGAGTTTCAAATATGAATTCAAGCATTATACAAATGAAGTTGGCGATGTGGATGTTCGGGTAGGCGCAGGCGCCTGGCAAAACGTGGCGAGGTATGATACACCGGGAGAATATACCATCTCAGGTGTGGAGGAGCTGGACATCTCAGCGATTGCCGATGACCAGTCCGATGTCCAGATACGCTGGTACTATTACAACGCAGACTTTGAGTGGTATTGGGCCATTGATGATGTCCAGATTACCGGAACATCTCCGCAGCAGGATCCACTCCCGGGTGATTTCCAGATGGACTGCAACGTCGACTTCGTTGACTTTGCTATCCTTGGCCTGGCCTGGATGACCAGCTCAGGCGAACCAGACTACAACCCAGACTGTGACATCTCCCTACCGCCTGATGATACCATTGACCTCTCAGACCTGTTGGTCCTGACAGATAATTGGCTAAACAGCGCAGCCCCATAGAAAAATAATAAATTTGAGAGCTAAAAATTCAAAACTATCTCTAAGCCTGCCTGCCCCGCACAGGCGGGAATCCACTTCATCATTCAACATCCCTTGTTCGATATTCGATATTTCCACGGTCATTGCGAGGAGGCCGCAAGGCCGACGCGGCAATCCAGATATTTTTTTAATTTAGTTCTTGCGTCATTTCGGTTATCATGTTATCATAACTGTTTTAGTGGAGTATATTCTTCCATCTCTCAGGAGTATCCCCCAATAAATTAAGAACGAGAGATACTATTTTTTATGGCCTACTTAAGGCCAGGGAGTACTAAAGTGAGTACAGGTACAGTAAAATGGTTTAATTCAAGTAAAGGTTTTGGCTTTATTAATCCGGATGAAGGCGGAGAAGATTTATTCGTCCATCATTCAGAAATTAAAGCCAGTGGTTATGCAAACCTCGATGAAGGCCAAAAGGTCGAATTCGACGTAGGACAGGGCAAAAAAGGCCCGTGTGCTACAAATGTTCTTCCAGGTTAAAAACGATAATACTTGAAAACCGAAAGGCCCTCTAAACAAGGGCCTTTTTTTATGCCCTCTCTCATTTTACTTTTTGATTTGTGATTTATTCACGCCTTGGGGGGGGGTCTGTTATCCTTTATTGTGTGCTCCGACGTAATTTATTCTCTTTTCCAACGCCCCTTTATCAATAATCAATCATCCTTAATCATTGAATCCACGCCAATCT
>JBHPEQ010000137.1:0-5221 GCA_042576845.1 Planctomycetota bacterium
AACAAGGACTTATGTAAATTTACGACTTCAGAAAGGCGGGAAAAGCAAACCCAAAGCAAAGCCAAAGCAAAGCCAATCAAACCCAATTTCAAACCCTGCCCTTGTACATGCGAGAGGTGGGTATCCGCGGTTCAAATGGGTCTTTCGGCCGTTGTCTATTCATCTCTGCGACGTAAGGAAGGGTTTTTCAATCGGGGATTGGTAAGAATCGCACGGTCAATTCCTCGCTGTCGATTTTAATGTTTTCAAGGCGGACGTTTCTGCCTCTGACCCTGAAAATGGGCTCAAATGGTTTGTTTTCGAATATCGAGCCGGCTATCAGAGCGCTGATATCGTCCGGCCGGACCACATCCGGCCGGGTTTGTTCATACGTTTTTTTGGCAACAATTGCAGCCAGAGGCGTGATATTCATAGCGCCGATTTTGACTTTGTCAATATTGAAACTCAGCAGGCCGTCTTCGTTAAAGGCCGGTTCTGCAGAGATGGTTAAGACTAATTCGATACCGGATTTAACAACTGTGCTCATCATCGATATCGTATCGGGTGCCAAAATGGCTTTCGGAGCATAGAAAGCAAAGCCGTCTGAATTTCTGGGCCATTCGGATTGAGCGATGAGCTCATTAATATCCTTTTCTCTGATGGTCATCTCAAAAGGTTCTGATCGCTGGACGCCGTTGTAAAACTCCGGCATCAGGCGGTTCGTAAGATTTGTGCTTAGCTGCTCCGGCTGCTTATGCACATCGGTTTTGTCGGCGGGAATATAGCCGGCGGGTTTGTATAGCAGCAGAGCGATGATGATTAACGTGGGAACCATACCAATCAGCAGCCAACAGTATTTTTTGAGAACCCGGACATAAATACTTTTGGGTTCCTCGGGCTTATGTTTGTTCTTATCTTTCAAATCTGCACCTGTTATAAATTTGTCTCTTGCCGGAAATCGTTTATGAGATTATAGTTAATTCGGATAATTGCAGAAGAAGAATCTTGGCAGACTGTTGGAAAAGAGCAGTTTAAACTTTCTTTCGTTCGAGTTTAGTTGAGGGATTTTTAAGGTTTGAAAATTTACGAAAAGAAGGGCAGGACAAATATGTCGAATCATTTTGGCGACCGCCTCTGCGACGCTGTAAAGAAAAAAGGAACACCTCTGACAGTAGGTCTCGACCCTGTTTACAGCCAAGTTAAAGCGGTGGTTAAGAGCGGCCAAGATGTGGGTGGCGAGGTTGATACGACGGTTGAGGTTGAGGCAATATATGATTTTTGTCGGCGGGTGCTTCAGATTGTTGGGCCTCTTGTGCCTGCGGTGAAGCTGAATATCGCCTTTTTTGAAAAATATCTCTGGCAGGGGATTCAGACCTATTATTCGTTGATTTCGGAGGCAAAAGAGTCGGGTCTTGAGGTAATCGGGGACGTCAAGCGAGGTGATATTGGCCATACGGCGGCCTCTTATGCGTCGGCACATTTGACAGATTATCGGCTGGACGGCCTGGAGGATGTATTTGGCGCTGATGCTGTTACAATTAACGGTTATACCGGTGCAGATGGTATCGAGCCGTTTGCCGAGCAGGCAAATAAGCAGGGCAAGGGTATCTTTGTGCTGGTTCGGACCAGCAACGCCGGCGCTGCCGAGCTCCAGGATTTTGCGGACGAAACCGGGCAGAGGATGTACGAAAAGATGGCTGAGGTCGTCGGGCGGATAGCCCAGAGAAAAGAATACATCGGCAAAAACGGTTATAGTAACATTGGTATGGTGGTCGGCGGGACAAGCCCGGAGGTTACCACTTCTCTTCGGCAAAGGTACGACAAGGTATGGTTCTTAGTGCCGGGCTATGGTGCTCAGGGAGCTGGTGCAGCCGATTGTGTTCGTTTCTGCAAAGCCGACGGCACGGGAGCGTTAATCAACGCATCACGGTCTATTATTTACGCCTACCAGAGGCCTAAGTATAAGGAGCAGTTCGGCGATGAGTGGAAGCGGTGTATCGAGCAGGCGGTTATCGATGCGAAAATGGATTTGGCAAAGGCGATGCAGGCCGGACTTTGAGATGGATAAGGCATTTTTCAGTAGTAAGAAGGTCCTTGTTATGGGACTTGGGCGATTTGGGGGCGGAGTCGATGTCGTTAAGTTTGCCTGCCGTGCTGGTGCGAATGTTACCGTAACGGATTTATTATCTGCCGAGCAGCTTAAAAAATCGCTTGGGCAATTGGAGGGATTTGAGGATATCGAGTATCATCTGGGTGAACATCTTGAGGAGGATTTTTCCGAGTCCGATATTGTCGTGGTTAATCCCGCTGTTTTTCCTGATAACAGGTTTATCAGCTTAGCCCGGAGCCGGGGCAAGTCTGTCACATCGCAGGTTGAGATTTTCTTTTCAGCTTGCCCTGCCAGGATAATCGGCATCACGGGAGCTAACGGCAAAAGCACGACAGCAGCCCTGACAGCACATTTGCTTAAAAATGCGAGATACGAGAATGTCTGGCTCAGCGGCAATATCGGCAATGAGCCGATGCTTACTTCTCTGGAACAAATAAAGGCAGATGATTTGGTTGTGTTGGAGTTGTCGAGTTTTCAGCTTGAGCAGTTGGCGAACATCAAAAAAACACCGTTTGCGGCACTGTTAACGAACCTTACGCCTAATCATCTCGACCGGCATAAGAGGTTTGAGAACTACTGTTCGGCCAAGGAGAATATATTCAGATTTCAGGAGCTGGACGAAGGTCGCCCTGCTGTTTCGGTCTTCAATGCCGAAGATAAAATCAGTGCTGAATGGTTTGAGAAATATAACAAGGAGCCGGGCAGGCTTTGTATTAAGTATTCAGCGGACGATGTAGATGCCGAGATTGCAGAGCGATTTCGCCTGCCGGGCCGGGCGAATCTCTCGAATCTGGCGGGCGCTTTGGCGATTGCGAAGTATTTTGGTGTCGATACTGAAAGAATAAAAACGGCCTTGCCGGATTTTAAACCGCTGCCGCATAGGCTGGAGCTTATCGCTGAGATAGATGGTGTTCGCTGGTATAATGATTCAATCTCCACTACGCCGGAAAGCGCTATTTCAGCTTTGGAGGCCTTTGAAGAGCCGAAAATCATCATTGCAGGCGGATACGATAAGAATTTACCTTTTGATGAATTAGGTAAGATAATAGCTCAAAAAGCCAAGTCAGTCATTCTGATAGGCCAAACGGCTGAAAAAATTGCGGAGTCTGTTAAAACAGCCACAGAGGTCACAGAGAACACCGAGACAATAAAAATTGAAATTGTTCATTCATTATCAGAGGTAGTAAAACTTGCCCACAACATTGCAGTGAAAGGCGATGTGGTTCTGTTTAGTCCCGGCTGCGCGAGCTACGATATGTTCGACAATTTCCAGCACCGCGGCAATGAGTTTGCCAAATTAGTCCACCAAATAAGTACCTGATTGCAGGGATTCTATAACAAAAGCGCAGAAAAAAGGCCGAGCTGAAAGCCCGGCCTGATCTTCTAAAATGTTGCTGGCGTAAAGATTACTTTACTCCGCCGTGAATATTCCAGCGCTCGGGTTGACCATGTACGGGGCGAACACCAGGGCCATACGGTTCATAAACTGATTTAACACCATCTTTTTCAATCTCAATCTTACAATGCACCTGGAAGCCTCCAACTCCTGGCGTCGGATGAGGGATAGGTTCGCTTATTGAAATTATCCGCAAAACGCCGAATTCTGCCCACCTCTCACGAATTCTATCGGCAGGCATGTTTGAGTAAAGTCGGCCCGCTTTAGCATAATCCTTCGCAATTATCGCCTCATAAAACTCGCGGACTATTTTTACAGCAATTTCTTTGTCACTGAGCTCACCCTGTGGCATGCCAATTTCTTCAGTAGTCCAGTCAACTCGCGCTACATCCGCAGGAACGTCATCAAGGGTAAACATTTTAGCTTCTATTGGCTTATTGTAGTCGTGAAACTCCAGTGTCATAATTTGCTCAAACTTGCCGCCTTTGAACTGATAAAGCTCCACCGATGCAACAAGTTTCGTGGCCTGGTCAACAGACAAAACCATACGGTGGAAGGGTAAGGCATACTCTTCCAGAGGAGTTGCTGTAATAATAATTGGCTCGGCCTTATCAGAAGGCTCCTCAATCTCTAACTTTACTTTGCCTTGTTCCTGTTTTTCATACAGACGTTGTACAGCCAGCTTTGGGTCACAGTTCTCCGCTAACTCCAGAAACTGAGCCGCAACAGTCTTGTCCCTCATATTGACCAAACTGTTTTTCTTTTTAAACCTTATTTGTACTGTGTTTTCTTTCCACACTACTACTTTAGCACCATCAAGCCCACCTGCCCATTCGGGAAAGTCCAGCCGCACATTTTTGGTCTGCCCACTCTCGTCAAATTCACACCAACTCTGCATTGGCTCATCTTGCAATGGGCCGAAGCCTTTAACATGGAGATAGCGCACACTGTGGTTGGCCTCGATAGTCTGCTCAATTGCATATGCTGGTGTAACTGATTTATCAAAAATTGTTATTGAAACCACTGCCGCTATTATTATCACTGCAACGGCGGTGAGTTTTGCTATTTTTGTTTTCATAATTATTCTCCAGAAATTCGGCCTGTGGGCCGAGGTTGTTTTTTCGGATTCGTCCAGTGCCTGCAGGACGTTGTTGAGGATTCTGTTGTGCGTTTCGGCGCTGGGTTTATAACGAATTTTTTTAATTTGGTTTTCTATATTATCTTGCGGTTTCATTTTTGCACCTCGCCATTTAAGATTGACCGCAGTTTATCCAGGCCGTACCGGTATCGGCTCTGGGCTGTTTTGATTGAAACGTTCTGTAATTCGGCAATTGCCTTGAATTTCATATCGCCCTGCAAATGAAGGACGACTACTTCCCGCTGCTCGTATGGAATCTGCGAGATTGCGCTGCCTAATCGCTGGAGCAGTTCGTTATTGACTACCAACTGAAGCGGTTCATTTTCATTTGATGTTAAATGCCGGGCTTCGTTGGCTGCAGCGGTCTGCCGGACCTTTCTTTTTCTAAGATAGTCGCGTGCCCTGTTTGCGGTGCAGGTTGCCAGGTAAGCTTTTAAGCTGCCTCTCAGGCGAAAATCATCTTTCGATTGGACAAAACTTATAAAAACGTCCTGCACAACGTCTTCGGCGGCAGCGGTGTCCTGCAAAAGGTTGGCCGCTAAGGTCAAAAGGTGGTTTTCATATTTCTCAAAGATGCGGCGAAAGGCACTTTTGCTGC
>JBHPEQ010000138.1:0-5025 GCA_042576845.1 Planctomycetota bacterium
AATGCGCTCCATAAAAAATACTCATTCGCTTGATTCTATGCTTTCTTAGTAGTTATATATAACCATACACAGCCGGCCAACATTAAAACTTCCTGCCAGAGTGAGACCCAATTCCTTGCAGGACCAGTCGGAGCTGTAACAAAACAGCCGCAGTGCATATTAATACCGCTTGCAATAGCATACACGATTAATCCCAGGCATATTACACAAAAACATGCGAGCAAAAGTGAGCTTGCTCGCAGCCATATTCCTAAAATAACAACAATACCAATAAAAACTTCAAAGCTAACCAGCCATACAGCAAAAATATTAATTATACTCCAGGGCAATATGTCCAAAAGCAAAAGATTTTCTGCAATCTTGTCAGAATGAAGTATTTTAGCATAACCAACATATATAAATAGTACACCCAAAACGACCCTCAGTGTTCTTTGCAACCAGAGACTCTTTATGATTCCTTGGAAAAAATTACTTTTCAGCTTCATGACTATTACCTTCCTGACTTATACGATAAATTGGCAGGTTTTGTTTCTGACAGTCCTCGAAACTCTTCTTGAGTATTGTTATATTCTCATATCCTTCATCTAATAAACGTCTGGCTATTTGAGCACTCAAGCCAAAAAGCATTCCTTCTCCAAATATGACTAAATGTTTATCCGTAGATACTTCTTCAACAAAGTCAGGATAAACATCATCAAATTCGTAATATGGCAAATTAATTGACCCAACAGCATGTACTTGCTCAAAATCTTCACTCTCTCGAATGTCTATCAATATAGCCTGACCGGCTGTAATCTCGTCAACGACATCGCTCAAGTCAACATACTGCAGACTCGCCTTCCAAGAACCTTTCGGCGCCCCCGGACGTTGTCCTTCAGGCAATATAAGCGGCAACTCAGCTGAATGCATCGAGTTCACAATAATGGCGACAACTATAGAAAAAAGCAGCAGGATTATAATTCGCACATAGTTGAACGATAATAATTTTTTTAACACACCAAACAGCATAACTAAATGCTCCTTATATTTACACTTTACCTTCAAGACAACTAAAAAGGTCAACAGGTTTACATCTGGTATTTGATACTCATAAAGAATCAAGATTCTGAAGCGATAGAAGATTTTCTGATAAGTCGGCGTTTGAAAGAATATCTTGTAGCGTAAATCCTTTAGGCCGAAAATCACCAGTTTCTATCTTGCCATGTTTCGCTGTTGCCTGTTCATCATATTCCGGCTCGTATTCGAACTTAGAACCGTCTCGAACTATCCGTCCAACCGCTTCAACCAAACGTTCAATGTCTTCATCTGTGTTGCAAATACCTATGCTGGCTCTTACGAGTCCATATACTTTGGTTTTCCTTCCATAGTTTATCACCTGTTCAACTAAATATTTTTCATCTTTCTTGGGAAAACCAAGCAGCAGACGGACAAGCTCATCGGCACAGAGACGTCCGTGCCTGACACCAATACCATATTCAAATCCCAAAATCGCAGCTGTCAAACCGTGATTGTAACCCTCAATATTAAATGGGATATTGGGTGTCCTGTCACTGATATCATCCGGATCAACATAGAGTGTAACACCCTTAAGCTTGTTGATACCTCTTACCGCCCACAGCCAAAGCTTCTTTCCATGTTCTGCAAGCCGGTCCATTCCATATCGATTGAGAACCTCAAGGCTCTTAGCAAGAGCAATTACACCAACCGCGTTGGGCGTGCCGGATTCGAAGCGAGCTGGAGGCGGTGCCCAGTAAACCTTATCCTCCGTACAAAGGTCAGTTGTATCTCCACCAGGTTCATCTGAGGGAACAGTGTCAGGTTCGAATATTTCACGTGGACCGATTAATGCTCCGACTCCGAACGGAGCCTGCATCTTGTGAGCTGAGAAGGCAATAAAATCGAGGTGCTTTGGATCCTTTGGGCTTAACATTTCGATCCTTCGATGAGACGCTAACTGGGCACAATCTACAAGGACGGGCACCCCATACCGATGGGCTATTTCTGCAATATCATGGTATGGTGGTATATATCCTGTAACATTTGACGCACCTGTCACAGCGATAAGTTTGACCTTCTTACCATACTTCCTCAACCTCCGTTCAATGGAGTCAATAACTATTGTCCCATCAGCTTCCGATTCGTATCTTTGACGAGTAGCAAACTGCCTCCACGGTAATTCATTCGAAGAATGTTCTATCCTCGAAGTCAATACAATATCATCTTTAGTTAGCTGTAATATACGCACCACTTTATTAATCGCGCCGGTAGTGTTATTGGTAAAGATCACAATATGGTGACCAGGCTCATATCCAAAGAATTCTCCAACACGTTTTCTGGCCTGCTCATATAACCAGGTCGATAAAAAACTCTTATAGCCGGAACCTCTGTGAACGCTGGCATACCACTCAAGAAAATCGTCGACTGTCTGTTTCACTTCTACGAATGCAGGCGTAGTTGCCGTGTTGTCCAGGTTCACATAGCGAACCTTTTCGCCATTCAGCAATCGTACACGTTTATCTGAGCCGATCGTTGCTGGTATATCGCTGTGATTATGCACTCTAAATCTCTTTTAAAAAACCCATGCACACAATAATAATTACTTCCTACTTTCGAACTCTTATTCTTTATCAATCCTACTTCTTATCCCTGCCTCTCAATCCAACCCTCGAAAGGTCAATCGGCTTAAATCCTAATTTAAATGCCGGTGACTCTGGTCTCAAAGTATAGTCATCATTCTCAGGGTCAACAAATAACGGGTCAGCAACAATCGAGTGCGCCTCAAATCCACGCTGCTGCCAGTCTTCGAATGTATTAACACCCTCCAATCCTCTAATAACGAAGTCTTCACCCTTGGTGTGGTATATAAGATTATAGTCCGATTCCATTGGTACTGAACTATTTCCGCTTATATCGTAAAGCACAGCAGTAGGATTCGAAAAACAGATGATATTTCGAAGTAACCTTATTTGATGATGGTGAGCGTTCGGCATATTGTTGTAATCTATCTGCTGTCTGTCTCCGTCTATAAAGATATTGTTGAAAATTGTATTGTTTCTGTTCTGGAACCAAACATGCTGCCCCGCCTGTGTTCTATATACGACATTGTTCTCTACAAGACAGTTCCTTGTTTCACAGCCAAGATAGATTCCCCATGCAGGACTGCCCTGCCCTTCGGGAGGTCCATAAGAATCGTGAATAAGATTATTCCTTATGACAACATAGTCATCACGAACAAAAATACCCGCCCCGTCATTAACCTGTCGCATTGTGTTGTATATTTCATTGTATTCGATAATAAGTCCTTGTTCCTGATTCTTCCTTTCATGTTCCTGTCCATAATCAGTAGCAAAATGACGCACATATACGCCGGTATGACCCGTGTCATGAATTAGATTGTTCGCAATCAAACCGCCGCCGTCATCGATGTTAATTCCAACACCGCTGTGGAAAACCACGCCGCAGTCATGAATATGATTATACGAAATTACATTACGATACTTTCCGTAACTTCTGGTCACAACCCCGCCGCTGCCGGTGTCATAAATTTTATTGCCTATTACGTGGATGGCATCACTTGTTAAATCCAGCCCATAAGTGCCGACATTTCTTACGGTGTTATCTTCGAAAATACAGTGACTGACACCCTTGAAGGTAATGGCCGATGGAAACCATATATCGCCGACATCTCTGATGGTAGGAATACCTTCTTTCGGTAAATTATAGCTTGTATCGCAGAAAGTAAGGCCGCTAATATTGATATATTGAACATGGTCTTTCTTTTCTACCTCACCCTCGAACCTGACAAGCTCATTCAAAAGAGGTGCCCGCAATTCAGCGTTGTCCAGGTCACCATCAGGCCAGTAGTAAAGTTTGCCGGCATGCCGGTCTACATACCATTCACCTGGTTTATCCAGCCCTTCCAAGGCATTCTCAATATAGTAGCGGTTATTGTCTCCTCCTCTTCCGATCCGGCCGGTAAAAAATACCTTTCTATTCTCTTCATCCAATTCAGAAATAAGGAGCTTGGATTCGTTCCAGGAATGAAAAATCACAACTTCGACATCATCAAGGTTATTCCAATTCTTGAAGTGGCCTTGTTTATACTGAAAACCATCTTTATCCAGCGCGCCTTCTGTCCTGTAAAAACCCTCATTGGGAATGCGTGCTCGCTGCTGTCTCTCGCCATTCGCAAAAAGCTGCCTGAAGTACCATTCGCCTGCTTTAACTTCATCAATGGAACAGACTTTTATTTTGCCTTTGTAATCATTCCATTGTCCGGTTATTTTTCTGCCGCCGCTGATGACAGGTTTTTCATCCTTATAAGCTGTATAGGTAATGGGACAGTCCTTTGTGCCGGAATCCTCAAGAGTAAATACAAGGGTCTCGGACAGTTCATATAAACCGCCCCGAATATAAACCGTAACCGCACTTTTCAACTCACCCTTTTCCTTCATTGCACGGATGGCATCACGGACCTTTTGTATGGTCGCAAAGGGCCTGTCAATGCTGTCACCTGCCCACAAGTCATTTCCCTTAGGGGAAACGTAAAGGGCTGTTTCTGCCGCACTTGCCATCGTAGCGAATAAGCAAACCAACAATGCAAAAGCAACAATTGCCAACATGGTTGTATTGTTTGATTTTTTCATATCAATACCTCCAAATTTGAAATATATCGAATAGGTTACACTTTTTAAGATTTATTGTCTACCTCTCAAGCCGACCCTGGAAAGGTCAATGGGTTTAAATCCCAATTCAAATGCGGGAGATTCAGGCCTTAAGGAGTAGTCATCATTTTCCGGGTCTGTAAATAACGGGTCGGCAATAACCGAGTGGGTGTCAAAACCACGCTTCTGCCAATCTTCAAATGTTTCCACACCCGGAAGGCCTTTAATTACCATTTCTTTATCCTTGGTGTTGAATATAAGATTGTAGTCTGATTCCATGGGTGCCGATTTTTCTTCATTTATGCTATAAAGAACGCCATCAGGATTTGAAAAGTAGATTATGTTTCTCAGCAGGCGTATC
>JBHPEQ010000139.1:0-4970 GCA_042576845.1 Planctomycetota bacterium
TTCGAGGTAACTCTGGTAAGATTATTGCTGTCATACGGAGAAAATTATGTTTTGTAACCGTGTACATGGGAAATGTCAGGTCAAGTTAGACGTCTCAGAAAGGAAGACATCCATGAATCACATTCAAAGAACTCTTGCCACGATTGCCATCATGTTGGCAATCGTTATTAACGGCTGTTCAAGTGATAGAGGAACCGATGGAAAGCAAGACTCAGACAGGCCCACGGCGTCTCGGGGCGAACACGACCGAGACGGTGATGACCATCATGGCGAGGAAGATGAAGAATCAGGCACTGAACTTGCCCTGAACGAGAGCTACGATGAGATCCGAAACGGTGCCCGACTGGTCTTGGTTTACAACAAGCAAAGCAATTCTTTCAACGGCACGGTGGAGAACACCACGGACAAAACCTTGAAACGAGTTCGAGTTGAAGTCCACTTGTCAAACGGAAAAGAACTTGGCCCAACAACTCCGGCTGACCTCAATCCTGGTGAAAGAAGAGACGTCAAACTAATGGCAACAAACAAGGACTTTGATGGGTGGACTGCCCATCCGGAAGTTGGAATCAGCGAACATGGTAGCCGTGAAGGACACGGTGAGCATGATTGAGAAGGCGGTTTTTATTGTGAGTAGCAGAAAAAATAACAAGGACGGAAAAAGGCGTTTTCTCGGTGCGGTGATGTTGAGAAGGAAACCTTAAACTAAGAGGGTAATGATTTACCCGATTACCAGGGCAGGATAAAAACCCTCGCATATAACGACACTTGGGATTTTGTTGAATATCAGTACATCGGTTCTCGAACAGTGCAGAGGAAATATGTATTATCAGACCCGGATATCGTCTACGAGCCCGATTATGATAATCTCAGCAGAATTACCGAGGCTTATACGTATAAAGATACACCCACGCCGACGGAAGTCGTAAAATTCACCTATGAATATCAAACGAATACCAATAATATCAGCAAGCAGACCTATGAGCACCGAAGCGGTGATCCGGATACGGACTTTACTTACGACAATCTCGACCGGCTTACAGAAGCTGATTACGGCATCGACAGCACCGATGAGGTCTTTACAATAGATGACCTCGGAAACAGGGATACAGTCAATTTAAGAAGCGGCAGCGATGAGGATTATGATATAGATGAACTTACCAACAGATACGAGGAGATAGATTCGGCCAGCTTAGAATATGACAATGCAGGTAATCTGGCCAGGGATAAAGACGGCTATGAATATGATTATGAGAACCGCATTGTGAAAATCACGAAAGATAGTAACGATATAGCTGAATACGCCTACGATGCGTTAGGGCGTAGAATCAAGAAGGTCGACTATTATCCTACGCCGGATGAAACAACGCTGTATTACCATAATTATAACTGACAGGTGCTGGAAGAGACAAACGGCTCGGGTGTGATGCAAAATGTCTATATTTATGGCAATTACAGTACCTGGCTTTCATATTTTCTCAACCTTCTGTGAATTGGAAGTAAATTGTGCCTTTATAGCTGCCCGATGCACTCATTTGTTGGCTTTCAGGTCCCAGAGATTTCGCCGGTGCAAACTTGGTACCCACGGCAGGGATGCTATGCAAAAATGAGATGTTGCCGGGGGGAAAACGCATTACAGACTTTAGAGGTTCATCACCGTTTTTGGGCGTCAGTACCCTGAAGAATAAATTTTCGGTATCGGTAACGGCGGTTATGGACCCTTCGGTAGTTTCGAGGCGAACCCAGTGCAGGTTGGCGAAATATCCTTTGAATTCCGGATAATCCCACGATTTACCCGGCGTCGTATCATTGTATTGATTACTCCAGACGTTTAAGGTGGTCCCTTTAAGGCGATTTTTCCAAACCCGATAAGGTCCCTGGCCGAGCCATTTTTTGGCCTTGACCTTTTGCGGATAGTCAAAGGTAATGCCCGTATAGTCGAGATTACCACTGGCGCTGTATTGATAATCAAGTCGAACCCAGCCGCTGCCGTATATTGTCCACTTCAAAAAATCAAACCCGCCCGTGTCTTTAATTTCCAATAAATAATTGCCGCCGTCCTGATAATGTCTGAGCGAGGAGTTGTCATCGTCAAAGGGTTTTGTGGGAACAAGCCGCGGCCCGCGGCCCAATGAAATTACCCTGCCATTTCTCTTGACATTAACCAGTTCTGCTGAGTTCTTGCTGAATGTCAGCTCAGACTTGCCGGCGCGAACGGTTACATGTTCATTATCCTCTTCGGCGAGAACGCTGCCCGGCGAAGTTTTGACGATAGCTTCTTTATAGTTGACCGGTTTCTTAATACTCCAACTCCACGTCCAAATTCCCCGGTTGTCAGGGTCGATAGCCGTCAGATAAATGGCGTCGGACTGCTTCCAGTTCCGCGGCAGGCTGATTGATAAAGCTCCTTGCCGGTGCGGGGCGATAGACGGAGCCTTTTGGCGGCCGCTGTGATTGACAAAGTATCCGGTTTTTACGCTGTCGGGACCAGGGAATGAAACCAGCTTCCATTCGAACCGGCATTGCTCGAGGTTGGTGAAATCATAGCGGTTCTCAATCTCGAATCGTCCCTGGAAATCTGGCGGCAGTTCCCGGAGCCTGATGTAAATGGGTGACCATATTTCTTTGATCGTAAAGAAGCTGCCTTCCTTTTGTCGGTATGGTCCTACGATACCATCAGGGGCCTGGTTACCGAAAGTATCTATTTGACCATCTCTGTCGGTTCGGACCGCGCCCTCATCGGCAAAAACCCAAAGGAAACAGCCGGCCGATATGGGCGAGTTCCACATCAACTTCCAGTAGTCGTTCAAACCCGCTCCGTGACCACCGTCGTAAAGGCCATGCAGTAGTTCGGTGGGCATAACTATGGTCGAACCCGCGAGAAGCTCTTTCAAATCGCCGTATAAACGGTAATGGTCGGTATTAATATTGTTGAAAGGGTTGGGAGGCTTACAATTAGCATAGGGATGAATAACGGTTCGGCCCTGCGGGTCATATTTAGCAAACTCATCGTCAAGTTCAAAATTCCAACCGCTTTCGTTGCCGTTGTCCCAGAATATGACAGAGGGATGATTGATGTCCCGCTTCATCATTTCCTTGACCAGTTTACGGCCCACCTCAGTATCGTAATGCCCCCACCACCCGGCCAACTCGTCCAGCACATACAGCCCCAGCTGGTCACAGGCCTGCAGAAAATGCACGTCTGGGGGATAATGTGACATGCGAACGGCATTCATATTCATTTCTTTCATCAGCCTGGCATCGTTAAAACTGACCTCGGGGCTTGTGGTGCGACCGGAATCCGGCCAGAACGCATGGCGACAAACACCTTTGAACTTGATTTTTTGGCCGTTGATATAAATCCCATCTCCTATCCTGTGCTCAATGGTACGAAAACCAAAACGCTGCTCGATACGGTGAATCTCTTCGTGCCCTTTCATCAGCGAAACCCTGACGGTATAAAGATTGGGGGTCTCGGCCGTCCAAGTTTTATGCCCTGAAATCTTAGTTTTCATTGTTACTTTTTCCTGCTGGTTTACTATTTTCTGCCTAAAAGATTCGTTCAGGAAATTGCCATCGGGGCCAACGATTTGGGCCGACACATGGTCGGCGTCAACCAGATTGCCCAAAAAGACGTTCATAGAGAAACTTCCGTCGGCGCGGGCATCAATGGCGGTCCATTCTATGAACTACCGGGGTAAGGCCTGCAGGTACACCGGTCGAAAGATTCCGCCAAAGACCCAGTAATCCGCTGATCTTTCGGCGTCATTTACGGTTTGATTTGATGACATCTTGCTTACAGTCACTTCGAGCATGTTGTCAGTGTCGTAGTTCAACATGTCGGTGATGTCATATTTGAACTGATAGAATGCGCCCTGATGTTTGGGACCGGCCGGTTTGTGATTTATCCAAACCTCGGTGTCGGTCATCGAGTCTTCAAAAACAATATAGACTTTTTTTCCAGCCCAAGACATGGGCACGGTAAAGGTGTGTTTATATTTTCCCTGTTCGTCGGAGAGATTTTGCTCTGTGCCGTAATTATAAGTTCCGAACCCCTGAAACTCCCAATGGGACGGAACCGGAATCTTGCTCCACAAGCTGCTTTGTCGGCCGCCGGTACAGTAGAAATCCCATTCAACGGTATGGTCCTTATCCGTACCTGAGAGATATTGGGTTTGGGTTTGCTGAGCTGTAACCAGATTGGTCACAGAGAAAAATAAGATGCATACTAAAAAAACGGATGCTGAATTTTTCATTATGTGTTACTCCTTTTAAAAAAAAACGGATGCTGAGCCTGTTGCACAATTATTTTCGGATTTACTGTCACTTCAAAGGGTATTTCAGTTTTTTCTTTGCGAGGGCAATCTATCAATAATGCAACTGACAATTTCATCTGGCGATCCGGCAATATCAATCATCACCGCATTGGCTGGTTCCTCCAGAGTTCTAAATTGACTATCTAAAAGGTCCGTTGGCATGTAGTGGTCTTTTCTATTTTGTATTCGGCTTAAAATCAGTTCTCTTGAACCTTTAAGATAGACAAAACAAACATCACCGCCCTGCATAAGAATTTGTCGGTAAGACTCTTTGAGTGCAGAACAGGCAAGAACTGCCCCTCCCCTTTTTTCCCATTCTCTCATAGCTTGTGCCAATTGCTTCAACCACGGCGTACGGTCACTATCGTCTAAAGCAGTTCCATCTTTCATCTTTATAATGCTCTTGTCAGAATGAAAATCGTCAGCATCGTAGAAATCAAGCCCCAGTTTATTAGCAAGCATATCCCCAATAAGTGTTTTGCCGCAACCGCAAACTCCCATTATAACAATAATCATTTTTTACTAATCTGGGATTTCCCATATAACATTTTATATCCTAGCTCAGCTACGCCGCTGGCGTAGTGTACAAAAATACATACGTGGTTTAAATTATATAAACACATTACCATTTAATTCTTGATAATTCAAGACCTTATG
>JBHPEQ010000140.1:0-4939 GCA_042576845.1 Planctomycetota bacterium
GCACCATCCAATGGCAAAACTGTTTAACCGCTGTTAGATAGTAGTTGAATGTCTTCTTGCTTATCTCCAAGGTGGTCAGATAATCTTTTATCCTGCTTGCTGATAGGTCGTCCCAGTAACAGAATCCGCAATCGTCAAAAACCCGTTTGATTCTTGAATATGTTATTTTAACATAGGTTTTGGTATTTCCCACTTGTAGCGATTTGCGAAAATCCTCCAAGTGTTCTGACAATGGTCGCTTTCTGTGCTGTGCGGCTTTCTGCCGGGTAGCTGCCAAATCCCGATAGCCTTTTACTCTCCTGACTTTTCCGTCTTTGTCTCGATACTCAACATACCAGCAAGCCGACTTCTTTACACGTTTCTTGCCGTTAGCCAGCTTTACTCTCCGTTTTCGTTTGAATATACTTGCCATAATATCACCTTGCCTTTTTACAAATTAAATAAGCTTTGTTCACAATTCTTTTTACCAGCAAATAAACATTATCAAAACTACGTAGGATTGATTCTATGCAACCTGTGTTCTGCTACTGCTCTTTCCAGCCACCCTACTATAGCTGGCGTATAGTCGTAATCGTCCAAGTCGTGTAAGTTATCCGAGTCCAATGGTCCTGCGCCACCCACAATTTTTCCGAACGAGTCACATTCAACAGCGTAAATTTTTTCAGTCCTATTATCCTGCCAGAATCCTTTTATCTCTGCCATAATATCACCTACCTTTCTTTTTTGGCTTTAATTCCAAACCTAAAACTCCTGCGATTTTTTCAGCGGAACGCAACGTCAACGACCGCTGGCCGCTCATAAAGTACGATAACTGGGCCTGGTCAACGCCAGATTTTCTACTCAACTCGTAGCGGCTGATTCCAGCCTGGCGTATCGCACGCCAGAGCTGACCCTCAAGACCCGAATTTTTATTTTTCGCACTCATACAGTTGGAACTATAACATATTCATCGGTACTTGTCAACTGACAAGTTAACATTTTCCCAACTTTTTTTAATTTTTTTCACTGAACAGCGAAACGGCAAAAACGTAAGTTTTTTGCCTCAATGTAATTTCTTCTAAAATCGTGAAAAATCTTTGTAAAATCATATAACCTCTTAGAATATCCTGTAAACTCATATAAGCTCATATAACATCCTGTAAGCTCTTATAACCTCTTATAAGTAATTACTCATCTTTCTGGATTTTCAGCTTTTTCACTTGTTCTTGCTTTCACTGTTCAAACTGCTCAGGATTCAGTCTTTTGCTATTTATGTTCGGCCTGCCGATATATCGGTAGAGAGTGGCTATATTGGGAAAGCTTCCAGGCTTGACTACTTTGTACATCCCCATATCGACCAGCATCATCAAAACCGCTCGGCCCGTTCCCTGGCTCTTACCGAGGATACGGCCTGCATCATAACCTGAGAGAAAAAAAAGGTCATCCCCCCTCATCTGTGTAAGTTCATAGGTGGTATGGACCAGCAGCTGAATCCCCTTATCATCGCACCAGGATATTTCGGGCCTGACTGTTTTGTACTGACTTGCTCTGTCCAAGGCAACCTCAAACGCTTCGCCTTTTGGAAATTTCACTTTCGGCCATACCTCTCTAAATAATGCCAGTGCTTGATAATAAGATATCGGGTCTTCATCTTCGTCAACCAGTAATCCGTCTGCACTTTCAAAAAACTTTTCAAACCAAGGCTCAACCTTATCAAACGGGGTCTCTTTCGATATTACACCCTGCATATGTTGAGCGCAAATAAATAAAGGACGGTTCCCGATGTAATCCTCGCCATCATAGTCTCTAATTTCCTGAACAGCTCTCTCAAGTGCTTCTTTTATCGTTTTTTCGTCTATTTTGCTCTTACTCATTTCTTTGTAGTCTTGCCTAAATTTTTCAACCAGACGATTTTTTCGTGGCTTAATCTGCTCAATGTTTCGTGCCGGCCCAACCTCCTGACTTTGCGCTTCGGCTCTACAATCCCGTTCTCTTTGAGCATCCGGTCGATAGTGTTGCTGCACGCTCGGTGAACCCTGGGTATTTGTTGCCGGTGTTCTGTGATTCTTCTTTGCCGGTCAGCTTTATTTGGGCAATTTTCCCTTGACTGTGCAGGGCTTCCTTTGCGATAATGATATGTGAATTGCTTATCAACGCTTTCTCCTAAGGGGCTGCTATCCTCATATGTCTCCTCCTTTTCAGCAGCCCCTTCTTTTTTCCTTTTCCCGCTCATCGCTATGTCATAGACTTTTCTGAATTGCATCGGTATATTCTTGCGGTGCTCATCGATTCTTCTTTCTCGCTCAAAATTATCAGGGGGGGCTTGACAATGCGGAGTGCCTTTGGTATAATATAAATTCCTGAAATTGCCTGAGGGGCTGTTCACTCCCTGTGAATGGCCCTTCTGCATTTTCTCGTTCATAGTCGTCCCTTTGTCATAGTTAGCTCGATGAACCTTTGGGATTTGTAGCCGGTGTTCAGCTATTCGGCTTTGATGCTCAGGGCTGATAAATGGACTTGACCCCACATAGTGCTTTTGGTATAATATATTTACGTTTTTCCTTGGGCTGTGAGCTTTGGGTGTGGGCTTCGCAGCCCTCTTTTTCTTTTTACTCATTCGTCACCCCCTTCATTTGCTCCCAGGTCTTTCGATCTGGTGCTCCGGCTTGCAGCCAAGGCTTTATCTCTCTTTCAAGTTCCCAACGGACACTGCCCCCGATTTGAATGGGTTTGGGTAGTTTTCCTGCTGAAAGCAGGCGCCATACTGTCCTGGGGGACAAAGACAGCATCTTTGCCAATTGTTTCGCACTGAGTAACTGGCAGGTTTGTGTTTTGTGTTCAGTCATATTAATGACCTCCAAATTAAGGTTATCAAAAAACATCTATTAACTTTGGAAGTCAGTATAAGACAGGTTCTGAAAACTGGTTGTAAACGGAGAATTGATGGACAGAGATTTTTTGAAAAAATTAGTGAAGGGTGTTTTTTAGTAAAAAAAGATGGCTAAGTTTTTTTATTATTTTTGTGATGGACGTTTGGCGGACGCTTATTTGTCTTTAAGTTCTTCGATGATATGTGAAACCAACTTGACGTTGTAAAGATACTTCGGCTTATTTCTACCTCTGTTTTGAGATTCTACGAAAAAGTCTACATCAAGAGGATGCTTTGCTCTGTATCGGTCTAATCGCTTACGCAAGTTTTCTGCATTAACTCCATGTTTTTTTGCTAAATCGACAACACTCATAAAGCCAATTGCAATTTCCTGCTCTGCTTCTGGTGATATTACTGTCGGCTCTTCTACAGCCACACCTTCAGCCATCTTTACTACTACTCGCAGTGTATGGGCAAAGTCAATAGCACATTCCTCAGATAAGGTCTCGTCACTCTCGTACATAGTTTCCAACAAATGGTCATCCAGTTTTGCCTGCGAGATAAGTTTATCGTACGCTCTCTGAACATATTCACAATTTTCTGGTCTGTTTGAGTACAACCAAGCGAGAATTTCTTCAAATCCTTCCAAGGCAATATTTATAGGCTTTAAATACCCCACATATTGGTAACGAAGTCCGGTCTTGTCTTTGGGCTCAGCCCAATGCTCTAAGTTCGTGGCAATCTGTTCAGCCAACTCAGCATATTTTGTAGGAATAAAATTCATCTTCAATTCCTCACAGCCAGCCGTTGCTTACGAGCCTTATTGGTGGCTTTATCTGCACATTCTTTACAGCACACTGTCAATCCATCTTTGTGCCTGCGGTGTTTGTAAAACTGGCTCTCGGCCTTCCACTTTCCGCATATGTTGCATTGCTTTTCTTTTGCCCCACCAACAACCCGATGGCACTCCTCATAGCTCCTGTATATTTTCACGCCCTTTCTTTTTCGCCTGTACCTGTAATAGTTTCGACCATACTCACGGTTGCACTTTTTACACCAATATCTCAGCCCGTCTTTGCGGGAGCGATTCTTGCTAAATTTGCTCTCATCTTTCAACTTTTTACATTTACTGCATCGCTTCATTTTTGCCTACCTTCTTAAGTTGTTCACAGCCAACCACTGCTCAAGTTTAATAATTTCCACTTTTTCCATAGCCAGCATTCTATCTCATACCGGCTAAAAGGGCAATGATTTGCTGGAAATATCCTTACTTTGGCAGCTATCGAAAAAAACACTCCAAAACCTATTTTTTCTTGACTTTTTTACTCTCTTGGATATACTAATCTTTATATAAGGAGGAGCGATTTGAAGACTTCTCCAGCAACGCCTCCGTCTCCCCCTATAGAACAAGTGCATATATTATCCGTGCCGGCTCAGCAGCGTAGCTGAGCTATGATATACAATGTTATATGGGAAATCCCAGTTAAAAGTTCTTGATTTTGCACTATCTCCGTGATATAATAATATGTAGAAAATTAATGAAAGGAGTTATATAGCCTATATAGCCTATACGCCGTTTTAACCCGGTTTTGTTAGGAAATTTACGTCTATAAGGAAAAGGGGTTTGTACCATGAGAAAGTCGCTTTTCCTGTTAACAGCAGCCGTTATTTTGCTAAGTGCCGCTGGTACTGCTTCGTCCGACCCGCTGAACACTGCCACGTGCCTTTGGAAGATGGAAAATGAATATGACCTGAATGGCCCGATTTACACCGACATTGATTGGAACACTATATCTTACCCCCCGGTATCGGTAGAGGGTATCAATGCCACCAACTCAAACCACTGGGCATTGCCAAGCGAAGCGGCTGTGTGGACCTGGTTTTTATCTTTTGATCCGCCATACGAGCTCATCCCTTCAGGTCCTGTCAGTATCTTCACCAGGGTCAAATTCGCTTCGTTTACTTCAGTGGATGTCGCTGCAGGTCTTTACGATGGTGACTGTCCTGTCGAAAACGAGATAATGTTTTATAGCATCGAGGTTCGCAATGGTACACCAGAGTTTCGTATCTGGGGTCAGGGTGAATCAGGTC
>JBHPEQ010000141.1:0-4914 GCA_042576845.1 Planctomycetota bacterium
TTATAAAGGTTATTGTTGAGAATTTGGACAAATCACAAGCTGCTGATTCTGTAAATGTTACGGCAACACTCGGAAACTAAGTCGAGATGAAGTTTGAAGATTTGTAACAAAGTAGCGCTTTCAAAACAATAAAAGTAGAGGCGTATTATGAAGTGTTTTAAAAATTCACAAATGTTGGTGGTTGTTGCTCTTTCATTATTACTTTGTGTATTTACTATAAGGGCAGATGCCAAGAATCTGGCACCCTCAAAAAATATATTCGCCCAAAAAGGTTTTACCCATGTTCTCGGTCCCAGTCCTGCCCTTGTGCCAGATAAGGAGTATTCTTCCTGGGAAGGCTGGCGATTTGAATGCGGCGATGTGTTAAAAGACCATGATACGTACTACTGGTACTATCATGGACAAAGCCACGACAAGCAGCGATGGCCCCGCAGATTTAGAATGGGTGTTGCGACTGCACCGAGCCCTCTTGGACCATGGAAAAAATACGAAAACAATCCAATCATGGATCAGGGCCCGGAAGGCGCCTGGGATAATCCATCAGTCGATTGTGCCAGTATCATAAAAGAGGGAGCATATGATATCCAGGGAGGTACGGAAACTTATTATATGTGGTATGGAAATGGAGGTGAGCACATAGGTTTGGCAACGGCTTCGAACCCGTTAGGGCCGTGGAAGAAGTATGAAAACAACCCGGTTGTAAAGGATTTCGGATATCTGGGTGGGGTGGTCAGAATAGATGGTAAATTCTACATGTTTGTTCAATATCCCGTCTCGGATGTTACTGACCAGGGGCCGTTTCGTGTAGCTGTTGCTGACAAACCCCAAGGTCCCTGGGAAAAATATGAGCACAATCCAATTATGACTCCGGGTGACTGGGGTTCCTGGGATGATGGCGGTTTCTCCGAAGCAAGGGTAAGATTCCACGAAGGTATTTTTCACTGTTTCTACGGCGGCACCAAGACCGAGAAACTTGAGAGTATCGGCTACGCCTACAGTTTTGACGGATACAACTGGATTAAATATGAGGCCAATCCGGTTATCCCTTTATATAAAATTCCTGATGCTGCCGCTTTCGCAGAGGTACATGCACTTTTCGAAGGGCCTTTTGTATATTTATATCATACACTGCGAAATCACTCTAAGATACGCTATCCTGAAAACTACTGGGAAACAGAATACCTGGCAATACAGGTTCTTACGATAAATCCTCACTTCAAGATAGCAATGCCAGTCCTTATGATAGATTCGTTGGGCCCTAAAAAAAGTAGCGTAATTGATACCTGCCTTCCTATGTCTCTTGATTCTGCTTCTTCTCTTGCTCTTGAAACTGAGTGTACCTATGATACTAATGCCAAAGCGGGGCTTCGACTTCACGTAAGAGCAAGCTCAGACGGGAAAAAATACAACAACGTAGATTTGTACGCTTTCGATATTGACCTTATGCCAGGCCAAACTGTAAATAAAACTGTCGAACTGACCCCTAAAGCCAAATTTATAAAAGTGATAGTTGAGAACCTCGACGATTTTCACGATGCTACTTCGGTAAAAGTAACAGCAACCTTGGGAAACTAAGTCGAGATGAAGTATGAAGATTTGTAAAAAAAGACTATTTTTAAAACATTAAAAATGGAGGTGTATTATGAAGCGTCTTGAGAATTCTGATGTGTTAGTAGTTGTAATTCTTTCGTTATTGCTGTGTTTATTTGTGACAATGGCAAGTGCGGCAGAAACAGCCCTTTACGTTTCCCCTAAGGGAAATGACTCGTGGGCAGGTGACAGCATTGACAGGTCATTTGCAACCATACAGAAGGCACGTGATGCAGTCCGGGCAATGAAGAAGAAGTCGGCATTGACGAAGCCGGTAACGGTTTATATCCGAGGCGGTTTATATGAGCTGTCTGAGACGCTTGTATTTACGCTTGAGGATTCTGGGACGAGAGCTTGTCCTATTACATACACCGCCTACAAAGATGAGAAACCTATAATCAGCGGTGGTAGAAAGATAACCGGCCCATGGAAGGACTACAAGGGTGAGATTAAGGTCTGTACTATACCGGCAGTCAAAGATGGCAAATGGTGGTTCAGACAGCTTTTTCTTCGAGGAAAAAGACAAATCCGCTCACGTATTCCGAACGAGGAGTACTATAGAATACAGCCGACAGACGAAGAGTTGGGCAAAGATTCATTTAAGTACAGAGAAACAGATATAAAAAAATGGCATAACCTTAATGATGTGGAAATCGTTCTTTTTCATTCCTGGAATGAATCCCTTCTTTTTATTTCCGAATTAAATGAAGAGGACAGGATAGTGACATTTACTGGGCAAGTTGGAAGGAGTCTGGACCAAGCAACACACGCCAATCGCTATTATATAGAAAACGTGCTGGAAGGACTGGACCGTCCTGGCGAATGGTATCTGGACCGACATGCCGGTAAACTATATTATTGGCCTGTTGATGAGAGTCGGCTTTCGGAACTAAGAGCACCTGTTATCAATCAGCTTGTACGACTTCAGGGAAGCTTCAAAGATAAAAAATACGTTGAGTATATTAACATGACCAGCTTGACGTTTTCCGATGCAGCCTTTACCCTTCCCGCAGAAGGTATCCCCACCCTGCCTGATGTTGGAGATATTTATCCACCCTCAGCTATCACTTTTGAAGCTGCCCGCTTCTGCACATTCAAGGATAGTGCCATTAGGAATGTCGGCACGTATGCATTAGAGGTGAACGGAGACGGCAATAAGATAATCGGCAATGAGATTTATGATACCGGCAGCGGTGGAATCATCACCCGCAGCTTTGGAAAAGAACGCAATGAATATTGCTACAATCATATTCACGACTGCGGCAGGATACTTCATAGTGGTGTGGGTATTAACATCGAGGATGGTGGAGGATTAATTGCACATAATTCGATACATGACATAACTCACACCGGAGTTTATGGTCGTCACTTTACCACCAAATATATGTTAGATGTATTTCCTCAGGAAAGAGAAAGGAGAAACCAGCAGCAAGGCCTTATTATTGAATACAATGAAATATACAACGTGATGCAAATAATGAATGATGGAGGAGGAATTTTTATTCGTGATGACAAAATTGTAATAAGAAATAATCTTATTCATGACGTTTACTCTCATAATTATTCTCACCCGGATGATATCTATTTTGGCCCGCCTTTGTCCTTTCCCTTAGGACATCCTGGCTGGGGAATCTATCTCGGATGTGATACAAGAAATGCAAAAGTCGAAAGTAATATCGTCTACCGAGCTACGGTTGGATTACATGTGTGGCACGGCCAGAAAAACAATGTAATCGAAAACAATATATTTGTTGATGTGGCCAGAGCCCAGACGGATTATACTAATCCATCAGACCTTCAACACGAGAAAGTAAGGTTTCTGAGAAATATCATCTATTTATCAAGTCCTGATGTAGTTCTTTATCGTTTTATGGGGGAAGAACGTTCACTACCCATGGAATCAGACTATAATATATTCTACACCAAGGGTAAAGACATGGTAATTACAGGCCTACCGGGTGTTGATACATTTGAAGATTGGCAGAAGCGTGGTTTCGATACTCACTCAATTGTTGCTGACCCGTTATTTACAGACCCGGAAAATGACGACTACTCCTTAAGGCCCGAGTCTCCTGCATTGAAATTGGGATTTAAACCGATTGACCTTTCGAGAGTTGGCTTGAAAGGTGTAAGGACAAAATAAGCATGGAAAAGCTGTGAACAATTTTTGTTTTTTTAATATAGAAAGCGTTTGGAGGTGTATTATGAAGTGTTTTAAGAATTCACAAATGTTGGTGGTAGTTGCTCTTTCGTTATTACTGTGTTCATTTGCTAAAATGGCAAATGGCGATGAAGTTGCCCTGTATGTCTCTCCTAAAGGCAGTGACTCCTGGACGGGGGACAGTATTGACAAGCCCTTCGCAACTATACAAAAGGCGCGTGATGCCATCCGAGCGATGAAGAAGAAGGACGGTCTAACCAAGCCTGTTACGGTTTACATCCGCGGCGGTTTATATGAACTGGACGAGACTATTGTGTTTACCCTCAAGGATTCCGGGACAGAGTCCTGCCCAATTACATATACAGCATATAAGAATGAAGAACCTGTCATCAGTGGCGGTAGAAAAATAACTGGTACATGGAAGAACTACCAAGGGAAGATTAAGGTCTGCGATATTCCTGAAGTTAAAGCAGGCAAATGGATGTTCAGACAGCTTTTTCTGAGCGACCAAAGACAACAACGGGCACGCATCCCCAATAAAGAAGGCTTTTATAGAGTAGGAAGCGGCTTGGAGGATATGGAAAGCTTTAAGTATGAAGCAAGCCCTTTCAAACAATGGAACAATCTTAATGATGTAGAAGTTATTATTTACTATGCCTGGAACGAAGCCAGACTTGTTATTTCTGAATTAGACGAAGAAGAAAAGATAGTAAAATTCACAGGTACTTTGGGAAGAAGAATAGGTATGGATGGTAACAACCGCTACTATATTGAAAATGCCTTAGAAGGTTTAGACATAGAAGGTGAATGGTATTTGGATAAACATACAGGCAAGCTTTACTTTTGGCCCCCTGATGGAGGTGAACTTTCAGAATTACGAGCACCTGTTGTCAATGAGCTCGTAAGATTCGAGGGAGATGTGGAAGGAAAAAACCATATTCAATATATTAATATCCGTGGTCTTACCTTTTGCGATGTGGATTATATATTCCCGAAGGAAGGTATTCCCCCAATCAAAGATCCCGGTGATATATGGTTTCCATCGGCAATCACACTTAAAGGGGTCAGTAACTGTACTTTTGAAGATAACACTATAAGGAACGTCGGGACCTACGGTCTGGACCTGACAGGTGATGGCAACCGGATAAGAGGAAATATTATTT
>JBHPEQ010000142.1:0-4708 GCA_042576845.1 Planctomycetota bacterium
GATCGACTACCACATGATCTCCTAAAAAATGCGCCTTTTCTTTAGAAAAACCAAGCCTTCGCAGAAAAACGGGGATGTCCGCTTGAAACGAGGCCGGATCAGGGTATCTTTTTCGCACCAGCTCATCGAGTTCGTCCTCGGACCATTCACTCTGTGCCTGAAAACCATTGTACCATATATCAAACGGTCGGAGCGGTCGTCCGAGACGTTTGCAAATCAAAGCTGCTACTTGAGTAGTTTCAGGGCTATCGAGAATTGAGAGAATAATTGATTCGACTGACTCTTCCGGCATCTGCCGATTGTTAAAGGTGCGTTTAATATAAGTAGGAGTCGTTGGATAATACGAATCTTTCATTCTATTTATTTTGAAGGCATTGAGTAAAATCTGATATCGAAGATTAGTCTCCGGCTCCACATCCACGGAAACATATTTCCCTTTTTCCTTTGTATATACGGAGTTCGAATGGGGCTCCCAGAAAACATTGTGATTATCAATTACCTGTTTAGGTATGGTCTGATCGATGATTCGAAGCATAATGACGTAGAGCAGTTCCTGCCTGATCAGCCCCTCGGATTTGGTATATTGGCCTTTGAGGTTGTCACGAAGTCCATGATGGCAATTGAGCTTTAAACCACTGGGGAAAAGGATTTTTTTCTCAGGCGTCAGTACACGATCCATGTGAATAAAGTAGTTTTGAAAATATGTTTTTTTTTCCCGATTGAACGTTTCGGCTTCTTCCTCTATGTCCGCCGGAAGACGTCCCGGAAACATCTCTCCAATCCGGGCAGCCGCCCAGTGTTGGCGGCTCCATTGTGGGCCTTGGTCAAGCATCTGCTCCAGGGAATAGAGAGGAAAATTGAGAGCGATGAAGAAGGCCAGCTTCGCTTCAAAGAAATCAGTTTGGGGAATCGATCTAACCAGAAGATGATCAACCGCCGTCGGTTCGATATCACTACGCGTAAGAGGCAATCGAATATTTCGATTGATTCTGTGAAGATGGCCACGTATGATTTCAAGCCCTTTGTCAACCTTCCTGATGTCCGCTCTTAACGCTTCGCCGTTGGCAATGAACTGCTTGTTACAAAATGACGTAAAATCGGCCTCGTTGCCATCTTCGGCCCACCATAAAGAAGCGACCCTGTTTACGCCTTTCTTGATGCGGTCAGAATGTGAATCACCGTGAGTTTTGATTAAAGCATCGATAGTCTCATTTGCAGTCTGCTTGGATATCGTGGACTTCAGCGATGCGGCCTGACAAACCTCTATCGTCCCCCTGAGTCCAAAAAGAACGCAGAAAATTACAAACGCATTCATAAACAATTTTCTCATCAGTCAACCTCATAAAATCCACTGTTTTCGGATAGAGCATGCTGTCGGTTTTATTATCTATTTTTGTGAAAACTCGCATGGTTTAAACACATACATAACATATTCGAGGCTGTCCGGATATAACCATTCAGTTATTCTTTCGAATTCCCTCTATCTTGATTAGGTGCATATCAACTAAATTGAAACCTCGAGTTCTTTTATTTAACTGACATTTCCCATAGTAAACGCTTAGCTACGCCGCTAAACCTTATTTCTAATAGAATATCAAATCTAATTCATAATTCAACATTCCTTGTTCGATATTCGATATTCCCTCCGTCATTCCTCCGCTTTCATATGTGTCAACTGAAACATAGGTAACAGTTTATACCGACGACATGGGTAACACTTTTTCGGATTTATAACCGTTTATCTATGCATATGCACAGATAAGCAAATGGCCTGGAACCAGAACGAATCGTAACCATCACCTCGCCTGCCAATAATATAGTGATGAGGAAGAATACTTCCGGAAATATTGGTAATACCGCCATCCAAGACAATGTCATATGTCTCAATAGTATTTTCATTCTCGTGGGTATTGGTGATAAAGACCTTGTCTCCCACAAATGTCACCCATGCATCACCACTGTAACTCTGTGGGTATTTACTGTTGAACAAACACTGCACATATGCTTAATCTTGAAGCTTCGGCAGCTTTACCTCTTCAATTGAGCTGCCGCCAATATCCTCTTCCGGGTGAGGCAGAATAGGAATCCAGTAGTACCTGCCCGTATTTGGAATCACTTCATAACGGCAGCCTGTATGCTGAACTTTGTCGTATTCACCAGGTTTCAAATCCGGGTGGGCTGGTACATAGTCTCTAATACCATATGTGTTCAAATACATCATAGCATAATCTCCATAAGCCATCGCGTTTCCCTTATCATCTTCCACCGCTCCGGGAACAACAGCAACCTTAACCTCCTGCATGACCTCACTTTTGCTCGGAATCATATTATGCTCTACAACCGCCTTAATGAATGGGACCAAGTACTTATCCACTGCCTGGGCTTTATTGCCATGCTTGTCCCAAAAAGCAGCGGAGTAAAAACAACCATTCCACTCACAGAACTTGTCCTGTTTCGGATAATATACACTCCATTCAGTTACTGAAGACTCGCCGCCGAAGTTGTACACAGTTGCCCCCTTACTCAGCCCTAACAGCATTTGTTGGAACCAGAAATTTATTGGCATACTGTGCATGTCCCCGGCATTGTACTTTTGCTGCTCACCGAACAGTTTCTTATATCCGGCATCATTCCAATACCACGCTTCAGGCCAGTACCCCTGGTTCTTTATCAAACCGCTTAACTATGCCCCGAAAATGATGCTGTCGCTATGATAATGTGCCCAGAAAGTATTGGTTTTCGGACAGAAAACCAGATTGCCTTCGTGAATAACCTCAGGACTCATCCACTCAAAATCTTCTTCAACAGGTTTTTCCTCGCCAAGATAGCGCTCCATAGAGAAATCTTCAAAGTTATATTCACCAAAAATCACATAACGGCCATACTTATTGCAAAGTTTAATTACACGGTTTAGCCAGAGTATCTTCTTGTCGCGTTTCTTTGAATCAGGATTGTCCGAAGCTTCCAGGAAAGCCCATAGATTTTCTCCTGTAGTGATTCCCAGAATATTGGGATACTTCTTGAACGCATGCTCAAGCTCAGTCAAATCAGAATACACTTGAAAATCTATATCGGGTCCACCGGTCTTCACGAAAGTCGGGATATTATATTTCCCTAAAGGTTTTATAAACTCCTCGAAGTGACCATCAAATCCTCCAATAGCAACAGGAAATCCAATAAAATTGCGGTCTATTGCAAATGCTACATAATCCTGTATCTCTGTTGGAAAGAAATTATAATAAACGTCCCATTGGTCGGTAATTTCCTGATGCTCACCCAAATACATATCAAAGATAAAGAGCGGCTTTGTATTAGAAATATCTCTTACCAGAGGCCATTTACCATGGTAATTGTTAACGGTAAACCGAACAACTCTCGACCACGGTTCATCAGGATCATCCACTACCCGTACACGCCAGAACCAGACACCAGCAGAAAGAACCTCAGTCGGCATATACATCACCTCCGTCCAGTAGTCGAATGCAGGTAAAGGCATACCCTCCCCTCCATCTTCCACATCTATCGGAGTTTTCTGATACACATCGATGGCCGGTGAATCGAAAGACTGATTGTCTGCAACCTGCAGCTGATACTTTGTCGTTGTCGTCTCACTGCTTGGGTCGCATACTCGTTCCCAGCGAAAGCTCACAGCGTAATCTGTTACGTCCCAGTTGTCTTTCGGGCTGAACATTTCTATCGAAGCTGCCTCTGCCTGCTCGAAAATTCGTGCTTTCGATGACTCCCTTGCCTCCCTTGCCTTCCTTGCCTGCCTAATTAGATATCCCCTGACTCCAAAACATTCTCCAACAACAGTCAAAAACAAAATTCCACACAATACAAACGATACATAGAGATGTTTTTTTTACATTGTTCTAATCTCCTAAATTTTTCTTTTTTTCAATTATTTTCATAACTGCATGAATAATAGACATGGAGAACTGAAGTAAAAAGTAACAAATTAGTAAATATTGAGAATGGGTCATGAGGTAAAAAATTCCCGTTTACGAAATACGAGCAGGCATTGCCGGCACAGCAATTAAAGAAAGCCGCTATGGGACGGGTTTTTGTTTTTGAGATTCTGCCTGCTCCATTTGTTGTGGCTCATTTACAGCTTTGCTCTAAATAAAGCGTTTGTTAGTGAACGATAAAATATTAGCAGACAATGTCTTAATGATTGTAAGGCAGTGACAACTTCCCTGTGATAAACTTAAATTGCAAAAAAGGTTGCGTGATTATATTGCGTTGAGTATAATTCTGTGTAACCTCAAGGAGGAGGTATATATCTTATCTGCAATGTTAAAGGCAGCCGGATTGGAAAGAATATTTTATACGGAACTTGTGGCTTTATATATGTGCCGTACATTAAAAGAAGTATTATGCTTGATAATGAAGCTGTTTGTACAGGAAATGTAAATAATTTTTATGGAGGAACCTATCATGAAACATTTCAAGAACTCTCGCACGTTTGTAATTGTCACTCTTTCACTACTGACTTGTTCATTTGTTTCAATGGCAGATGCTGCAGAAATCGCCCTGTATGTCTCCCCCAAGGGAAATGACTCCTGGGGAGGGGACAGTATTGACAGACCATTTGCGACCATACAGAAGGCACGTGATGCAGTCCGAGCAATGAAGAAAGGGTCAGGGCTGACGAAGCCTGTTACGGTTTACATCCGCGGCGGTTTATATGAACTGGACGAGACTATTG
>JBHPEQ010000143.1:0-4548 GCA_042576845.1 Planctomycetota bacterium
CTCTGTGTCAATGATGCGAAATGAAAAGGTTTGAAGAATCGATAGGGATGAACCGCATCTCTGAATCAATATCTGTTGGTGGAGTATCAGAGGGAGAACTGAGAAGGACGTTTGAAGAGCTACTATTTGAGAGAGAAGAAGTGACAGAAGAAGTGAAAGAAAAACTGAGAAGGAGGTTTGAAGAGCTACTATCTAGTTTTGAATTCGTAACAGAAGAAGAAGTGAAAAGGAAGTATGAAGAGCTACTATCTAGGAGAGAGGCAGGGGAATTAGACCCTTGTAGTCCAAATGATGGTTTTGATTGATGCCTTCAATGAGAAAATTGCTTTATATACTGCTGATTTTAAGTCTTTCGAGGCCATGTTACTCCTTCGATTTTGCTCCTGAGTTTGGAATGCCTGTGATTCGTAATAACAAGGTATATACACACTATGGATCACATAGCGACGAAATCATATGTATTGACGAAGCCAGCAAATCAGTAGAATGGCGTTACAAGCTTGACCAAGCAATCAATTCGATATACCCAGGGAAAGATAATGAAATCATAGTTTCCCTTAAGGGTAAGAAGGTGGTAACGGGGTTCGGTTGGTTGGGCCCTGAGATTGATTTCCAACCTCAGTCTACAAATGTTTACATATTCGATACTGACAGCAAGGGAATAAAAGAAAGGCATAATGTAAGGGGCACAATATTTGGAGTAACCAAGGATGGACAAGGCATTTATTATACATATATTTATGGGGTCAGTTTATACTCCCGCAAAGACAAAAAAGACCTTTGGGATGTTGACGTCAATACGCCGAACTTTGATAAGACTCCATTTATATGCGGAGAATATGTTTTTGTCCGTGCCAAGCCAAGATACACAACACGCAAACGATATGAATTATAT
This sequence comes from Planctomycetota bacterium, assembly GCA_042576845.1. Lineage (GTDB taxonomy): Bacteria > Planctomycetota > Phycisphaerae > Sedimentisphaerales > Anaerobacaceae > JBHPEQ01. The sequence goes on from JBHPEQ010000143.1 coordinate 896, forward strand.
GAATTAATTTGTATAAAGACATCTGATCCCTCAGTTGTATGGAGAGAGGAAGTAAAAGGAAGAAGTTCATTCAGATCTTCCTTCGACTTGAAAGATGGAACAAAGTATATTCTTTGTACGACTGACCACGCTGTCAGATTGTTAGACAAGGCAAGCGGGGAAGAATTGAAACGCTATGAGAGTTCTGTTGCTGATTTTCACGGTGCCGATTTCTGGGGTGATGACCGCATCATACTTAGTATTGGAGGAGAATATCCTGTTGAAAGAACGATTCGAATCCTCGACACAGAGAGTTTTGAAATAATCAGTGAATTTGAGATAGGAGAAACTGCTCGAGGACCCATAAAGGTATTTGGCGATATTTCTTTACTGGGCGGAAACGGTATTGATCTGGTAAAGAAGGAGATAATCTGGACTTCTAATAATAAAGCTAACATAATATTTATGGAAATTCATAACGGCCTGGTTTATTGTGTAAAAAAATATTCTTATAATAAAGATATACATAATACAATTAGTGTCGTAAATCCGACAACAGGCCATGAACAAACTCTGTATTCTATCACAGATAGGTATTCTCTTAGGAGAGCTTTGCAATACTAACTTTGTTAGACAACAGTACTTTACAACTAAATGTGACAGAAAAGGCAATTTATGTTTGTCAAGAAACAACTTGTTATTCTCGCGATAGTTCTTGCATTGTCCGGGTGTAGGAGGCAGATCCATGCTGTCGGAAAACCGTCCCCCAGCAATACTCTGGATATGTTGGTTTGCTACGATGCCTGGGATGATTCGCTGTTCGGGGGTTCAGGTGCAAAAGGATTCAAGCTGTACATCACTAACAGCTCATCATCCCCTCTGGAGAACTTCACTCTGACCTTCAATGATGGTAGATACGGCACCTCTTTAGCAGATATGATCTATTACTTCGGATTTAGAAAGGGAGCTGTCCGCTATGGGAAGAGGAACTTCCCAGCAAACACTACGCTCGAGTTCACCCTCGATCATGACACCGCTGGACGGAGTAGTTTTTCCATCCCCGATAACGTACTCCCGAGTAGAATCAGAGTTAAATCGTCTTCTGGTACGGGCGAATGGGTCTTTGATGTGCCTGAGAGCTAAGAGTCGAGGCGGTATTTAACGAGGTATAAGATATGTTAATTGGCTGTGGCAATAGCTAATAGAATAGTGAGGTCAAGCATGTTTCAAATGAAAAAGCTTTTTCTAACGATTCTCATATTGTGGGTGTGCATCGCAAGTTTTGTTGCAAAAGCTCAAATACGCTCTACTGGTTTTTTCTTCTCCGATGAAGTGCAAGCACGGGACATGGCGATTGACGATAAAGGCAATATCTATATAACTGGTAACACCGTAGACCTGGACAACTATGATAAACATAATTATAATTATGGAACTGTGAAGTACAACAGTGAAGGTAAAAAGATTTGGAAGCGTGAGTATGATGGTCCACTGAAGGGTTTTGACTATGCCAACTCTGTTGGCGTCGATAAAGAGGGTAACGTTTATGTGACAGGTTCAATACAATTAACACCGAAAAGAGACCCCAATAGTATTTTTTTGAAGGGTTACGCAACGATAAAGTATGCTCCTGATGGTCACGAGCTGTGGGCAACAGTTCAAGGAGGCCCTCAATTCAAAGACTCAGCAAAACTAGTTGTTTGCAACAATGGAAGCGTTTGCATTACTGGTCGGTGTAAGGAAGTCAAAGATGACTTTGGTATCTTTGACTTCCTCACAATAAAGTATGACCCAAACGGCAGGGAATTGTGGAAGGATTTTTACGATGGACCTAGGAAAAGTTTAGACATACCTTACGATATTGCTATTGACAATTTAAAAAACACCTATGTTACTGGCAGTAGTACGGGCGAGGACTCCGATAATGATATCGCGATAATAAAGTATGGTCCGAACGGTCAACGACTCTGGGTTGCACGCTACAAAAAGGAGGGCTATTCTTGCTCCCCGGCAGGTATGGAAGTAGACAACTTTGGCAACGTGTATGTTGTTGGCAGCTATGAGGATAAGGAGTGGAAGAAAAACATCTGGCTCACACCATCTGGCGTGAGTGGTTCTTCACCCGAATTAATCAAGAAATTTTCATACATTGTTACTGTTAAATATGACCCAAAAGGCCACGAGCTATGGTCGCAGATTTATAAAAAGTCTGATCTGTTGATTGATGCAAAAGACGTAGTTTTGGACCGAACGGGCAATGTTTACGTATCCGGATTTTCAAAAGATAACCTTGTGATGATCAAATATAATGGTGACGGCAAACAGATGTGGGATACATGGTACCAGAGCAAAGTAATTCAACCTACCAGAATGGGCGACTTTTGCCGTATATGGTTAGGAGACCAAGGCAACGTCTATCATACTGCTTATATCCCTGCCGATACTGAAATGGGGACAAAACCTTTGCTTGTTAAGTACAATGATAAAGGAGCGCTCGAGTGGGCAAAATCTTTTCAGAATATATCTGAATTTGCAAAGCTGATTTATCCTTGAAAAGGTAACTTTGTAAGATTACTGCTGCCGTATGGAGGAAATTATGTTGTTTAAGCAGATAAATGGGAAATGTCAGTTAAAAGGAAAAAAAACAAAAGATGAGCAAGCACAATAAAAGGCTGATTGTTTTTTTGTTGGCGATTTTATTTGTTGCGGTACTTATTTGGGTAATGTACGTATGGCTTTTGGATATTAACGATGCGGTGGAGGAAGGACGCCTCGGGTGTGATGCAGAATGCCCTTCAGTTTGCCTCGGTTTAGAAGCATAATTTGGGCCGATGGCTTAACATTCAGTGTTGACTTTGACACCAAAATTCCAACCGAATGAAATAAACTTTAATCGTTGTGGAAGACCATTTCCATCTTTGCCCAGGAGTTGTACCCTTCGAGTGGAATCTGCATTTTGCTGCAGTTTTCATTCCATTTTATATTCCGTGGTTCCTTAGCCAGTGCCGCCTTATCTGCTACGAAGTCGTTACCTGTGTACTCGTAGTAGCCGAACTCATACCACCTGCCTTCAATCTGCTGCACGAAGATGCAGAAATTGTGGATATTGTATTTGTTCAGGAGGTCACGAACGCCGGGAGTTGAATCTGCGTGGAGGACTTTGTACTCCTGGAGTGTATCTGGTCTGAGGCCAATGACCATTCCGACGCGCTTTACTTCCGGCTTTGCACAGCCAGTTACAACTGCAATCATTACTGACAACACAATCATCAGACTCACATTTTTAAGTGCCGACATTTTTTACCTTTCCATTTAACAAGGTTTAACATTATATTTTTTGCTTCTTTTAAGTCCTTCAACGAGTTTTGGGCCTCAAATGTGGTCGAACAATAAAAGCAACAGACAAGCAGGAATTGTAAGCAGCCGCCTCATCATTTCTGTTCCTTACGACATCAATAAACTTATCAAAATCAGCCGCACCTTCATTAATAGAAGTTTTTCAGCAATTCCCGCTATTATCAGCACCCAATCGGCACAGGTTTCACACGGTGGATACTGCGAAAATTTTTATACTACGGGATATTTTTCCTTTTCATTTGCAATCCAGCGATACATATCACGGTAAGTGCAAATCAATATTTTCGGCCTTTGCCGGCAATACTCGAAAAGCCTTT
>JBHPEQ010000144.1:0-4472 GCA_042576845.1 Planctomycetota bacterium
GCCGTACTCCCACGTGCCCCATGTCCATGCCTTTTTGCCGCTAAGCTGGTAATGGTCGGCATACTGAACTATGCCGCGGTCATAGTCTACATCGTAAGCGCCAAAAAAATCATATTCGCAGTCCACCGCGAAAATCGATGTGTACTGGGCATAGTTTTTCAGCCAGCTCAAGTCCCTGCCTTCATGGATGGGCCAACTGAAAAACTTGACTGCATTGTGGTCAGTACCAAGTGTCATCGGGTAGATAAATCTTGTCCCTTCGCGGCAGGGAAACGCCGTGCAATTCCAGAAATAATAAGGCTGCATACCGTCTGTCGGATTAAAAATCCGAATCTTTTCATCAAGATATGACCTGCCCGGATGAAGAGTTAGCCTCACCGTCCATTGCGTGCGAAGGCTCTTTTCGATGTTACTTACTTCCAGGTATGCAGAACCGTCTTTATTTTGCCCGGCGATTACATCCACCGGTGACATTATCGTAACAGTATGCGCATGCGGGCCGGCGTTCCATTCAACACCACCACTGATGAAACCGCCCCGCATAGCTATCATGCTCGGCTTGATAACATTGTTGATATGAAACATTTCCTGGTTAGTGGTCTTATCGAACACCGAATGCAGCCGTCCGCCTAACTCCGGCAGGCAGGTGATTTTAAGGTACGCGTTTTCCAGAAAAATTGCCTTATAAGTGCGGTCCTTTTTTTCGCGCGAAAGGTGATCCTGCATCGTATACGGATATATAATCGACGCTTTAATAGTCGTTGATCCTTTTACCGCATCTTCCATCGCCCAGAATTTCGGGTTGATATCCTCCTGCCATCCATAGGTTGGAATGGTGATATCGCCCTGCCAAAACCTTGCCTTTGCAAAACATTTCTGTGAAACTGTTAAAACTAATACCGCGCAAACAGATGATATGAAAACTTTTTTAAATCCGCTCATTTTATCCTCCCTGTTCATTTATTAAAATTATACCCATTCCGCTAATAGGATATTGCTTTTATACTTGTCCTACTCAAAAATTCGAACTTGTTTAATTTCAACAAGTTATGTAATATCTCCAAATTGTTACTTAGAATTGATTTTATGAGAATATTCGGGAAAGTCCAGCCCAATTAGTGAAAACACAATAATTTATTGAATTCCTAAGCTCATTTGCTTGTAATATTCTCATGGTGGCGAATCCTGCCCCTCCCAAAAATTCGGTCCTTGTTTACTTACAAGGATTTAGATAAAATTATGTAATTCCATTTAGAGCCATGAATCCGCAAAAAATACGTTGTGTTGGTCAGATATCAAGCTCGGATGTAATTTTTGGTAGGGACAGATAAATCCATTATTTGGGGATTTGTCTCTTTTTTTTCAAAAGTACATCGGATATATAATTCGATGTTCTTAGGCTGTTGATGTACAATTTGATGTACATATTGGCTGATCAAAGTATTAAATACAATGATTTACAACGAGGTAATTCCTTTTGAAATAACAAGTTATTGCTTATGACATTAAATAGATAACCTCCGGGGTAATAGCTCGGTTAGCATAAGAGGTTAATTGAAAACAGTAGAAAGTATGTAATTTAAGAGAGTATCGGTCATTTGAAACCTGTGCCAATTGGGCATGGCTAATGACAAGAATTGTTGAAAAACTTTTATAAAGCCGGAACCTTCATTTCATGGCCACGGATTTCAGCGCCTACCTAGCCTCCAGTACCATTCTTTCTTTTACCCATCGCTCTGCATTCCTGCGCATCTGCTCGAGTTTGTCGCGGTGTTTGGCCTCAGCATCACCGCCGTCTGCTCTGAACGGCGCCTCCGGCCAATCCCAATCATCTGTTCGGAACGATGGTATCGGGATGACACGCTCATGGTGTTCGCTGTTAACCACATTTCCGAGCGGATTGCGCGCCCAAGCGTAGCGGACGGCCACAGGCTTTTTTACCAGAGGACTCCATACTTTAATCAGCCTTTCGTCCCATCTCTCGTTACCTATTTCGTCCTCACCCACGTATTCGGCGCTGGCGGGAACAAAGTGCCGGTCTTCGCCGGCGATTGCAAAACCCTCTATTGCTCGTCCGTCGTCAACCTGGACAGCACGGTCAAAGGTTAGGATAAAGTGGTCGCCCTTGTTCTCTGATCTTGTGCAGACTACTAGTTTCCATCCGATATGGTCAAAGCCGTATTGCGTATTCAATGCCCAGCGTGCTATGCGCTCGCCGAGTTCGAATTTCTTATGAGGATGATACCATGGCACTTGCTGGTCGTAGGCCGGCATAAAGCACACATTCTCCAGTTCCTGCGACGCCTTGAACTGTCCCTCGCGGATAAACGGTCCTGGGTCCACCATTCGGAGTTCAAAATTCTCGAGTGTCTGCGGCTGACCACCGGCAGTCAAGCCGATGATTCCAAACGACAGCGACTCGTCGCGGAAGGCTCGCCGCCAGTCCTGGATCATCGCCTTGAATACCCCGGCATACAGTCTCGGCCGAGCGTTGTCCAAGGCGTTGTTGTAACCCTGGTTGAAGATGACGCCCTTGATATTGAAGCCTGCAATCGGGGCGACCATTGCGTTAAACGAGGCAGCGGGATTATTGCGGTCGGTCACCGGGTCCGGTTCTGGTTCCGTCGGCTTGGGATCTGGCTGCTCGCCGTGTTGCTTGCGCTGCTTGCTGTCTTTTTCCCACTGCTCGATTTCAGCTTTCAGACTTGCCACAGAATCATATTTGGCAATCCTCTGGTCCCACTCATCGGTTAGGCCTTTACTATCGGGGATGGTCGCTAATTTTGTTCTCGAAGTCCAGGCCTCGATGGTCGTGCCGCCCCAAGAGGCATCGATCAGACCAATCGGTACACCCGAGGCCAGATGCAGACGCCGACCGAAGATATACCCAATTGCTGAGAACCGGTTCACTGTCTGCGGCGTGCATTGAGCCCAATTACCTTTCATCTCATGGTGTCCTGTCCACGAGTTGAATTCATTGAGTTGATCGATGTTCTCCATCGCTTTGGGGGAAGCAACCTGCGGAATGGTAATCAGACGGATGTTCGGGTGGTTGGCCGATACGACTTCGGTATCACCATGATAGATTTCTTCGAGCACGTCTTCCATATTACTCTGACCGCCGCAGAGCCAAACATCACCGACCACTACGTTATTGAAGGTGATGGTGTTGCTGATGCCCTTAATGCTTAGCTCTCTTGGTTCAGTGCTGGCCTTGAGAGTGTCCAGCGTGACAGACCAGTTGCCCTTATCGTCAGCCTTGGCCTTTTTTGTTTGACCTGAATACGTCACAGTCACCGATTCGCCAGCATCCGCCCAGCCCCAAACCCTGATGGACTTGCCTCTTTGTAAAACCATGTTCTGACCAAAGATGTTGTGTGTCTTGACTTCTGCTTGCAAAGAGCCGGAAGTAAAGCTAAAGATAATTACCAATATGAGAGATAGCATAGCCTTTTTCATAACACTTCTCCTTGATGTGCAACTACTTACGAGAACAAAACAACGTGAGTACATAATTCAAAATTTCCCATTCAGCATCGACTTCACTCCGCTCCATCTACATCGCTGTTGCAGAATCTGACATTTCCAATTTACACAGTTAACAAGCATACTTTTATCCGTACGACATCAATAATCTTACGAGAATAACTTTGAACTTTCAAGGCGTTTCATTAGGGGCACTATACAACGAATAAGCAGGGGCAAGGCAACCAGAGTATGTTAAGTAATTTCCTTAGCTCTAGTGTGGACGGGCTTTCAGCCCTTGACAAGTATACACGTTCTCGGTAATTCCCTAGAATCCTGCTTGACAGACATCCTTTGTCTGCTGTATGTTTTTATAGTTCTATGTTAGACGCTGCAAATAAAGAAAGAAAAATAATTGCTGGAGATTCCATTATGCTGCAAAAAAGTTTTTTTACATTGTTCACTTCCTGCCTGGCGCTCGTGTTCGTCTTGCCCCTGGCGCCCTTGATCAGCGCCCCCAATCAGATTCAGAAAGGAGAGATGGCCGGATACCTGCTTGTCCCTAACGATAACGTTCCAGAGACGTATAACGCCGGGTTCTCCATGTATGTAGCAGCCTGGCCTTTGTTGCAGGAATATCCGGGGCGTCGTTTTCAAACAGGTCTATTCGGCACCTGGATGCACGCTCAGTATGACGGTCCAGAGCCTGCCGAACTGTATTCCGATATCGAGGGCGGCCTGGGCTGGTGGCGTGACACGCGGTTTGCCACGGAAACGCCAAAGTTCATTATGGGCGGCGTGGCCCTGAATTTCAATGCATGGGCCAACGGGCCCGGGGCCGGCCAAGGAAGGGACTGGGATGAACCGAAAGGCAAGTACGGTGTGGCACAACTCAGTCCCTGGTTGCTGTGGCCCGCCGATGGCCTGAATCTGAAACAAGGTACCTGCGGTGAACTGTTCGGCTACGGGTACCTGCCGCTTCCGCTCACCACGGCCAAATCCACCAC
>JBHPEQ010000145.1:0-4405 GCA_042576845.1 Planctomycetota bacterium
TTGGTGAGCAGATAGATTTTAGCCGTTCAGATATTGGGCTAATTAGTTCAAGACTTATGCAATTGTGTTATGATGATATCGAGACATTTGAGAATTATCCCGAGTGGACAGAAAGACTTGAACAAGTGTATAGAAAAAAAGATGTGCTCTCTAAATATATTTTGCTTCAATCTTTGCTTTCCAACAGCCCAAAGGATGTTCCGTTCAGTGTTTATGAGCTTACAGCTTCTGCGTTAGATATGTATGAACAGGGCAACCTGGATTCCGCAGTGGCTCGTCTTCTTGATGCCACTGAGGGGTATAGAGAATTTATTCGAGGTAAAATTGACGACTTACAAGGTGATTGTGTCACTCTGTTAGGTTTTTCATCGGTTTCCAAAGAAAACATAGAAGGTTGCAAAACCGGCCTTGGGATGCTTTCGAGCTCTATCGGTGAACAAGTTTGGCCTCAGGCCGATTTCGCAGATGAGTACAACCGATATGCACAAATAATCACAAATGAAAAAAACAATGTTCGAGAAAATCTTATCCGGCAGGCCCAGGACCTGAAGACACAAATCATCGACTCAAGCAATAAAGCTCAAACACAGAGCTTTTTCTGGGAATCTAACCTAATTGAAAAATTGGTAGCTGTAGCTGTAAAGTACGATACAGATGATGTTGATGCCAGCATAGCTAATTGGAAATATGTCGAGAATCTTGACCATCTTTCAGAAATCATCAACCAGATGCAAAATGTAGATTCCCTATTGGACATGATGTTGGCTCGTAAAGGCCAACTAGACCGATTGGCAAACGATATTGATAGAGGAATCAGCTTTTGTGAGGAATTCAAAGGCATCACGGACGACGAGAGAGAAAAATACAAACAATGGGGAATAGAGTTAACAGAATTAAGGACAGAACTGACAACACCACAGAATAATACATTTCTTATAGATCAGACTAATGAGGTATATACTAATGAATATCAGAGAATAGAGTCGGTGTTTTCTGAGATTCATGCGAAGCTTCCATATCATAGCAGCAGGGTTATTGAACTTATCAATAAAACAGATGCTCTGGAAACCAGTGCCGATTATCTCAGCAGATACCAGGAGCTCTGGGCAGATGTTCTGGGTGACATTGGTATATCTGAGCTTAAACTGGAATTCGGACAAACTCGTGTATATCTTCAGAGCATTGAACAAGAGGTTGATAACTGGTCTACGGATAGCTTCAACCAGCAGATGCAAGATAGGTGTAAGGTGCTTTCTGATGCCCTTTATGAACAAAGTCAGGCGGTATCTGTTATTACATCAGCGATTTTTGAAGAGAAATCCAGACTGATTGAGGGGATCGAATCGTTCGAAAAAAAGGTAAATGAGATATCAGGTGATGAAGACATCCGCGAACTCGACGATATCGCGGCAGCTGATAAGCAGGAAGCTCTGCTTAAGTTTCGACAACTTCCGGGTCTGCTGTTTGCCAGTAAGCAGAATTTTTCCAGTGTTATTTTAAGCCTGCCCGCAACCTCCGGTAATATTGGGACCGAAACTATGCTCGCCGACTTTGAAGTCGACCCCTGGCTGGCAAAGTACAATGCAACAACTGGTCGTCTTGATAATCAGATGTCGCAATTACAGACCATCGAAAATACAGTTTCGATATTCCAAGAGACTCGTCATGTTTTAGACCAGCAATCATCAATGGAAAGGGATTATTATCTCACTCTAAGAGATTACACGGTCAGCATGATCGATTATTCAGACGTCAGCAACAAAATAGAAGCTGTTGAAACTGACAGAGTTGTTACCAAAATGTGCGATTTCCTCGAGCAAGTTGGAAACGACACTGTGCCAAGATTAGATGATCTTAAAGCCTCTGTTTCTGCAGTCAGTTCAAATTTGACAGACCTGAAATCCCTGGGAATTAGCACCCTTGCTGAAGCCAAGGACTTTAACAGAAGACGGCAGGAATTGCTCAGCGGTATTGAAACTCTCCGTCAGGATGTGGTACAACTCAGCAGAGAAAATCTCGAAAACTCCTGCAAGCAAAGTATCTCTGAAGCAGTAGATGAAATCACGAATCTGATAGGCAGTTCCAGTCAGATGGATAAAGTTGAAATATTAACTTCCCTTTTATGGTCATTTTTCCCCGACCACAGAGACTGGAGTCAATGGATTCGTTTCTTTGAGATTTACCACATTGCTGTTTCAGATGACCAGGTATGGCTGAGCTCGTATGAGCTTTTGAAAATTGTAAATCAAAAAGGTGAGTATTTGTCTCTGAGTGAAATTGCGGCAGAGCCCACAAAAGTCTTCTATATCAATATCGGCCAAGCTGTTAATTTCGGTTGGCCACGTTACATCAACCACCAAAAAGACCCGACTGTCATATTGGTATTTATACCTGGAACCGAAGCTGATATGGAACCGTTTTATATGGCTACTCGTGAAATAAACAACGTTCAATACAAGTGGTTCTTGGGAGAAATTGGAGCCAAGCCAACAACCAAGCTGGCAGGATGGTCGTACTTTAGCGATCAAAGCAATAATGTTTTGATAGGTCAGACGCAAGGCCAGTTTCCACCTTCCAGAATAACCTGGGATGAAGACACAGGTAGTTTTGTAACAGATGAACAATATGAACTTGCACCTGTTACCTGGGTCACCTCTACAGGTGCTCAGGCTTATGCCAATATGTTTGGTGCTCAATTGCCAACGGTTTCCCAACATGCTTATGCAGCTCGTGCAGGTTCAGGTGCCGTGTATCCCTGGGGGGATGAGTTGTCAAATGTCGCATCTTACGCACATGTCAGGTCTGCTGTCTGGCAAAATGCTGCAAGGGAATATAATGCTACAAGAGACAATCCCATTGAGATTGCTTACCCTCCTGTCGGTGCCGTAAAAGACTTTGTCGTAGGAAAGGCACTTGACCCAGGCAAAATTGCACATAACCAGAATACAAATCACCCTGTTTGGCCTTGTTTGACGAATCATCAGCCCAATACGTGGGGTTTATACGATATGCTCGGAAATGCCTGGGAATGGTGTATGGATATCGAAAATGATGCTCCAGCAGTAATTTGTGGAGGTTCATGTCTGAGTCCACCGGAATATATCAGTCCGGAATCAAAATATGAATTCAATGGACAGTCCTGTGATGTTGGTTTCCGCATCATTATTCCTATAAAATGATTCATCAGGCATGGCACTACGGCATTATAAATTCAGTCGAGTGTTACTTCAACTCATCCCAGAATTTTTTCTCAGCCTCCCGGTACTTTTCAAAACTGGTTTCCAACTCAGCAACCATCGAACTGATTCGTTCTTCATCAACTACCTCTTTGTCCTTGGCTGGGGTTATCAGCTTCTGTAGACGTAGAGCGGCATTGTCCAACCGTTCAGCACTGACGGCGAAAGCCCCCGCCGAATCAACCAGAGCTTGTATCTTAAACTCCTTCTCTTTGGGCTTATAAAGCAGCTTCCACGGTGCCCGACGGACCTCCTGACTGGTCAGCTTGAGATTAGTGCTGACTTCGGAAATGTTATTGATGGTCTTATCGATACGCTCATCTTCGGTTATTTCCTTTGCCTTTTTTAAGGTAGACTGGGCCGTTTCAAGCGCCGAACTTGCTTTTGCAAATGTTTGCTCAATCTGGCTGATTATAGTAGGGATGCCTTTTTCCAGCTCCACTGCAATTTGCTTTAGGTAAGTAATAACTGAATCAGGATTATTGCTGTTGACCTCATATTTCACCAAAGCAAGAATGCTGTTAGGATTTTCGGAATCAAATTCATGTTTGATTACCTCCATTACATCGTCAGCAAGAATCAGTTCCACCGTTTGACCGTCCTTGATAATTTCGCCTTCACTGCCTAAATCTTCAATAGATAACAGGGCTTGTCCGCCTAAAACATTACTCTCAGGCAAGAGAACGCAATCACTCCGCAATTGATATTGTTGAGGTATCTTCATGGTGAAAAATACATATACATCATTGGTATCTGTCGTAGCCGGATTGAGCTTTTTGATTTGAGTATGAGTGATATGTCCAATTTTGATGCCTCCAAGATGCACAGGGCTGCCGATGCTTAAGCCGCTCAGGCCAATTTTATAGGGGAGCTTGACAGTAATCTTCTGCTGAGCAGTAAATAAGCTGGACCAGTCCGCAAGAGTTACAACTATATAAATTGTCAGTACCAATACTACCAATGTAGTAATGCCAACCGCAACTTCGTTACGAATCTTCTTTACCATATCTTTATTCCATAACTACCGTATAATAAACAAATAATTCTTTCGTCATTTCTGATCCTTGAGGCTGACCATAAGTAGGTCGTCCTCGTAATCGCCGCTCATCGTCCGTTTCGTTATTGGGCCTTCAGCATCCCCGCACAAAAACTGCCTTATTAATTTGTCC
>JBHPEQ010000146.1:0-4393 GCA_042576845.1 Planctomycetota bacterium
CGTTTCTTGAAAGTCTGAAAAATTATGACAGCAGAAAAGAGACGAAAAAAGCGGGCGTGAAAAGGCCGGCGGTCAGTGAAGCTCTGAGCAGTAAGCGAACGCTGTACATACCTTATATGGGCGATTGCTCTTATGCAATGGCGGCGTGTTTTAGGGCTCACGGTCAGCCGGCTGAGGTCTTGGATTCGGCGGATGAGTCGACTCTTTTGCAGGGCAGGCAGTTTACTACAGGCAAAGAGTGCCTTCCCTGTGCCATAACGACCGGCGATATGCTGAAGGTGATAAACACGGAAGGTTTCCAGCCGGATAAGGCGGCATTTTTTATGCCGGGAGCCTGCGGGCCCTGCAGATTCGGGATGTATAGCTTTCTTCACCGCCTGGTTCTGCGATATGCCGGGGTCGAGGATGTGCCCGTAATCGCACCAAACCAGGACAGTGATTTCTATCGGGCGTTTGCGCAAAATGTGGATGGCTCTTCGGGATTGGCTTTTACGAAGGAAATGTGGACAGGTCTTATCGCACTGGATTTGCTTCGTAAGATACCTGCCGGAACCGGTCGTTGCGGCACCAAGAATCCTGACCTTGCCTGCTACTTCTTTCCGCACCATTTCAAGGCCTTCGCGAACCGCTTCAAGCGGCTGCCCAGCCGTCATCAAATACGCCTTCGAGAGGACTCTTCTTTGTTCGTCAATAGCAGCGACGTTGGTACTTATCGAACCCACGTCAACACCAAGGAATGCCTTTATCGGCTCATCGGCTTGGTCAAGCAAATCTGAATAAACCACGCTTTCAGGAACCGGCAAGCTTGGTTTGTCCAAACGCTCAAGTCGTGGCGCTGTCTTCAGCGCCGTTCCCCGCTCCCTGAGATATCGGTCGATTTTCTCAAGGTCGAGCTTATTGTTTTCCTGGTGCAGGCCTTTGTTTTTGGCGGCGAGCACAGCTCCTATCGCGCCGGTAAAAAAGTGCTCTTCGGGGGCGATAAACTCGCCTTGACTCAGTTCAAAAACTTTTTCTATCGCCTTTACGACTCCGATGTTAGCGGCTACCCCACCGGTGAATATTATCGGCTTGACAAATTCTCTGCCCCTGCCCAGATTGCTCTTTAAATTGCTCGCAAGCGCACGGCACAGGCCGGCTATAATATCGCAGTTCGGTGTCGCCTGCTGCTGAAGATGAATCATATCGCTCTTGGCAAAAACCGAGCATCGCCCCGCCATTCGCGGGACGTTCCTGCTCTCAAGGGCAAGTTGGCCAAACCGGCCTTCGATATCGACACCAAGCCGCTCTGCCTGCTGGTCCAGAAACGAGCCCGTCCCGGCAGCACAGCCCGTATTCAACGCAAAATCGTGGATGCCTGTCTTTGGGCCCTCGGAATACAATTCTATCAGCTTGCTGTCCTGGCCGCCCATCTCGATTATCGTTGCCCGGCGAAGCTGAGGATACAATTTGCTTACACCCGTCGCTTGAGCCATAACCTCATTGACAAAAGGTATCCCGATGAGCTTGGCCAAAAAGCGGCCGTTTGTGCCCGTGGCCGCACAAAGCAGCATATCAGATGCATTAAATTGCTCAAAAACTTTGGCTAATTGCTCCCGAATTTTCTGAAGTGGTTTACCCCTGGTCCGCTGATAATCGCTGAAGACCATGTTCCCAGCTTCGTCAAGCACCACGACGTCGCTGCTTATTGAGCCGATGTCAATTCCTGTATAAAATTTCCGCCCACCACGAAGTGGTACTACTTTTTTGCCCTTTGAAACCCTCGGTGTTGTTATTTGCTGCTCTTTGCCGTCGTCCATAACTCGGCTCCAAAAAAATAACCGTCGCTCTTCCGGCACTCTAACGCCTCGGAAACAGCTTAATTATCTTTTACAGAAAAAAACACCAGATTTCAAGAACCAAATCCGCCTTTTAGGTATAATCTGCGTATTGACACAAAACCGCACCGCTGCTAATCTATCTTTATGGCTCGCAAACTACAAATTATGGTTCTTATCATCGCTGCGGTGGTTCTTGGCAGTTGTGGTCGCTCAAAGCGAGAAAAACCTATTTGGGAAGAACTGAAAGTTACCGACTTGCCGCCCAGCGAACCCAACGATAGCTGGCCATTTGAGATGATTAAAACAGCTAACTTTGATGTCTACATCATTGAGATACCGGAAGCAAACTCTCCAAGATTAAACGACCTGTGGCAAATGCTCACCAGAGAACAACTGCAAATTGCCGACTATCGTGCCTTTACTGCAAATTCCTTCCTTGCAGGCCTTGGCCGGGGCGATATCGTCGAACAGGTCGACCGCCTGCTTCTTGAAGCAGCAGGTCGAACCAGAAACAAAGTTACCGTCCTTATTCCTGAAGGACAAACACAGGATGTTGGAATCGCTCAATTGCAAAATCAACGAAGCATCTTCTATATCTCAACCAGCGGCTCAATGACCGGAGCAACAGTCGGGCCGGGTAACATTGCCCTGCGATTGAAACCGGAAAAGGCGCCCGGCTCTGTGGGTTTATGCAATCTGAACGTTTGCTCCGTATTCATACCTCCCGCCCTTCCGTCGCTTGAAAGTATAGAAGAAAGACAGAAGAAAAATCAGTTCATCTTCGAACCCGTCACCTTTAATGCGATAATGCGTCCCGGCGACTTCCTTGTTCTCGGACCGCAACAAGTAGACGCCGACCCATCTACGCTCAACAGTGTTTTCTTCAGCAGAAAAGAGCCAAAACCCGTCGTCAGAATCTATCTGCTGCTTTGCACGGGAGTCCTTTTTTAACTCGTCCTATGCAGAATACAACAGTAACACTTACCCGATGTTCAGATTACTCAAGCCCCGCCATCGCCGAAGCTCTTCAAAGACAGTTCACTCTGCTCGGCGGACTGCAAAAGTTTGTAAAAGCTTCCGACTCAGTCCTTCTGAAACCAAACTTCCTCGCTCCGAAGTCGCGCCGACACGCCGTCCAGACCGACCCCGCTGTAATCATCGAAACGGCAAAACTACTCAAAGACTTCGGCGCAAAACCCTTCGTCGCCGATTCACCCGCCTGGAGCAATGTTTTCACCTGCGTAAAGAAATTAAAATTGCAGGAGCCCCTGAGAAAACTTAACGTTCCCGTCAAACAGCTCGATAAGCCAAAAAGAGTTCGGATAGGGAAAGCTCATACAAAACTCGGCATTAGCTCAATCGCCCTCGACGCCGATGTTATCATAAACCTGCCCAAGTTAAAAACACATCAGCAATTAACTGCAAGCTTTGCGGTCAAAAATATGTTCGGCACTGTTACCGGAAAACAAAAGGCATACCTGCATTTCGCAAAAGGCAAAACTCAGCATCGTTTTGCAGAGCTGCTCATCGAAATATACAAATTCCTCAACCCGGCTCTGACAATAGTTGACGCCGTAATCGCTATGGAAGGTCCAGGCCCAATCAAGGGGACACCGAAGAAGCTCGGCTGCCTTATCGGCTCAACAGAGCCAATCGCCTGCGAAACCGTCTGCGCAAAACTAATTAACATCGACCCGCGGGATGTGCCAATCATGGAAGCAGCCCGGCTGATGCGGTTCGGCTGCTCGGATTTCGATAAAATCAATATCGTCGGTGATGACTTGTCCCGAAATATCTGCAATGACTTTGTAATCCCCGACCTAATACCGGTGAGATTTTCCCTGCCGCACGTCTGTAAAAGCATCGCAAAACAAATAATACTACTCGCAAAATCAACACTAAAAAGCAAAACCAAAAACTAACACAATTCGCCTGCCTTCATTGTGTCCTCGCGTTTAAATTTTTTGCCTTTTTGTTTTAATTCAGCTAATATCCGTCTTATGAAACAAAAAGAAAAACAAGCTATGAGCCACGAGCGACGAGAGACAATTAACATCCTTGGTATTGAGACCAGTTGCGATGAGACCGCTGCGGCTGTTGTGGCTGACGGTAAAATTATCAAATCATCTGTCGTTGCTTCTCAAAATAAGCTGCACGAAAAATACGGCGGCGTGGTTCCTGAAATCGCTTCACGAGCACATATAGAGAAGATATACCCCGTTATAACCGAAGCCCTCGATGAGGCAGAGGTTAACCAGGAGACAATCGATGCAATCGCTGTCGCAAATCAGCCCGGCTTAACTATTGCTCTTATAGTTGGCGTAACCGCTGCTAAAACACTCGCCTTCGCCTGGGAAAAGCCGCTCATCGCAGTCAACCACCTGCGACGCCCACATCACAGATTATTTCCGTCCGCTGACCCATGATCTCAGCCGTTACTGACGCCTCTTCTGCAACGGGCAAATCTGCGGTGCCGGCCGTAACGATGGGCAGGATGCTTTTTGAAGGTTCGAGCTTTTTCTGTTCGAGAACAATGGCCCGGGCTTGCTTTTCGTATCGAGCTTTGGGAATGTTTT
>JBHPEQ010000147.1:0-4283 GCA_042576845.1 Planctomycetota bacterium
GTGCCGTCGGACTGGCAGTACCCGAACAGCAAATTGAACAAAGCATCTACGATGTGCTCATCAGTAAAAGCAGAAACGAACCAATAAGAATAACCGAAATTCTCTGGCAGATTGGCGAGAGACTGGATTTGGCACCCGCCAGTCTTGATTTATCTGCATTTGAGCAGCAGATGACAGGCGTTAATGGGCGCGAATGCTGCCTCAGAGATGTCCTCACAGAAGTAGATAGCAAATACGATTATACAATCATCGATTGTCCGCCGGCTGTCGGACTGCTTACATTTAACGCCCTGAGGGCGGCCACAGAGGCCATCGTTCCCGTCGAAACCGGCTACTTTGCGCTACATGGACTAAGCAAGCAGCTCGAAACGCTCGCAATACTATGCGAAAGATGCAACCAGCAGGTAAACGTCAAGGTCCTCGCCAGTATGTATGACATAAGAACAAAAATGGCCAGGGAAATTCTTGCAGAGCTCAAAAATCATTTCTCTGAACAAATGTTCGAGACTATCGTCAACTTCAACACTAAACTAAAGGAAGCCGCCAGTTTTGGTCAGCCCATCAGCGAATACGACCCAGCCAGCAAAGGCCAAAGGGACTTCAAAAAACTGGCCGAAGAAGTCATCAGCACAGAGAAAACTCAGCAGCGCCGTGAGCTTGTCGGCTCTCTGTCAAACCAGCTTTCTGCAATCAGCACCAGCGCAAATGAGCTCCTAAAAACCGCAAAAATCCCCGAAAGAAAACCAGGAATAGAAAAAACCGCTGAAAAACAAACGCAACAAATCCAGACCATACCGGAAATCTCAGAGGAAAAACGACCGCAAAAACAAACTCCTCCGGAAACAACACTTGCCAAAACTGAGGTAAAACTGTCCGACTACTACGGCGTCAGCCAGATGAATAATGCTGTCGTCTTCGTAACTCTTTATCCAAGGGCTAAATCTGTCCAAATCGCAGGTGACTTCAATAACTGGCAGCCGGCAAAATTGCCGATGAAGAAAGTCGGACACAGCGGAGTCTGGCAGACAAAGCTAAAACTGCCCGCCGGGAAATATCGATACCGTCTTGTAGTCGACGGCCAGTGGCAGCAGGACCCGTACAACGAAAACACAGAAGTAAATCCTTATGGCGGATTTAATTCCATCCTCGAAGTAAAGTAAAAAAACTCAAAATTATTAACCCCTTTTTAGCCCCCGGTTGGCCGGGGCCTTTTTATTGATAATTAGTGAAAGCAAAACCAGTAACGTCACCGGCGCAGGAGCAGGACTCTTCGGCCTATAAACTGGATTCCTACTCCCCTATTTTGCAGGGACAAGCTTCGCAGGAATGACAACTCGTGCTACGTAGCGAAGTACTTCGCAGAGTAGCAAAAGACGTTTCCGCAACAGGAACTAATTGGCGGCTAAATAAGTTACCGCTTATCGGTGTTGATAGGCGGTTATGACTTCATTGCCGCTTCGAGTTTTTTGCGGTTAGTTTTTAGCCATTTGGCTTTTCTGTGAATCATTTGCAGAAATTCCAGGCCTGAAAGGCTGCCGAAAAAGCCGGTCGCAGCTATCGGCAGAACTGCCTCAGCTATCATCGTCTCAATCATCAAATCAAGTAAAGCGGCTGTTTTGTATTTATCGAGCTTTACCGCTTCCCTATAGCCGTTGAGAAACTGGACGAGCTTGGCCTGGTCGAAATAGTCGGGCCAGTCGGCGGGGTTTGGTCGATCGCCGACAATTGAGAACTGCAGCAGGCCATTCGCCAAATCGATAACCGGCGGAGCGAAACGGACAGAGTCGAAGTCAAGAACAGCAATCACTGTGCCGTCTGCAAAGAGGATATTACCAGGGTGCCAGTCCCCGTGAACCACCTGCTCATCCCACGAGTCGAACCCAAGCTCATTGACACGGACTGCTGATGCGTTATAAAGTATCATCAGGGCCTCGGCCTGATTTTGAAGTCTTCCGTTCGGGCCTGTCTTTTTGTCGGCCCCCAAAGATTTTAAATGTCGGCGAACGGAGCTGGAGTCGTGAAAGACACCTCGAAGCGGCTTGAACTCGCCGGCAAAATCAGCCAGGTTCCGGTGACATCTTGCAAGCTGCCGGGCTGCGTCAACGGTTGCTTCTGCGGAGCCGTTGTAGCGACTGCCTTCGACAAATCTGAACATCTCGTAAATATGACTGTTCAGATGCAGTGCAGTGTCTTTGCCGTCCGCCGTCCTGATAAGCGGGGTAACCGGAAAGTTCTTTTCCTCCAGATGGTTTTGAACAGCATGAGCGAAAGAAACACGGTAAAGGTCGTCTTTGCCCTTTGCTCTGCGTTTGAGAAGGAACCTGCCTTTTTCCGCCGTTATGACTACCTTGGGAGCTCGCCTGTTGCCGATGGACAGCGGCTTTACTTGATGTATCACGCCGATTTTATAACAGCTAAGAACCCTTACCAGCTCTTCCGAAGCAAAATGTGCGCCGCCTCTTGGCATAGTATTTCGTGTCTTGTTTGTCCTGTAAAGTATTTCAGATGTATTTTAATCTATATCAACGGTAGATTTTCTCTCACACGCAGCGATTAAAACCCCCCTTAAGAAAAATGACGGCAGAATATCAGGACCTTAAAAGCATGAAGATAATGAACAGAGAAGCTATAATCAGTCCTGCACCTAAAATCAATATCGCCGTTTTATAACGCATAATGCTTTCATCGGTGTAAACTTCCTTCTTACTTTCCCTCACTTCTTCACCATTCTCCAGCTTTTTGAGCTGGGTGACATCGAACCTTTGGTGAGCACGAACGGGTGGCTGGCCCTTCTGAAGGGCATCGAGGTCGGCCAGAAGTTCCTCAACATTGTTGTAGCGGTCAGCTTTTTTCTTGGCCATCATAATCTCTATCACTTCAGAAATGCCTGCGCTAAGCGTGGTATTTATGTGGTCGGGCGGAGTCAGCTCTTCACGAAGATGTTTTTTCATTACATCAGTAGGATTTTCCGCCTTAAAGGGCACTCTGCCGGTTACCATATGGTATAATGTGCTGCCCAGTGCGTAAATATCAACCCTTCCGTCTACATCGATTTCTCCACGTATTTGCTCCGGTGCGATGTAGTATGGTGTGCCATAAGCTTTACCTGCTTCGGTTTTGGCTGCTTCTATGTCCGCAGTTTCTCTGGCCAGACCCATATCGGCGAGTTTGACTACGCCGGCCGTGTTTATCATTATGTTCTTGGGCTTGATGTCACGGTGGATAAGTCCTCTTGCGTGGGCATGCTCCAATGCGTGGGCAACCTGTACGATTATCTCGAGCGCCTCTTCTTCCGTGAAAATCTTACCGGCCGCTAAATCGTCATAAATGGTTCTGCCCTCCACGTATTCCATTACAAAAAAGTGATAGCCGCCCGCTTCTCCGACATCTATTGCCTGTACGATATTGTTGTGATTTAGCTTTGCAGCGGCTTGCCCTTCCTTGTAGAAGCGTTCGACATATTCTGGATTTTCACTGAAGTGCTTCGGAAGAACTTTAACCGCAACCGTTCGGTTCAAACTCAACTGCTTTGCTTTGTAGACGATGGCCATTGCGCCCGAACCGAGTTTGCCAACAACTTTATAGCCGGGAATCTGATAGGCGGCGGCTTTGCTCATCGTAATATTCGTCTTGACTCTGTCGGCCTGGGACCCGGTGATATAGCCCAGCTCTATCATAAGGTCTTGAAGTGCAACAGGATTATCACTACCGCGGGATTGGAGCCTCTCCATAGAGCTCTTTAGTTCATTATCCGTACACAGACCCTGCTCCAAAGCCATTTTGCCGAATACGCTGTCATAGTTTGTTTCGCTCATTAACTATCCTTCTATATATACACCAGCCACAAATTTCTGTTTATCGGTCTTTTCCTGATTTTACGGGGATAAATACCTTAGTCCGATATACAAACCCGTTAGCCGGCTGCGAAGAGGCCTGGGTCGAGCTTCCCTGCAGGCCACAAACTGTTTTAAGCCGTAATTATCAAGTTATTGAAAATACTTGTCAAAGAAATTTTATAGGAAGTTTATTTTCAAGCCGCTCTATCAGTTATACCGCTATCAGAATAATATATTCGACGTTCCTGCCCTGATGGTTTAGTCGATTTTTGGCAAAAACAGCAGGTTTTTTGGCGATTTCCCTTCCCGCTTACAGGAAGGGGGAGCTTTTGGCTGAATAATGAATACTGGATACTACATGCGATATTCGATATTCCCTCTGTCATTCCAACTGGCCTGCCCCTGTTTTATGTACCAGTTGTTATGAGAGTATATCACAATACTTGT
>JBHPEQ010000148.1:0-4247 GCA_042576845.1 Planctomycetota bacterium
TTTCAAGAGGATAGATAGTTATTCTTAATGGTCCCATTTCCGCTTGACAAGCACATCGGTGCCGCATCCGAACTAGTTCTTTTTTATCTGATCTGTAATGGTGAAGATGCCGAGCTCGTTGATTAAATTTATTCAACTTCAAAAAAGTTCTTTATACAACACAATCAGCCTGTCCACCCGAAAAACTCTATCTTGATTAATATGCGAAAATAGAAAGTTGACAATTGTCTTAGTATTCGTTGTTAGATGAATAACTAACACGATAAATGCTTTGAAATATCCCTAAATAAAAAAAGACCTGGTTTTTATCTCCAGGTCTTAATAGCGGGGGCATCATATGCATATCTAAAGATACTTTTATGTAACATTTTATGTTACATTTTGAAGATGCTGGGTTTTTGTAAGTCTTTAGTATGCAAAGAGTTATGGTGTTTTAGCGGCAGGTTACGTAACACCCCGTAAGTGTCCCTCCCAAAAATTCGGTTCTTGTTTACTTACAAGGATTTAGATAAATTTATGTAATCCCATTTAGAGCCATGAGTCCGCAAAAAATACGTTGTGTTGATCAGCTATCAAGCTCGGATGTAATTTGCGGTAGGGACAGGGGGAGTTTCCCGGACACTATAGCCCCCTATATTCATGCCATCCAATTCTAATGCTATGTAAATAGGAGCTAGCAAATTTATCATGCCTTGAACTTCACCACACGATCAGATATAACGGGCGAAGCTTTATTTCCTTCTTCGCCCTCAGGATACCCCAATTCTGCTGGTGTAGGTGGAATGTATTCGCTGCGAATCCCTTCGATCTTTAATATCCCCTGCGGTTCCAGAGTCACAATCGCATATAAAGGATCCTTATAAGGAGCAGTATACCGTACCCAAGGATTAGCTTCCTCGACTTCGTCACTGAATCTTTTGTAAATGTAGTCTCCACCGAGCCACTGATATGACATGCTGTTGATCTGAACATAGTGAATGCCGTTGATAACGATATGATAGTCGATGTGATGGTGCCCGCTAAAACTGGCCACCACCTTTTGGAAACCCGATTGTTGGTTGACCTCTTCCAGTATTCCCCGTATCTCCGCTCTATTTTCCACACCTTCTTTATTTTCAAGGCTCTGATGTGAGAAAATAAATGTTTGATACTCAGTTTCGACAAGATCCTTCTTGAGCCATCTGACCTGTTCCGGGCCGATATATCTGGGATAACCAGGTGGTCTGTTTTCTCTTTCTTCATTGCCGTCCAACACTATAAAGTGGTATCCGCCCCGGTCAAAGCTGTAATACCGTTTTTTCATTCCCCAGAAAGCCATTGTCTGCTCCCAGGTAAAACCATCACTATCATGGTTGCCCAAAACATGATATCTAGGTCCCTGAAATTGGTTCCAGGTCGCCTGAAAATTCTCATGTTCAGCGGCCAGTTCGGGTTTATTACCCCGATAGCGATAGTTAAAATCTCCCAGTTGTATCACAAAATCTACTTGCTCAGTGTTCATCCGGTCGACAAAAGTTTTCATACGGAATTCAGCATCATGAATGACGCCCATGTGGACATCGGCACATACACCAAACCTAAGCAGCTTGGGTTTGCCTGCCTGACAACTTGCTTCCCTAGAGTGTAGACAACCGCCAAGGCTCCCCAGTATGGGCAACATCACTGCCCCTTGACCCATTTTCTTCAATAAGTCCCGCCTACTCAGATCTCTATTTATCATAACAACTACTCCATTTCCGAATAACTAATCACGTAATGAATATGATAACTTAAAGCATCAATGTTTTATAGAAATCACCTTTAACATTCAAGAATTTTCTTTCTCAAAGTAGTTTTGTAAAAATTTCGATAATAACACGGCTTTTGATGCCGCGCCTTTCTTCCAATATCTATGTTCTCTGGTTGGTTCTGAAAAGTGGTATATTATCGTATTAACCAAAGACCGAACCAAAGAGAGAAGCAATGCTCATAATAACCCGATACCACCGATGGTTTTAGATTATAGGAAAAGTTCCTTTGATAGATTTTTATGGGTTGCATAAGGTTGGTAAATACCAACCTCACCCCACGTATAAGAACTGTCCGAACCTGAGATATGTACTCACGACCGTCTAATTCCTATATTTGTAATGGTTTAAGAGCTTGGTTTGTCTCGGGGTTTATTAAAAACGGGTATTATTATGATACCAACCACAGGTGGAAACCTTGAGAGCACTAAAGCTGCTAATTACAACATGGTATCAAAATCTAGGTTTGGTCAGTAGAAGCAGGTAGAAAGGTTATTTAGGCCTATTGGGTGGTCATCGGATTGAACATACGTTGACAATGAAGCACCTCCATCACATAACTTCATGTGTGATATAGTCTTATGTTTCACCTAATTTTAACGCTTTTATTTATGTCACCATTATGACACCGATTTGAGTGAATCTCAGCCATCTTTTTGCCTTGATTCAGCCCCCCATAATTACGATAGAATGGATATTATGAAAAAGATTTGGATTTATAAAAGAGCAGGTATAAAAGGCTGGTGGGTGGGTTGGTACGAAAGTGGCAAGCGTAAAGCAAAGGCATTGCCTTCCAAGAAATTAGCTGAACACTATTGCCAGTTGAAATATAGCCAACTTAATTCTGATGTATTTACAGGAATCGTGCCCATAGCTTGGAAGCAGATGGTCGAAGAATATAGGGAATCCAAAAAAGTACAGGGTGTCACCGAAGCAACACTTTATGAAACAGCCCTTACACTACGGCACTTTGAGCGGTTGATAGGAAAATGCAGTTCAAAGCAGATTGCACAAAATAGTATAGATAAATTCATTCTTCAAAGAGGCAGCGAAGTAAAACGGACAACGCTTAATAAAGACATCAGAAATTTGAGAACATTTATCAATTGGTGCCGAGAAAAACGATACTTAAATGGAACCATAAAAATTAGGGAATTAAAAGAAGACGAAAGGCCGGTTAAATCGTTGAACGATGCTCAGATTAGAAAGTTGATGTCAGTAGCTGAGCCTTATCGGTCAATTAAGATGAGAATTTTACTGGCTTTAGGTACAGGTCTTAGGCGAGGTGATATTGAGTCATTAAAAATTAGCGACATCGATTTTGCGAACAACTATATTTCTACAGCGAGCAAGAAGACCAGAAAAAGTATGGGCTCACGTCCTGTGTCAGCTCCAGTAATGGCAGAGCTTACCAAATATGTGTCTGAGTTAGGTGTTGGGCAAGAAAGGTTATTTGCTGACAAATTCAGCCACAAGCGATGGAGAAAAATATGTCAGGAGGCGGGGTTATCTGATTTGAAATTCCATGATTTGCGCAAGACTTTTGGCTCTATGCTTGCTCAGAACGGCACATCCACTGCTGTAACACAAAAACTACTGGAGCACTCTACACCCAATCTCACAAACAAAGTATATACGAATGTCGATCCTGTTTTGCGCCATGCAGTAGAACAGTTACCGGTTGGTGAATGGTTATGATAATTGGATGATGCTGAATCGTTTTGATTACTACTGATTTCAACCACTCGCCAGGTGGGATACTTTTGCTCCGCCGTTTATACTCAAAAAACCTTTAACTTTAATAATCCCAAAGAAACAGAGGCATGAAACCTCACTAACGCGATTATAATAAACCACAACACAATACAAACACTTCTTGAATTTTCAAGGGTTTATATTATCTTCTGGACAGAGTCGTCAAAGACGACAAGCAAAACAAGAAACACTTGTTAATTATTCCAATGAGTTATTACAAAAGAATTTAAGATGGAACAGGAAAAACAGTATATAGCCGTTGATCTCGGTGCAGAGAGCGGTAGAGTGATGTTAGGCACCGTTTCAGCAGAGAAACTTGTTCTTGAAGAAATCCATCGCTTTGATAATGTTCCGATTGAAAAGGACGGCGTACTTCGCTGGGATTTTGAGGTGCTGCTTTCTGAAGTCAAAGCAGGTATTTCCAAAGCCGTCAAACACACAGATAAAGAAATCGCGGGTATTGGTGTCGATAGCTGGGGTGCAGGGATGGGGCTGATAGATGAACAAGGCGAACTTATTGAAAATCCGTATCATTATCGCAGCTCAACTGTAGAGATGATGGAAAAAGCGTACGAGTTTATGCCTAAACGCCGGATATATGAGAATACCGGATTGCAGTTTATGCAGTTTAACGATATTTACCGGCTTCTTGAGATGCGGCTTAGTAATTACAAACCACTTGCAAAAGCAAAGAATATAATCTTT
>JBHPEQ010000149.1:0-4234 GCA_042576845.1 Planctomycetota bacterium
GAGCGATAGTTGTCGATGCATACGAGACTGTTGAACCGTTTGGAACTGCTTTTCTGAGTTCTTTGCCTGGAATCGGCTGGTTAGAGGTCTGCTCACGTATAACACCAACTTTGGACTATGCTCAAAGCAACGATACCCTACCGTATGCAGACGACCCTGATGCTTTTCCGGGGACGTACAAATATGTGCTCCGGGGTGAGGGGGAGAATCCTGATGTCGGACCGGGTGCTTGGGTTCTTGGGGAGGAAGAAGGGGAGGAAATACCTTCTTTCTCGATGGAAGCGATAGTAGAAGCGTCGTCCACAGAGACACCGGTGTCGCCCGAAACAGAAGATGCAGGGCAGATACTCGAAGGGACAAATTTCGATAATATTCAGTGGCTGGCACAAGAACTCGGCCTATGTGATGGGGACCAGCAGGGTGAGGATGAGAACCTATGCCAGGAGATTACTCAGGCGTATTTGGCAGGAGCATTTCTGCAATCCACGGATCTTCGTCCTCATCAGGCAGCCAATCGACTGAGAAATCTTGTTGAGATTCTTCAAGATGCTGATGGAGCTCACATTGCCGCTATAGGCCGTGTGGTTAATGAGTTCAGCCTGCCCGGCATACCACCTTCCGAAGAACAGTTTGCTTCAATTGGTCAAGCATTCGCTGAACACATAAATGACGGTACGCATTATGCCTCTGCTGGAGAATGGCTTGACGCTTTGACAGAGTATGTCATCATCCTTAACACAGAAATCGGTTGGCCATTAGATGAATCCGTGGCATTTGTTATGGGAAAGTACGGCACTGGTATAACCGAAGCCGGTGATGTAGGCGTTACAGCATTCATTCAGATGCACCTGGAAGGCCTCAGTGGGTAGTTCAGACGAGTTGCTGCTTTGTATGTAATGGTGAGGGATGAGAATTGCTTTTGTCCCGAGACTTCTTAGTCTCCGACAACAGGTTCAATTTCCTCAAATGGTTTAAGTATAGTTTGCTCATCGGGTGTTGGGGAGGCTGGTTCAGGTTCTTTAAGCTCAGGAACTTTATCCTCGGTTTCATTAACAATATCAATAAAGCTCTCGATGGCTTGGCCAGCTTCAGAAGTCATTATTTTATGCTGACGATACCGTTCGTATGCAAAATAACCACCGATAAGCACCAGAATTACCAGGAAAGGAATTGAAGCAACGGCTATTCGTTTGTTTTTATTTGAGGCTTTTCTTATGTCCTGCAGCATGGATTCATATGAATCATAGCGGAAGTCAAGATTTCGGCTTAACGCTTTATTCAAGATTTTTCGCCATCTTCCTGCGAGTTTTTTAATATTAGCTTCCGCAACTTTGTCGTTTGACAAGTACTTTCTGCCAAAAATTAACTGGTAAGTGACGTTTCCCAAAAGATAAATATTTCTTTGTGTTGTTCTTAACTGTCTTTGGTCATCTTTGTCAGGAACATTATCGTCTGGTACTGCCTTTAGGTCGATATCATGCTGTGCTTCAGTGGTGGAGGTAGTATCTTTTGACACAGGTGCTTCATCGATTTTTTGAGTAATCTTGAGCGTTGAGGCATAAGTTTTTTTCTCTTCGAGAGCCTTTTGAGGCGTAACTGTACCGGTTGTATCAATAAGTTTTTCATCTTCGGCTTCGGAGGGAAGTTCAGTTTCGTAAGTTTGCTGCTCTGTACCTTCAATAACGTTGAAACTTATATCGCCGCTGTTCAATTGAAACAATTTGATCTGGCGCGGATGGACATGGCTTATAGCACAATCGTTTTCAGCCAAGTTTATCACCACCTGTAAAACCTGCGAAAGTATCGTAAACATCCTCTTGGGTTTTATTGTAATCCCATTACTGATAAATTCTTCAAGGTCGTGCTTTATATATTTTGTCACAATATATGGTTCAGTCGGGTTCTGCGAAACCTCAAGTGCTTTTGTAGCAAGAGAAACATCCAGTAAAGAGACCTCTCGCATCTGGAGTCCATTCTGATACAGACGTCTGCGTGCCTGACTTGCAAGTTCCAGAGGCAAAGTGTCATCCGGCAGATAAACATTCACCTGGCCATGAATAGGGTGATTGGCACAATAGACGATAACGTCATCGATACTCCTGAAAGCATCCTCTATCACATATTCACTCGGCAGTGACATTTCATAGTCCTCATTTTCATCTTCTGAGGCTTTATTGAATTAGTTATCCTTAAATAAGCCCTTTATTCTCTCTTGCTATTTTAACCTCTTTTTAGGACAAATCACAAGAAAAAAACCTGCTAAAGCAAATAGGCTATTTATTGGCGTATTAGCCCAAACAAATGTATAATCTACTGTATTAGAGATTTGAATTTATCTGACCGGTCAGCGGTCGTTAATTTTTCATATTTGATTTTGTTTATATGGAGTGGCTATGTCGGATGTTCCTGCTACTATACCCGAAGGGTATGAGATACTAAAAACCATAGACACCACGGCTTCAGTAAGGGAATATATTGCACGCCACAAGGCCGACAATGCGCTTGTCAGGCTTAAGATATTCGACTTCAGAGAAACATCCAGTACCACTACCCGAAGACACCTGAGAGAATATCTTCGATGTGATATTACCTTCATGGAGGAGCTTGAGCTTGCCGGAGTCATACGAATTTATGATTACAGTGATACGAAAAATTTGTTTTGGTTTGCAATACAACCTGCCAAGGTTGATAAAATCTCAAAACGCTTTGATTTTCTGGCATCACAGTCCTTTAAGTTTCGAGAAGATCTTGCTAAACGGTTCTTGATGATTCTACAGGGCATCCACAACAGTCAAGTGGTGCACCGGAATCTTTCCAGCGATGCTGTTTTTTTGAGTTCTGAACTGCAAATTTTCATTGGAGATTTTGGTTTTGCAAGCTATTTCGCCGACCGGCCAGCTACCAGCGCCGGCACCAGTTATGTTACTACGGTCAGCTATCTTCCTCCCGAAGTAAGAAACGCCCAAACGTTTACTTGTGACGTGAGTTGCGACATTTTCTCGGCGGGGCTGCTTGTTTTTGAAATTCTTTCTGCAACTGCGCTGCCGAAGGATGAACCGGCTAAAATTCTTGAATCACTTCATGCCGGACTCCAGGACCAGATAGCCAAAGGTGCTTTCGGAACCAGTACCTCAGAAGCAATTCTTAAAGCGGCAAATCCCTCACCTGAAAAACGCTGGCCAAGCTCAGAAGCTTTTGCCAAAGCCCTCGAAAAGTCACTGCTGGAAAAATCGAAACGGGGCACGATAAAGGCTGATGCTACCCCGACAACGGCAGTAACCAAGCAGGTTGAACCTATTGAAACTGTTACAGTTAAACCTGCAACTGAAGCGGCTGAAAAGCCTGCACCACCTACACTAAAGCCAGCTGAAGCCGTCGAAGGTATAACGCCTTTGGACCCGTCGCATGAAATATGGAACAATCATTATGAAATACTTGAAAAAATCGGCGAGGGCGGACAGGCAGTAGTTTATAAAGCATATGACCACCTCACTAATGAGGAAATTGCAATTAAAACGATATGGTCTCGCCATAGAGGAGATAGGGCCGCTATCAACCGCCTCAAGCAGGGGGCGATGATAGCGAGGAGTCTCACCCACCGCTATATCATAAAGACCTACAGCGTAGAACAGCGAATTGATGCCGAAGGAGCCGACAAATATATTTTCATATGTATGGAGCTGATTAAAAGCCAGCTCGAGCTTAGCGATATTATTGAATCCCGCCGAGCTGCTGGGAAGAAAATTGGTCTCGATGAAATGCTCCACATAATTCGTCAGCTCCTTGACGCACTGGCCTATGCTCACGAACACACAATCCACAGAGATATTAAACCCGGCAATATTATGCTAGTTCCCAGAGGCAAGCAGGCCGAGCCTGACAGTTCCGACCTTACGAAATTCGACATCAGGCTGATAGACTTTGGAATCGCAAAAGTTTTAAGCCAAAAACATATTGATGTCACCGGCAAAGGATTCAGGTCTGCCCATTATGGTGCCCCCGAGCTTGCCGACACCAAGACCGGTGTCGATGCCAGGGCCGATGTTTTCAGCGCCGGCGTTATCATGTACCAGATGCTGACCTTAAACATCCCTCGCAAGGGTTCTCCACCTGCTAATAAAGTTAACAAGACTGTACCGGCGGCACTGGCAAAGGTCATCGACAAGGCCATAAACGCTGAAAGGGAAAAACGTTTCAAAACAATCTCAGAATTCACAAAGGAACTCGACAGGGC
>JBHPEQ010000150.1:0-4172 GCA_042576845.1 Planctomycetota bacterium
CGAACCTGCAAGCCTTGTCTTTGAACAAAATTCCTCACTCAAAAGAAGTGGAACAGGCTGGTGAAACAAGGCAAAAGGAAAAAGAGAGTAAAAAAGCAAAAGTGGGTAAAAATGCGCAAAAATGAACGAAAAGTGGCCGAAATTTACCAAAATTGACTAAAAAGTGCGCTTTTTTCGCAGTTTTTGGGTTGGGGAGAAGGGTTGGATATGGTATAATGTGAGTCCGAAATGGGAGGACAAGTGATAACTGTTAGGCGGTTATTTTAAATTCTTTGATAAGTCCGGCTAACTTTTGAAAGTTTGGTTTGCGTTGATATAATGGCCTTTGGTCTTCTTGATATAATCCAATATTCTGTTTGAAGGTTGTTTTGTCGGGATTGATATAGAAGATACCCAAGGGGAGTTTTTCATCTTCTGTGGCTTTTTGGAAGGCCAAGTTTCTATCATGAGGATCATGGTCGTCAAGGTAATAAGTATTTTCTGTGAACCACTGGTATGTATTAAGCTTATTAAAGGTAACGCATGGCTGGAGGATGTCTACCAATGCGTAGCCATTGTGAGTAATTGCTTTTTTAAGGATTTCTTTTGTCTGTTTGATGTGTCCTGAGAAGGCCCTTGCAACAAACGATGCATCAAGAGCGACAGCAACAGCTAAAGGGTTGAAGGGCTCAAGAAATACTCCATTGACCTGAACTGGTGTGACGAATCCTTTTTGGCTGGTCGGTGATGCTTGTCCCTTTGTGAGACCATAGACCATGTTATCATGGATTATGTTTGTGATATTCGGGTTTCTTCGGATTGTATGTAAGAAGTGATTTCCACCTTCGCCGTACATGTCACCGTCACCACTTTCAGCAATGACTGTAAGGTTTGGATTGGCAGCTTTTATGGCGGTGGCTGGGGGCAGGGCTCGGCCATGCAGACCATCGAAAAGATTGGTTTTGAAATAGTGTGGTGTTTTTGCGGCCTGGCCAATACCTGAAACGAGGACAAGGTTTGTCAGTTCAATCTCCAGTTCAGTGAGTGTCTGTTTAAGTATCTTGAGTATAGGGAAGTTTCCACAGCCGGGGCACCAAGCTATGTCAATATCAGGCATATCGAAATCGAAGGAGCGCATATTTTGGTTTCCTTACACTAATATCTTCTCTAATTGTTCTGTGATTTCTTCAACGGCAAAGCTTAGTCCGCTGTACTTTAAGATTTTATGGTCGGCATCAATTCCTGTTTTTAGCTTAATCAGTTCTGCAAATTGTCCAGTAGCGTTGCTCTCTATTATGATGGTTTGTTGTGCTTTTTTGAGGAAACGTGCAGTCTGGACTGGCAGCGGGTGTATTTGTTTGAAGTGCAGAAAAGCCAAGTTGTCTTTGCCGAGGTTTTGTATAGCTTCGTTTATGATGTTGTAAGTAGAGCCCCAGGCTACTATAAGGTTTTTGTAATTATCAGGGCCTATTAGTTCAGGTTGTATCATTTGGTTATCGAATGGTGCAAGCTTTTTTAGTCTTTTGTCAACCATTTTGATTCTTAAGTCGAGGTCTTCGGTGATATGGCCTTCGGTGTCGTGCTCATCACTGTCTACGGCCACCAAGCCATTTCCAAAGCCGGGGATACCGCGCGGTGAGAGGCCAGTTTCGGTAAGTTCATATCTTTTATAATTTTTTTTAGTTTTGATGATGTGAGTTTTGATGTTTATGTCTGAGAGATTAAATGAAGGGGTGTTATAATAGGAATCGATGAAATACTGGTCGGTTAATATGAAAACGGGTACCTGGTATTTGTCTGCCAGATTAAAAGCCCTTTGAGTCAGGTAAAAAGCATCATCAAGTTTCCCCGGCGCAAAGATAATCCTCGGGAATTCGCCATGTCCGGCATAAAGGGCGAGGTTGAGGTCGGCCTGTTCCGTTCTAGTAGGAAGTCCAGTAGCAGGACCTGGTCTTTGAGCGAGATGAATTACCATTGGGGATTCCAACATGCCCGACAGGCTTAAACCCTCGGTCATTAGGGCGAAACCGCCCCCCGATGTGGTGACCATTGCTCTTGCACCGGCATACCATGCGCCTATTGCCATATTTATTGCAGCTATTTCGTCTTCGGCTTGTTCAACGATGATATCGAATTCTTTGGAATGTTTTGCGAGGAAAGCGAGCACTCCAGTTGAGGGCGACATAGGGTAAGAAGATATAAAGTTACAGCCTCCTGCTATAGCACCAAGGCCGATAGCTTCGGTGCCACTGAGGAGGATATTATGTTCAATGTTTTTGTCGGGGCGAATATTGATTTCGATTTTCTTTGCATTTACGAGGTCGCTGCCGATTTTAAGGCCAGCTTTTGCAGCCACGGTATTATTTTTAACGATATCCTCAGACTTAGCTACGAAGTATTCTTTTATGAAGCTGTTAACGGTATCAAGAGCTATCCCGAACAATCCAGCGATTGTCCCAACGGCGACGATATTGGAGTATATTTTATCACCTATATCAGAGGCAATTTTAGTAAAAGGCACTTCAATGAATTTATCCTTAGAGATATCGGCGCTTAGATTTTCTTTTTCACCAAGGACAAGTGTTTGGGAAGAAATTCTTTTTTTCACGTGCTCAATAGCACTGGTATTAAGTGGTATGAGGATATCGATTTGATTAACAAGGGCGCGTACAGGTTTTTGTGAGACTCTTATTTGGGTGGAATTCAGTCCGCCCCGGATGCGAGACATATATTCTTTTGTCGCAAAGACATTGAAGCCGGCGACTTTTAGGATTCTTGTCAGCAGGAATTCGACGGTCTGAATGCCCTGGCCGGCCTGACCACAAAGGACTATTGAGATATCATCCATTTTTTTAGTTTATGAATTACCGCTCATATTTTTTCGGTTTGAATTGAATTTATACAAAGTAGTTATCAATATTCATCAAGATGGTGCCACTCAGCATTTTCGAGCCACTGTTGAGGTTTAGAGACGAATTCGATTATATTTTCAAGGAGGAAGTAATGCTTTTTTTCTTCTTCCGCTAGTTGTTTGAAGATTTCTTTTTGTGCCTGCTGGTCGACCTTTTCAGCCTTTTGCAGATAAAATTCACGATTTTTTTCTTCGATGCTCTGGGCTTTTTTATAAAGTTGGATTTGGTCCTGTTCGAAGATGAAATCTTCTGACTGTTGGCTCATTTTTATGAAAACATTTTTAGCATTAGAGAGGACATTTGTTTTAGAGATTTTGTCAGGTGTTTGTGTTTTCATTTCCAGAATAATGTTAAAATGCTTTATTTCTTCATCGGCAAGCATAATAAATATCGTTCTAAAGCCCTCGTTAGCAGTGTCTTGAGCCAATTGTCGATAATAATTTTCGGCTTGTTTTTCCATCTGCATAGCATAATCAAATATATCCATTTTTTACTCCTAAGTAAAACTCAGAAAATCATTCGTCTGCTTTGAGCTCATTTCCCAACAAAGTCAGCTAAGATACACACTTCTATCGAATAGCTTTGGGTTGGCAGACGGCACCTCTAAATGGTGTAACCCTGCCGCAGTTTTTACAAACATACTTCATCTGGGCCGCCATAGGGGCACATACGTGTCGCGGGTCGCTGGTGGTTGCGCCGCAAAGGGCACATGCATATACCTCTTGAGCCTTAGCAGGTGAACAGAGATGAGAACGAGTTTTTGCGACTTTACCGCAAGTCTTACAAGTATAGACACTGTCTTTCCTTTTCTTTGCGGTTTTCTTTTTTGCAGACTTTGCCATAATTAAGCTCCTTTCTTATGATATATGTAATACATTTAATTATACTCTCAAGACAATTTTAAGGACATCTGTTATTTTTATAATACGTATTCGATATTTTATGGTTCGGGTGTTGTATATATGGAAGGTGCTGAGAGTGGCGTTGGATTGAGATTGCGGCCCGTTCCCTTCAACTAGGCTCAGGGTAAACTCCTTCGCTCGGAATTTGGGATAATGTAGCATTTCTACCCCTTCGGCTCCGCCCTTCCCGTTCGACTCGTTAAGCTCGCTCAGGATAAACTATTACATTCAGGACTTCGCTCAGGGTAAACTCCGCCGCGATCCTTCGACAAATGCTCAGGACAAGTATTTACCAATCACGAATTATCTGCCTTCCCGGTTGCAAGCCCCACAGGTGCCTTGGTTTAGAATTATAGGGATTTTGGGAGAAGTAGCAAGG
>JBHPEQ010000151.1:0-3623 GCA_042576845.1 Planctomycetota bacterium
GTCTTACAGCGCCGAGCATCAGATACTTCCCGGGTTTGAGCTTTACATATACCGGCAAACTGCCTGAGCAAATGCTGCTCATCAGTGATGCTGACGGCATCTCAGCAGTCAATCATTTTGACGATGTCCGGGATTTAAAATGCTTCGACTATACCACCTCGGCGCTGAGTTTCCACCTGATTGACGAACCAAAAGTTTGTATTATCGGGGCAGGCGGCGGCTCGGATATCTGCCAGGCACGGTAGTAAACAAGCGATTTGTTTTCGGAAAGTCTGATGTCAAGAATACGTTCAGGTGGACTAAAAACAAGAATTACAGCAACGCCCGTAAACAAAGTGAATAAGAAAAGCTTGCGCGAAATTTCAAGCGTTACCAGCACTGCCGCAAGGAAACCGATAGAGCTGAAGACTAAAAGCAGTTGTTGCGGCGGATGTCCATACATCAGCGCCACTGCTCCGGCAGCTCCAATGGCCGAGCCCGTCATATTGTAAAAATATAAACGATGGGCCTTTTCGCCAAAAACGAAGAATGCCAGAGCCAAGAAAGCTCCGGCACAAAAAAATGGAATGAAAAACAATAGATAATACCCTAAAAGATAGTATATCTGTCGCTTGTCCCATATTAACTGAAGCTCATCGAGCGGAATCTTTTGGCTCAGATAAAACACTACAGGCACCGCCACAGCAAAACCAAAAGCCAGAGCCCAAAAAGCTTTTTTGTAGTGTTTCGTCAAGGCCCCTGCCCAAACGCAGATAAATGTTCCGCCTGCTCCGAACCCGAGCAGAGCTGTGCTGATAACCAGGTATGAAAAGTTATGCCAGTGACCTGTTGACAGTGTTCTGAGCAGGACCAGCTCCAGGCCGAGGGTTGCCGCGGATATTAAAAAAATTGTAATTGCGATAATCATAAGAAAGCCGGAATATTTGGAACTCTAATAAACTATTATGGTGTGAAAGCCGCAATAGTTTATTTCGAAGGTTCTGCTTTTACCTTCAGCCGAGGCCTGAGACCGATTATAAAAGCACTGCCGAATGCGAGGAGGATGATTGTTGACGGTTCAGGAGCTGTTATGATAAGTTCGAATCTATCCAGGGTGCCTGTATCGTAATAGTATGCGTCATACACCCTCAGCCGCCAGACGCCGAATGCGTCCTGGCTGTTAAAATCCTGCAGCAAGGCGGGGGCTCTTGGCCTGAGGTGTCCTGTAAAAGGCGGCTGGACATCCTCAATAGAAATTGACGCTTCATCGTCGAAAATGGTATTTGCATAATCTCCGCCTACGAAAAATTCATCCAGGTTATACATATTTAGACACAATTGAAACTCGCCCGGGCTTTGGAGATAAATCTGCAAATCGAATGCACTGGTATGCGTTATCGTAACGACGACGTCGATGTCGTGTATGGGAAGATGTTCGGGAACCTCTATGACCGCATCGGGCATCCAGTTTTTGTCTGTAATAGGCAGGTCGAATTCGCCGCCATAGATATGGATGGGGTCGGCGAAAGCGGGAGCATGCAATCCCATTGAGAAAACACAAATCGCGGCAATCCATTTTGCAGCTTTGTGCGAATCCATTCTTATCTACCAACTAATTCGGTAAACCGATAATCAAACCGGCGATAAAGCAAGCTGCACATTTGGAATTGTAACGTTATTGGATGCTGTTGACTAACAAAAAATAAAAAATAACGAAAAGTTTTTCATGGTTTTTCTGCAAATAGGGCGAACCTGTACATTTGGTCGAAATTTCGGGGATATTTGGGATGGTCAAAATTCGTAAGTGCTTAGTACTACAACGCAACCTTGCGCTGTAGTATTATGTGCGGTTACTTTTTGATGTATCCCTTGTTGGTAAAGAAATCAACGGCGCTGTCGGCATCGTTAAAAACTTTTGTGGCCGTTTGTGTAACGAAGACAGATGGGAGCTGCTTTGCTTTCCAGATTACATATACTTCTTTGGCTGCTTCGTGGGCGTGCTGGAGCTCTCTTTCGACGCCGCTGGAGACGGCAGGTCGACCGTCGTCAAGCGTGGGTATAAAACTTATTATCATATCCGACTGGTCAATGAGCAGGAAATCCCTGGCGTATATCTGACTGTTGATGTCGCGTTCAATTTGCCGGACTTCATTTACATTGAGCCGTCTTTTCTGTCCCGATACGTTTACCTCGATGAAGCTAAGCCCTTTTTTCTCGGCCTGCTTGGCGTAGTATGGCAGCATCGATTCTTCAAGGTCGCCGGGGTCGAAGCAGATGAAGAATCGCTTCATCGATTGTCGGAAGAGATTGATTTCTTTTTTGACATCCTCCATCAGAGCGACGTGGGTCATCGGAAAACTCAGATATGCTTTTTTAATCCGGCCTTCGAAAACAAGTTTGTAGAATGTTTCGATGGTCTGCTCTTGTGCTCCGCGCGCCAGACAGTAAAACGCTGCTTTTTCGTTAATGCCGTTGCGGAGCATCTCGGTGCCGATGAGCTCTTCCTCTCGCCAGACGATTAAATCCTTGAGCGTGTGTTCTGTGGTATGCTCGTCGGCATGGCGGGCGTGAAGGGCGGTAACGCCGTCTATCAGACAGATATACATATCAGCGTTTATTTGACGCATCTGGTCGAAGTCAACTGCGGGAAACAGGCCGTGCCGCCAGCGAAACGTTGCGTGTGTATTGATAATCAGGTTGTCAGTTTTTTTTGCCTTTGCGATGATATCCTTGAAGACGCTGCGGCGCAGCGAGCTGAGTCGCTTCATCGGGATATCGAGTATTTTACCGGGCGGTATATCGGGCGCCTCGGCATACATCATATCGCCGACATTGAATAGAAGGACTTCTTTGTTTTGACCGGCGGCGAATTGACAGAAACTTTGCAGGTAGCTCTTTTTGTCAATTCCAACCATTCCGGTTACAACAACTCGCATCGTTTATGACTCCAGACAACAGACCCAGAACAACATGCCCTTGAGTCTTCAGTCTTTAAAGGTTTTTCAATCTTTGCTGTTTTTCGTGTTCTTTTAATGCTTCGATAAGCTCGGCCATATCGCCGGCCATTATTTTGTCCAGAGAGTAAAGCGAGAGGCTTACTCTATGGTCGGTAACGCGGTTCTGTGGAAAGTTATATGTTCTGATTTTCTGCGAGCGGTCGCCGGTGCCGATCATCGTTTTGCGTTTTGAGTCGCGCTCGGCGTTTTTTTTACTCTCGTAGTGCTCGTAAATTCTGCTTCTTAAGATTCGCCAGGCCTTGGCGCGATTTTTGTGCTGGCTTTTTTCGTCCTGCATACTTACCGTAATCCCGGTCGGTTTATGTTCGAGCTTGACGGCGCTGCTTAGTTTGTTGACGCTTTGGCCGCCGGGACCGCTTGACCTGCTGACGTGTTCCTCGACATCGCTGGGGTCGATTTCGATTTCCAGCTCTTCCGGCTCGGGCAGGACAGCTACCGTGGCGGCTGAGGTATGGATTCTGCCCTGTGATTCAGTTTCCGGGACGCGCTGGACTCTGTGCCCTCCTCCTTCATAGCCCATTTCCGCCCAGACACCGGGCCCTTTGACGCCGAAGATGGCTTCGCGGAGACCGCCTATTCCTGTCGGGCTGAAAGAAAGTTGTTCGATTTTCCACTTCTTTGCTTCGG
>JBHPEQ010000152.1:0-3610 GCA_042576845.1 Planctomycetota bacterium
CAGGCCAAAAGTGCGGACTTATCGGGACAATTTATTATGACACCGGCGAAAAAAGCTGCGAGGCAGGCCTTACTACCCCTGATTGCCTCGATGTAGCCGAAAAACAATACCAGATGGTCCAGGCCGGTGCAAAATATATGGTCATCGAAGCCAGCTCTCACGCACTGGCCCAGAATCGACTCGCCGCCATAGACTTCAAAGCCGCCGCCTTTACAAATCTCGCAGGCGACCATCTTGATTACCATAAAACAAAAGCCGATTACTTAGCCGCCAAGGCAAAACTCTTCCAGGATTTACCATCTGGTTCTGTTTCTGTCTTGAATAAACAATCCGCCGAGGCGCACAAAATAGCCGAGCAAACCAAAGCAGATATATTATGGTATGCCGTTGATGAACCAGCTGATATCACAGCTCAAATCAAAGCTATGGATGCAGAGGAGACCGCTTTTCTGCTGGGATATGCAGGCCAAAGTCGAATGGTAAAAATCTCACTGCCGGGCCGGTATAATGTTGCCAACTGCCTGGCTGCGGCGGGACTGACAATCGCAATCGGCTTTGATTTGAAAACGGTTGCAGACGGACTCTCAGCGCTGAAAACCATTCCCGGCCGACTCGAAAAACTTCCAAGCCACGGCTTTTCGGCCTTTATCGATTATGCCCATACCGATGATGCACTGAAAAACACCCTGGCTACCTTAAAGCCGGTCTGTGAAGGAGAATTAATTGTGGTATTCGGCTGCGGCGGCGACAGAGACAAAACTAAAAGGCCTCGAATGGCGAAAGTCGCCGAACAGTTAGCTGACTTTGTAATCGTAACCAGCGACAATCCCCGGACTGAAGACGCCCTCGGTATAATTAATGATATAACCGCAGGTTTCAGTAACCCGGACTCACAGAAAATCATCGTTGAGGCGGACAGGAAAAAAGCCATAAAGCTTGCTATTGAAAGGGCTGCAAAGAACGATTTCGTCCTCATTGCAGGCAAGGGACACGAAGCATATCAGATAATCGGAAGGCAAAGGTTCGATTTCAGCGACAAGAAGATAGCACAGGACTTTATCAACAGAAGAAAATGAAAAGATTCCAGGTTGCGGATTTAGCTCGGATAATAAAAGCCGAATCGATAGAAACAACGGCAACTTTCACCGGAGTTAGCACCGATTCGCGCACCATTGGGCCTGGCCAGTGCTTCTTCGCAATCAAAGGCGAAAATTTTGACGGTGTCGTTTTTCTCGCTGGCGCTTTTGCTAAAGGCGCCGTCTGTGCCGTGGTAAACAAAGATGTAAACACCGAGGAATTTGCCGACAAAACTATACTCAAAGTCAATGACAGCTTACAAGCCCTCGGCGATTTCGCACGCTGGTATCGTCAGAAAGGGGAATTCAAAGTCATTGCTATCACCGGTTCCGTCGGCAAGACCACGACGAGAAATATAATTTCCCACGTCTTAAGCCGGCGTTACCAGGTTCACCAGGCGCCGAAGAACTTTAATACATTAACCGGCCTGCCTTTATCCATACTCGCCGCTGATTCAGACGACCAAATCCTTGTCCTCGAATTGGGCACAAATCATCCCGGCGAGATTGCCGCTCTTACACGCATCGCAATACCTGATATTGCTCTAATCACAAATATTCACCCAAGCCATCTTGAGGGCTTTGGTTCTCTGGAAAACATAGCTGAAGAGAAAGCTGCAATATCCGAAGGACTGAAGGAGGAGGGATTGTTGATAATAAACGCCGACTGTCGGGCTTTAGTAAACGCCTGCCGGCAAAAAGACCTTGACTTCGTTACCTTTGGCAAATCCGCAGTTACCGACTTCTATGCTGAGAATATTCAATACAAAGATTTATCAAGCACCTTTGCCATAAATGGCACAGGTATTTACCTGCCGCTTCCCGGCAGCGGTGCTGTTGAAAATACGATTGCCGCCTGGTCTGTATGCAGCCGGCTCGGCATAAGAGTCGAGGATTTTGCAGAAGCTGTTAAAGCCGTCCGCCCTGTCTCTATGCGTGCGGAACTACTGCGGATTGGAACGCTGACCGTTTTAGACGATTGCTATAATGCAAATCCTGCTTCAATGGAGAATGCGCTGGATATATTGTCAAACTTGAGCCGGAATAAAAAACGTCGGTCGGTTTTTATCTGCGGCGATATGGCAGAGCTTGGAGAGGATGCTGAGAAGCTGCATCAGGAGCTTGGCTGCTGTGTAGCGAAGGCGAACGTGCGTCTGCTGCTGGCGGTCGGACAGCTTGCCGGACTCACCGCTGAGGCCGCTGGCAAGAACGCTGATTACGATTTGGAGATAAAATTTTTTGATGACGCCCTTTCTGCTTGTAATAAGCTGGCAGATTACATAAAAGATTACGATATAATATTGGTAAAGGGCTCAAGGGCAATGAAGCTGGAAACGGTTGTGGAAAAGCTAAAAGACCTTTTCGGGCCGGCCTAATGCTTCGAAAGCAATCTGAATATCGAGCCGCTAATCAAGAGGCACAAAATATAAAATGATTTATCACCTGTTATGGTATTTGCGTGATGTTTTTACCCACCGGCTTGGCTTCTATGCCTACCAGGATGTAATGTTCCGCAGTATAGCAGCGGTATTGACCGGGTTTTTAATAGCGCTTTTGCTCGGGCCGAAAATCATTCGATGGCTTATGAGAAAAAAAATCGGCGACCGGCCGGAATTCTACCGCGACGACTTGAATGAGCTGACAAAGGAAAAAGCAAATACCCCCACAATGGGCGGGTTGATTATGATTCTTGCGGTTTTGGTGGGCACGTTGTTGTGGGCAAAACTGAATAATCCATTTGTTCAAAAGGCGATTATTCTGCTGATATGGTTCGGTGTTCTCGGCGGTGTCGATGACTGGCTAAAACTCACTGCTGTTTCACATCATCGCACGAGGGAAGGACTAAAGCCGTGGGAGAAGCTCATCTTCCAGTTCGGTGGTGCCGTTCTCATCGCTTCGTTTCTGTATGCTGATTTTGTCAACATACCGGATGGTATCCGGTTCTGGCCTCCATTCTATAAACCCGGATTTCCTCTGCCGCACTGGGCCTTTGTAGTGATTGCCATTTTTTACATATCCGCCACCAGCAACGCCGTCAATATCACCGATGGTATGGACGGGCTGGCCGCCGGTTGCGTCGGGATGGTCTCTCTGGTCCTGGCGATACTGTGCTATGTCGCCTCTGAGGATATGACCAGAACTTCCCAGGTTACCTGGGCGAGCTATCTGTTGCTGCCTCACATACCGCAGGCCGGCGAGCTGTCAATCTTTTACTCGGCAATCCTTGGCGCCGTTCTCGGCTTTTTATGGTACAACTGCCACCCTGCACAAACCTTTATGGGAGATGTCGGCTCGCTGCCTTTAGGCGCTGCTATGGGATATGGGGCACTGGTTACAAGAAATGAAGTCCTGCTTTTCATTATCGGCGGTGTCTTTGTCGTCGAGCTGGCTTCCGTCGTCCTGCAGGTCGGCTACTTCAAATATACGGGAGGAAAGCGGCTTTTTAGATGTGCCCCCCTTCATCATCATTTTCATTTGTCCGGCTGGAGTTCTACCGCGACGACTTGAATGAGCTGACAAAGGAAAAAGCAAAT
>JBHPEQ010000153.1:0-3602 GCA_042576845.1 Planctomycetota bacterium
ACAAGCCGAAGATAAAATCGAGGTGAAGGTTGACTACATCGCCAAATTGAATGAGGTTGTACAAGCGGACTGCCCCAATAATCTTAACGCCGCCCCGTTCTACGAGAAAGCGTTTGAGAATTTTATTGAATTGCCTTCACAGCTAAGCAGGTCCGAGCTTAGAGATTGGCCTGAGGAGCTGCCTTCGGGCAAACAGCTTCAGTTACAGAGTTGGGTTAAAGCTAACAATGATTCGTTTGAACAAATAAAGTATGGAACTGAAAAGCCGTGCTATTGGCGAGAATATCAGGGAAGTTCTATGTGGGATATAGCATTGCCGTCACTTGCTAAGGCAAGAGGGTTGGCCTACGCGTTTTGCCTGCGGGCTAAGCTCAATAGCAAACAAGCCGATTTCAGCCAGGCCTTTTCCGATGTTTTGGTATGTTACCAATTTGGTGCACACCTTAGGGGCCCGAAACTTTTAGTTGAGCAGTTAGTTGGAATTAGCGTTAGTGCGATTGCGGTGCGAACCGGCTTCGAAATTCTCGACAGAACAGAACCAGCGGCGGTTTTGCTTGAGGACTTTCAAAAAGAGCTTATGTCGCTGTCAGCAGACAAAAGCCACCTTATTGACTTTACCGCCGAGAAGTTTTTGCTTTATGACCATATCCAAAGGATATTTACCGATGATGGTAAGGGAGGCGGCCACATACCAGAATCTATAACCGAGCATCCGGAAAAACTGTCGGAGGAACAAAGACCAATTATTTCCGTTATTTCCGGATTGTTAGCTCAGCTTGACGAGCAGCAAAGGCAAGACTGGGAGAAAATGGAAAGGAAGCAAACAACAGAGCTGACCGATAAACTATTCGAGTATTTCAGTGATACCGCCGGTAGAAGTCCCGGCCGGTTACACAACGAAGGGAAGGATATGGAAAAGATTGTAATAGAGATGACAAAGAAAAATCTTATGTTGGGTATACTGGTCCCTTCTTTTGTGCGGGTTACGGAGATGTCGTTCCGGGCAAAAACCGAGACTGATGCGCTGATAACCACAATTGCTGTTTTCAGATATAAAGCCGACAAGGACAAGCTCCCTGCCGGACTGCGGGAGCTGGTCTCAGCCGACTATCTAAAAGAGTTACCGATGGACCCTTACAGCGATGAGCCGTTGGTTTACAGGAAGAAGAACGGCGATTTTTTACTGTATAGTTTGGGAGCGGATTTTGATGACGACGGCGGGGCGCCGAGTAACTGGGGACAAGAGGCCAGCGGCGGTGACCAGGTCTTCTGGCCTGTTGAAAGAAACTGAATGTGGGTCTGAAAAACAGCGCTTGCGGAAACGACATCTTTTCTGCTATAAATAATTTACTGATAAAGTGGAAACCGACACCCAAGAAGCTCGTGAAAAATCTTCGAATAAAAGGATTATTCTAAATGCAGCTTTCTGCAGGGACGCAAAGCGAAAAGCATTCTGTTCAGTCGATACCGAGAATACAAGCCGGCAAAAAGAAGTGGATAATAAAACCGCCGGAGGAAAACTCTGTCCGGCTTGCCGGTAAGCTTAAAGTCTCGCCTCTTTTAGCACAAGTTTTAATCAACAGAGGCGTCAGTGACCCGCAGTCAGCCGCCGCCTTCATCAGGCCCAAACTCAAAGAGCTTATCGAGCCGGAGAAAATGCCGGGGATTGAACCGGCTCTGGAGCGAATAGTCCGGGCGGTAAACAGCAGCGAGAAAATCACCATATACGGCGACTATGACGTCGACGGCATCACGGGCGTCTCAATCCTCTGGCAAATCTTAACGCTGCTCGGCGCCGACGTCGATTACTATATCCCGCACCGCATAGAAGAAGGTTACGGCCTAAACACTGAGGCCATAAAATCGCTGGCCGAAGCGGGAACAAGACTTGTAATTACGGTCGATTGCGGCATCACCGCATTCAAATCCGCCGAGCTTGCCGAAGAGCTCGGCCTTGACCTGATAATTACCGACCATCACCAGAGATCCGATGAGCTGCCGAAAGCTAAAGCAATAGTTTATCCCGCCCTCGACACCTCTTATCCGAACCAGGATTCTTCCGGCTCTATGGTCGCTTTTAAGCTGGCCTGGGCGGTGGCAAATAAATTCACAAAGACAGGGAAATTACCACCCAAATTGCGCAGCTTTATGATAGATGCAACGTCCTTAGCTGCTATGGGAACTATTGCCGATGTGGTCGACCTGCGGGGTGAGAACAGAATCCTCACCAGTTACGGCCTCAAATCGCTGCCGGAGTCAGAGCTGACAGGCGTCCGGGAGCTCATTGAGGTGGCGGGCCTGACCGGGCAGGGACTCGATAGCTACGCAATCGGCT
The DNA here is from genome assembly GCA_042576845.1 of Planctomycetota bacterium. Taxonomy (GTDB): domain Bacteria; phylum Planctomycetota; class Phycisphaerae; order Sedimentisphaerales; family Anaerobacaceae; genus JBHPEQ01. The sequence goes on from JBHPEQ010000153.1 coordinate 2,336, forward strand.
TTCGCCTTGCGCCGATGCTCAATGCCGCAGGAAGAATGGGACATGCGAGGTTGGCAGTTGAACTGCTTACCAGCACCAGCCAGATGCGCTCTATGCAGATAGCTCGTTACCTGAAAGAACAAAACGATAGGCGCCGCCAATGTGAACAGAAAATATACAGACAGGCCTGCGAGATGATAGTCCGCCAGGGCTTAAATCACCCCGACCGGAAAGTAATCGTCCTTGCCGATGAAAACTGGCACAGCGGCGTTATCGGAATCGTCGCCTCCCGAATCATCGACAGATACTATCGACCGACGATTATGATTAATTTAGCCGAGAGTCCCGCCCAGGGCTCGGCACGCTCAATTGCCGGCTTCGACATTTTCGAGGCCATCAGCGCCTGCTCAGGGCATCTTATTGATTTCGGCGGGCACAAAATGGCTGCCGGGATAACTATAAAGAAGGAAAACATTGACCGGTTCGCATCCGATTTGGAAGATTACGCCCGGCAGAACCTCTCCGATGGAGACGTAGTCGCAAAACTACACATTGATGCCGCCGCACCGCTGGCTGAATTCAGCAAGGCGGTGGTCGAAGAGCTTCGGCTGCTCGGACCCTTCGGCCAGGGCAATCCGAAACCTGTCTTTGCAACGAAGGGGGTTCGCCTTGCATCGCCGCCCAGAAGGGTCGGTGTAAAAAGCAAACATCTCCAGCTTGCAATAGAAGATGGCACCGCTTCGGTCCGCTGTATCGGCTTTGGTATGGGCAAGCTGGAAAAGAAACTGCTTGATGCTGATTTTTTCAACGTCGCTTACCAGCCGCAGCTTAATACCTATAACGGCAGCACAAACGTCCAGCTTGTTCTCGAGGATGGCGTCTTCAGTCCGGGGATTGTCGCTGGTTACGATTACAAAGTCAGCTAGCTGTTCGGGCTTTATTCGCCTTTTTTTACTTCTGCCTTTTCGATTTTGAACTGGCCCAGGGTGTTGAGCAGGGCGAAGAAATCTTCCGGGTTGCCATTGCCTTTTGCCAGGGTGATATGCCCCGGTCCATAGCCGCCGAGCCCTGCGCTCCTGAAAGCTGCATCTATACCAATCCATCTGTTGCCGACATACGCCTGAGTCCAGGCGTGTCCTCCGAAGCGGTGCTCGAGTCCTTTGTATTCGCTGACATAAGCCAATCCAACAACCACCTTCGCCGGTATGCCGAGAGCCCGGCATATTGCCGCAGTAAGAACCGCAAACTCCGTGCAGTCGCCTTGCCTGCTTCGGGCTACCTCAACCGC
>JBHPEQ010000154.1:0-3557 GCA_042576845.1 Planctomycetota bacterium
CGCAAACAACGATTCTAACATAACTTATAATTCTACCCCTGTCAAGAGGTGGCCTGAATCGGGGACTGATTCTGCAAAAACGCCTAAAATCAGCCCCGAATTACAGCAGATGGTAGCTGTTTGGCCGGAACTGCCGGAGCATATCAAAGCGGCAATCATGGCACTTATAAAGACTTCATGAAAGTGGTTTTTAGGAAATTAAAGGCCCGATCTTATGATATGCGGTGTTTCATACCGGTCGAAAGGAGATCGTTGATTCTACGGGCTCAAAGCACTCATTTTACAGGGGTTTAAAAGATTCTGTAGAGCATATAAACACCGCTCACGGTAATGCTGTAGAATACAGTGAACTGCATCATGCAACATAAACACCATAATATACGACCTCAACCGCCTTCCGACCGCTTACCATTTCACCAAAAACCGCTAACCATACCACCCCTTACCATTCACCTCCCTATGTGACAAACCAAACCACCCTTAAACAAACAAAAAATCCACATATAACAAAAAACTGTATATATCCGTATATAACAACAATACCGTAAAGGGTAGTGCTAAAACCCCATTTCTATCGTATCCTTCGAGAAAATACGTTGTTTTAATACCTTTTTCGTACAGATGCAAACTTGTGCTTTTAATGGTTAGCTCTACGCGCGCGATTTCTAAGCATTTTTAGCGTTGCATTTCAAATTAGCATTTCATTAATTACGTTAATTTCGGCTAATTTCCTATAGGAGAATTATCATGAAGTTGTTACATGTATCTGTATTGCTATGTAGTTGAATTAGGCGGGCGTAATATACGTCGAGAAGGACCTCAGATTCGTCCAGGATCAGGCCGAATACGCCAGTCCAACCATACAAAACCGCCATCTATACCAAGACGAACAACAAGGCCAGAAAGTGGTAGGTACAGGCTCTGGATGAGGAGGGATTTTAGGCGGATTTTAAGGTTGATTGACAGTAAAAGTGGTCATCGTATTGAACATACGTTGGAAGTTATTGAATTGGATTTATTTTCCTCTTGAGCACATTACGGTAATGAGTGAAGTCAACATGGCTCTTGATTTTTAAGAAATTAAATGGTATGGTTTTTATATAATCAAAGCTGCGTATGTATTTTTGTACCCCACGCCCAGACATATCCAAAACAGTGGCAGGCACTTTTAGTTTACTATCGTTCCTTTCATGAGGGTAAATGAATGCGGCGCAAAGGAATACGAAAAGCTTTTTCCTGATGCGTTGATATTGGGTTTTTGTGTGGTTTTCACCGTCTCTTTGCCAAAATCATTGACAGCTTTAATATCCGGACCGTTAACTTCATGGACCGTAAATTTACCCGCAAACTCACCTTCCTGAGAGATTATTTGGGTCCTAATGGCTTTATCCTTATGACGATTAACAACGCAAATTATGAGTTCCCCGTTATTATGGGCTACCGATACGTCAAGGTATGGTACATTCTTTTGGACGGTTGTCGTCTCTCCTAATCCCAGAAAAAATCTCTCGGTATCATAGGTATCGCAATCCACAAACACATCGAGTGAAGTACCGGATACATTCTGGGAGAACAGTTGCAGAGGATAATAGATCGTCTGTTTAAAAAGTGTTTCTTCATTGGTGAAAATGGGAGCTATCACATTAACCAGTTGGGCCATATTGGCCATTTTTACAATGTCGGCGTTTCGGACAAATGCATTTAAAAATCCCGCGATAACCAGGGCGTCTTCCAGATTGTAATGCTCCTCCAGGGCGCGCGTTCCTCTCACAGAATCTCCAGATCGGGCGCGATACCATACGTTATACTCGTCCCATGCGATGTAGACAGGATCACGGCCGCCCCGATTGCTCCGAACCATTTCTCTGTCGATCATGCCCTTTACTATTTTGGTGCGTTCTTCCAAAACCAAAGGAGTCGAAAGGAAGTTATAGTAATTGTTCTCAGGATTACCAACGTAAATATGAAGGGCTATGTAATCCACTACTTTACTTAATTCATGTAATACCGTACCGTTCCATGCATCAGGATCGGCATCGGGACGATAGTTTGATGAACCTGCGGCGATAAGTTTGATACCGGGCGATGTAAGCCTCATCAGTTTTGCCGCTTCCCTGGCTTTTTTACAATAGTCTTCGGCATTGAGATGACCCATCTGCCAAAATCCGTCCATTTCATTTCCAAGACTCCAGTACTTAATATTATGCGGCTGGGGGTATCCATGCTTACGTCGCAGTTCGGCAAAGTATGGCCCTTCCTTGACATTGCAGTATTCCACCCAGCGTTGCGCCTCTTCGATAGTTCCGGTACCCATGTTCACCGCAAAATAGGGTTCGGTACCAACCTCTTGGGCGAACTCCATAAATTCATTTGTTCCGAAAGCGTTCGTTTCAAGCCGGGCCCATGCAAGCTCCATTCTGGGTGTTCTTTGAGGACCCACCCCATCCAGCCAGTGGTAGTTGGATACGAAATTACCTCCCGGGTAACGGGTAATGGAAACATTCAGATCTTTTACCGCTTCCATAACGTCCTTGCGAAAACCATTCGAATCGGCTTGTTTTGAATCCGGATCATAAACTCCGCCGTAAACGCACCGTCCCAGGTGCTCGACGAAATTCCCGTATAAGTTCTTGTTGATCGAGCCGATGGTTCGATCGATATCGATCTTTATACGGGCATCAAAACCGGCATCGCTCGAAGAGGATCGAGCGATAAGATTACCTGAAAATACGAAAACCATGGTCAGTACCAAACCAGCATAAATTTTAGTTCTCATGGTAATTCTCCTTTTGATTGTCATTTCTTTCGAGTGCCATTTTCTTCTGCGCTTTGATCTATCTAACCTTTTAATGATGCGGTTATGTTCACGTCTGAAACGCTCTGCGACTGGTCCGCATTTTCGACAGTAACCTTAATATAACGCACTTTCTTTTCCAGATATAAAGTTTTTCTGGCTGTTTTGCCGGGCTTGAAATCATTATCGAAAGTAAACAGATCGGTCGTATCGTACTTCATACCGTCCGGGCTGGAAACGATGTGAATTGTTATCGGTTTCCTTGCATTCTTGCTGTAGGTACACTCAGCGGTAATCGATATATCGTTGATATTTCCAAGGCACAGCGGAGTTGAATCATCCAGCGATGTCGTCTGCCCGGCTTTGAGCGTATCGAGGTTGATCACCGGCATTTCAAGGCTAAACGGTCTCTGTGTAGCAAGGACCTGAACCCCGATGTTTTCTACCCATGGATAGTCATGTCCGCCCAGGCGTTCGTAACGTAGTGTGTGGTACAGATAGATGAAAGGAATGTCCATGATGACATGAACTTCCGAAAAAGAAGCGGCATTCGGATTTTCAAAACGAGACACGATCGGATTCTTGGAATGCTTTACAAAATTGTACCCGTCTTTACTGTAAGCATAGCCGACATGCTCCAGACGCGGACCGAAAAATTCAGCTCCACCATAGAACATATGATAAACGCCATTATGATAGAGAACCTCTGCCTCAGATGTCCCACCATCGTCCCAGTCACCGAACTTGCCCTGCCCCATAAGCG
>JBHPEQ010000155.1:0-3462 GCA_042576845.1 Planctomycetota bacterium
AAAGGCGTTATAGAGGGCTTAAAGGGGTTGTTAAATACCAAGAAAGAAGAATAGTCGGTTCGCTCGCAATGATTTTATCGATTATCTTTCGACTGCGTTAGACTATCAGGGTGATGTCGAGACCTTGTAAATCTTATCGTAGGGGTCTATCCAGTCCGTATGCATTGCCCTTGTACTCGGTGGCGGTGGAATGGCCGGGGGAAGTCGGAATGGCCGGGGGAAGGGGGGTTATGTACTGAATGCGAAGAGGTAGATAATATATGCGATGTATGTGCAGAGGAGGACGGAGCCGCCGAGCTTGCCAATAACGCGTCGGCTGAGGATGACTATAGCGGCGAAGCCGGCACTTACGATAATCATAATCCAGTAGTCGGTACCGCCTGCGAAGCGAGAGCTTATTGTAAATGGTTTGACCAGGCCTGCACCGCCGGTTACGAGCAGGGTGTTGAAGATGTTGGAGCCGACGAGATTTCCGATTGAAATTTCGTCCTGCTTTTTAAGAGCGGCAACGATGCAGGTAACAAGCTCCGGCAGCGAGGTGCCGAACGCGATGATTGTCAGCGCAATAACACCTTCACTAAGTCCGAGCTTTAAGCCGATAGAGACGGCCCCTTCGACCGTCATCTTTGCGCCTAAAGCAAGGCCGAACAATCCGGCAGCTACAAGCAACAGGCACTTTATCATTTTTTCGGGGGCTTTGGCCTCGTACTGTTCGACTTTGACCTCTACGCCTTCTTTGCGGGCCAGATGAACCGTTATAATCAGCAAGCCAGCAAAAATAATGAGCAGGGCGGCAGCTTCTGGACGAGAGAAGTGTGAATTTTGTAGAAAAGGCCACAATAGCAAAGCAGACAGCAGCATTACGGGTATCTCGCGCTTGAGTGTAATTTTTTTGATGGTTAGCGGTCGAATAAAGGCGACAAAGCCGCCCACAAGCGCCAGATTTGCGATGTTTGAGCCGAAGACATTTCCTACGGCGAGATCTGCGGGTCCTCGCAGGACACCAGCTATGCTCGCCGCCGCTTCCGGCGCCGAAGTTCCCATTGCAACAACAGTAAGGCCGATGACCAGCGGGCTTATACCGAGAAGTTCCGCCAGCCGGACAGCTCCCGCCACGAGCAGCTCAGCGGTTTTCCAGAGTATTATCAAACCACCGATTAACAGTAAAATAGCCAGGATTATATTCATAGCGTACTTAGAACCTATCCGAATACAACAGTAGTGAATACAATAGCGAAACGCCGGAGCCGCGTCAAACTTAAAGGTGTATTTCCAGGGCCGGTTATGATGTGTGATTTTTGACAGAATTGCCGGTTAAAGAGAGATTTTTGTAGAGCCATTAAAATATTGTTATTTGATGTCGTTCTATATAAACTAATAACCAATGAAATAGTGCATCCGATTAACTTTTCAAGATAAGGAGTGAATGATGAAAGATAAGCAAATTTCCCGAAGAGAGTTTTTGAAGGGTACTGTGGCTGCAACAACAGCACTGGCTGTCAGCTCAAAGCTCGTAACAGCAAGTGAAGGTGAAGCTGGTTTTGACGCCAAGGGGCTGCCAACGGGAGTGTTAGGTAAGACGGGTGCTGAAGTTCCTCTGATAGGGTATGGCACGGGGAGTCGATTTTACGCGGTGAGGGATGAAGATAAGGCGCTTGAGATGCTAACATATGCATTGGATAATGGGCTTTATTACTGGGACACTGCTAATGGTTACAGAGATGATGAAGTTATCAGCGAGGAACGGCTTGGTAAGATTCTAAAGCACCGCCGCAAAGAGGTGTTTCTGTCAACGAAGGTTGGCGCCCGGCAGGCGGATGGAGCCAAGCGTGAACTTGAAGAAAGCTTAGGGCACCTGCAGACCGATTACATTAATTTGTGGCAGATTCACGGCTTAACTTCTTTGGAAGATGCGAAAGCTCTTGGCAAAAAGGGCAGTGTGCTTGAAGTGCTGTATAAGATGCGCGAGGAAGGTGTTGTAAAGAATATCGGATTCACCGGCCACAAGTCAGCAAAAGCTATGGCTTACGCAGCAAAGGAGTATGAGCTTGATACGATGCTGATAGCCCTGAGCCATAACGACTATGATATCGAGGACGGGCAGCAGCAGGACTTTGAGGGCAAGGCAATGCCCATAGCTGCGGATAAAGGTATGGGCGTGATAGCTATGAAGGTGATAAAACCTCGGGAGATGATTCAAGAGTTAAAACCCGAGGAGCTTGTCCGCTATGCGCTTTCACTTAAAGAAGTAAACACTGCTGTAATCGCAATGAGCAGTCTTGAAAACGTCAAAGACAACATTGCGATTCTGAAAAGATTCGAGCTGTTAGACAATGAGGCAATGGACAAGATGCGTGTTGCTCTGGAACCTTTCTATCGTAATGAGGGCATTGAGTGGCTGCAGCCGTATTACCGTGATGGCTATCTGGCGTAAAGAAAATGTTAAATCAGTAACATTATAAATGATTTTAGTGTGGTTTCATTTAGTCGTGTAAGCAACGAGAAAGCTGGAAATTATGGTTTTCAAATTACGTATTGCTGCGGTTTTATCGATGTTGATATTAATGGCTGGTGTTACGAATGCTGTCGAATCCGGTAATGAATTGAAATTCTTTTATCTTGAGCCGGCAAGCCAATGGCAAGACGGGTTGCCTGTCGGTAACGGCCAGGTTGGTGCAATGGTTATGGGGACTGTGCCGCAAGAGCGGATTGGACTGAATCACTCATGGCTGTGGCGTGACTCAAAGCTGCGAGGGCGGACGAATCCAAAGGTGGCTCATCACCTTCCTTATATCCGAAAACTGTTTTTCGAGGGGAAGCTTATCGAGGCGAGCAATGCCGCCCACCGGTTACTTGGTTCTCAGGGTGTCAGCAATGGAAATCCTCCCCTACACTATGAGGTGCACTACGGACCGGACCCTTTTCAGCCTGCCGGTGACCTCTATATTAACTTTCCGGGACAAGGGGATGTGGAGGATTACCGCCGTGAGCTGGACCTTTCGACAGCAATAGCGCGAGTTACATACGGTAAAAATAATGTTAAATACACTCGCGAAGTCTTTGCTTCGAGTACTGAAGGTATTATTGTTGTTCGGCTTTCGGCTGATAAGAGGAATATGATTACATGTTCTGCGGAGCTGTCACGAATTGAAGACCCTGAATGTACGCTGATGCCCTGGGCTGAAGGAGAGCGTTTTGGATTCGTGGGAGAGTTCTACGAAAAGAAACGTTTTGCAATAACAGCGGCGGTATCGCTGAAGGGCGGCGAGGGCGAGGCATTTATTAACGAAGGCCGGTCCGGATTCCGCATCAAAGGCGCTGATGAAGCCCTTATTCTGCTTAGTATCACAACGGACCATAATACTAATGACCCGAAGGGCTTGTGTACAAAGCAACTTGATTGGGTGGCATTGATAACATCCTGGAGATTGTTGCTTGTAACACCTTTTTGTTCGATTACAA
>JBHPEQ010000156.1:0-3453 GCA_042576845.1 Planctomycetota bacterium
GTACGGATTAGCCGCCAAAAAGCTTGAATTTCAATATGGGTTTGATATTCTATTGGAAATGAGGCTTAGCGGTGTAGCTAAGCGTTTAATATGAGAAATGTCAGATTATACTTTCCCGACGAAACTCAACAGAGAGGATGTCCAATGAATCGCAGACAATTTCTTTTCGGTTCAGCTATGTTAGTAATCGGCTGTAAGGATGTTGTGTGGGCAGGGTCAAAACACCCTGTGAGCGCTCTTGAAATTGTAGACACGCATCAGCATTTGTGGAATCTGAGTCAGTTTCGATTGCCGTGGCTCAAGGATGGTGGAGAACTAACGCGGGATTTCACGATGGCCGACTATAAAAAGGCGACGGAGGGGCTGGGGGTCACAAAGGCGATTTATATGGAGGTAGCTGTTGCACGCGAGCAGAAGCTTGCTGAGGCGGAACATATTGTAAAGGTATGTGCGGACAAGAGCAATCCCACCTGCGCAGCTGTGATTGGCGGATTGATTCTGGAAGACAGCTTTAAGGATTACATCCTTCAATTCAAGGGTAATCCCTATGTTAAAGGCTTGCGAGCCGGCCTGAATAACGCCAGGCAGTTAGAAGATAATCGGCTAATTCAAAACTTACGATTGCTGGGCAGCCTGAACATGAGTTTCGATCTGCTGGTCTCACCCGGATTAATCGGGCAAGCGGCAAAGCTGGTCGAGCAATGCAGCGATACGCAATTCATCCTTGATCACTGCGGCAATGCCGATCCGCTTGCATTCAATCGCAAGCTGGACTGGGGCAGAGAGCCAAGGCATGATGGCGTTCAGTGGAAATGCGATATTGATACACTGGCCAAGCAGACGAATGTGATATGCAAAATCAGCGGAATCATTGCTCGCGTGCCGAGGGGGAAGGCGACCGCCGAAGTCCTGTCACCCATTGTTACTCATTGTCAGGACGCGTTCGGGCCGGATAGAGTGGTTTTTGGCAGCGATTGGCCGGTCTGCACTCGTGCAGCGCCACTGCACGTATGGGTTAATCTGCTCCATGAGATTGTACAAAATCGCTCCTCTGAAGAAGAACGTAAGCTCTTCTGGGGGAACGCACATCGCTTCTACGGCCTTTCGTGAGTGGCTTGTGCACACTTATATTTAGAGCACGGTCAACCATCGGATGTTCAAAACGTTCATCATTTTTTCTAATTTTTTAAGTCTTTGATATTACTAATCTTATGGATTTACAATTTTTGTAGTTTTACACGCTAATTGACCTTTTGGTTGTAGTAAGGTTGTATGAACTCCTCTCATTAAGTTACAGCCATTGAGTTAACCGAAAAAAGTGGTGGCAGTTTTATGGCCTTATTCATTTCGTGAAAAAAACCATAAGATGACGCCGGTAGCAGCTCTACCGAGAAAGCAACCTTACCCCAAGACATCCTCGACATTATCTCCGAAGACGATGAGGAAATACAAGTTGCCAACCAGGTGGAGAATGCCGCCATGCTGAGTTTTTTCTTGGAGCTATCCATCAAAAAAATCTTTATGGATTGACCTCGAAGTGCAATTTATAATCCTCTGGAGTATCAATACCAATAAGTATTCCGCTTTCAGATGTTTCCAGTTCAAGAACCCTTTCTTCGTTTGAATACAGGACATATCTTGCTCCCTGATCCTGGCGAGCATCGAGCAGTTCATTGAATAATGACCTTGAGAATAAAGCAGGATGCCCTCTTTGTTTATTGAAAACAGGGACAATGATTGGACTATTTGTTTCTTTGAATGTGCTGATAATTTTATCAACAACCTCTTTTGTAATAAAGGGGTTGTCCACCAAACAGAGGAGTATCGCTTCTGTCTCCTCTGGCGTATTTTTTATTCCAACACTCAAAGATGACAACTGTCCTTTCTGATATTCCCTGTTTACCACGATGTTTGTTCCAGACAAATCAACCGATTTTTTAATAGCTTCAGCCTCTGCTCCAAGAACAACCGTTATCCTGCCTACATCAGAAAGTTTAAGCACCGATATAATTTGTTCTATGAATGTCTTATCTTTGAATTTTAACAGTGGTTTTAATTTCCCCATTCTCTTCGACTCACCGGCTGCTAATATTATCGCATTTATCATAATTATTTTCCCTTCAGCTTTGTAGAAAAACCCATTTTCATATGATTCGTTTGGCAGGCATCTCCAAGCCTTCTGATTTTTACAAGCTCGCAAACTATACTTAAAGCGATCTCTTGAGGTGTAACTGCACCTATTGAAATGCCAATAGGAGAAAAAACCCTGTTTAGTGTTTCTGCTGGAATTCCCTTTGTATTGAGCCTTTCTAAAATAGTTAAAGTTTTTCTTTTGCTTCCTATCATTCCGATATATTTTGCATTGGTCTTGAGTGCGTTTTCAAGGACTATTTCATCACATTTGTGTCCCTTTGTGACAATGACAATATATGAATTCTTGCCGATATTCAGTTCCTCGAAAACATTTTCGAAATCTTCGACAATAATATTATCTGCATCTGGAAATCTGTCTCTATTTGCAAACTCCACCCTGTCATCGCAGACAGTAACTCGGAAATTTAGGGATTTTGCATACTTTGAGATATAGAAGGATAAATGTCCCGCACCAAAAATAAAAACCATTGGCTGCTGAGAAATAGTTTCTATAAAAATTTCCACTCCATTCTCTAATGTTTTCTTCGCAGATTGTTCTTTGGCAATCAGTTTTTTTATGGTTTCCATGATTTCAGGGGGGAAATTAATATTAGTGGCGGTATCAATTTGAGCAGCATCTTTAAGAAAGATTTTCTCAGGCGATTTATTGCCGGAACTGATTGAAATAAGTACACCTGTGCCTCCATTCTCGATAACGGTTGAAAGTTCTTTGAATAACGGCAGACTTTTTTTGTCAAAGGTCTCGATAAGAAATTCTATTGAGCCGCCACATATTCCTCTTTCAATCTTTTCGGTACCATCGAGGTCAAATCTGAAAACTTGATTTTCAATCTGGGGGAGGATATTTTTGGCTGTACTAATTATTTCAGCTTCAGTAAAACCACCCCCACGGTGCCAAAAGATTCTCCTTCACCCCAGACAAGCATTTTGTAACCTACTTTTCCGGGAGCAGAGCCAGTCGTTGATATTATGGTTACCAGAGCAATATTTCTGCCCTTTTTGAGTAGCTGAGCTGCTTTTCTGTAGATTTGAAGGTCGTTCATAAACTTAGAATAGATATTTTACTATGATTAATCAAGTTTTATCCATTGAAAGTTTAGCGTCTTTCCAAGAATATCTTTGCAAGACAGAATTCATTTTGTATATTGGTTCATAGCTATTTCAAAGAGAGACAGCTTTTTGAGATGAATTGTTTGTATTCGTTGATTTGAAAAGATAAAAATACAAGGTTATTAAAATAAGTTAAGTGTATGGTTTTCTACAAATGCTTCTTGTAAGGGATGCAGTTTCCCATCTTTT
>JBHPEQ010000157.1:0-3360 GCA_042576845.1 Planctomycetota bacterium
AACCAGACGGCTCAGGGATGTCACTAACCAGGAGCTCAACTTCCTCTTACGGCAGTGACTCTAACAACTGGACGGCAGCCACACCAACTCCTGGTACGCTCTAAACCAAGCTGAGCTACGATGACTTTGAAAGCGGCTGGGGCAGCTGGAATGATGGCGGCGCTGATGCCATACGTTATACCGGCAGAGGGATGTACAACACCAACCACGGCGAGCTGAAATGTAGCAGATTTGGAATGTTTTGGTTTTAGCTGGTTCTATTTGCGTCTATAGCCGAGTAACACCATGCCGCCGAGAGCAAGCAGGCAAACTGTCGTGGGCTCCGGTACCTGTGCAGCATTATAAATATCGGTCACATTCTGGCTGGTCAGGGTCGAGCCAAATATCGCAAACTCGTCAATCGTGCCGTCGAAGTTTGCGCCGGTATAGCCTCCTATGTGCAGCGTGCCTTCGGTATAGCCTTCGGGCTGCTGAGTGTAGGAATAAGTGTCGACCAGACTGTCGTCGAGGTAAAGATAAACATCCTTGGTTCCAGCATCAGCATCTCTTATCAGTGCGATGTTGTACCAGGTATCGAGGGACAGATTGGCTGTTGAGAAAGTATATGTCTGCTCGCTTGAACCGTGGTCTCCGTACTCATGGGCATAAACAAGGTCGCCATTCTTATCGATGGCAAGCTCGGCCAGCTTTGCAGTTCCACTAGCTGCAGCATCGGCAGTCAAGGTAAACACAGGATCCGGCGAGTTGCCTGACGGGAAAGAACCGGCATTGAACCAGAAGGAGACACTGAGGTCACCTGTGAGCAATAAATCTGCGGAAGGCCCAATAGTTATATCGTCTGCACACCAAGGAAGCTGCGCCATAGACCTTGAAAATGCCACAGATACATCCGTTGTGACAACGGCTAATCTTAACCTTTCCGGTTATTCGCAACAGATTACTGTCAAATAGCACTTATGGTCCATAATATGAGCAATATGTTTTCTCTGTCTCCCAAACAGTAACGCAGTGCAGTTTTGCCTGGCCGAATTTGCCGGCAAGTTTATCCCACGCAAAAACCACAATATTTTCAACGGTAGGATTGTTTTGTCTAAAAAACTCAAGGTCTTCGTTAAGATTCTTATGGTCAAGAAGCTTTATCAGCTCAGCATTCACCACGCGTTCGAAGTCGCCGATGCAGAAATCACCATTTTCCGGGATGGTTTTAACCGTTACTTCGACAATGTAGTTATGGCCGTGACCACCCGGGTTCGCACATTTGCCGAAAACTTCAAAATTACGCTCCTCACTGAATTCATCATTCCAAAGCTTATGAGTCGCAGCAAATTCAAACTTTTCCCCAAAATAAACCATAGTATAATCCTCGCAATCGAGCATTATCTTTCGGAAAGGGTTCAGCTTCAAACTCAGTTCGGTGAGCTTAGCTTTCCCAAATGCATCAGTTAATCGAGACCAGGCAAGGCCCAAAAGCCCGACAATTCCTGAAAAATCGATACCTCTGCCGGCCTGAAACTCCGCTCTCAAACGCCTGGCAAAAATCGGGACGACCAGTTGGCGAACCTTTTCGTCAACATCAACCACATTAACGACGAAACCCGTATCTGTTTCAACGCTGCCTGTTATTTCTATGCCCAGTTCAAAAAACAGCGACAACCCTTCTCCTGCTGGTCTGGATACATAAGAATTAAAACCGTCAATATCCGAGGTCAAAAACGGATTCAGCGAAAACCGAACCTGCCTTCTGAGTTTATGCATAAGAACGCTTACTTTAACCTTCTCTTTTTATCTTGTCCGTTACTTATTTCCTTTATGTATAAGAGACATAATTTCGCTTCGGCTACGAGGGTCTTTCTTAAATATGCCGCGAAGCGACGATGTTACCATCACAGAGCCGGGCTTTTTTACACCGCGAATCGTCATACAGCTATGGGACGCCTCCAGCACAACCACAACTCCCATCAGTTCCAGATTCTTCATTATGAAATCCGCAATCTGGTCGGTCAACCGCTCCTGAACCTGCAGCCGGCGTGAAAAACAATCCACTATACGAGCCAGCTTGCTGACACCAAGCACTGTACCCGTCGGCAGGTAGGCAACATGGGCGGAACCGATGAAAGGCATCAGATGATGTTCGCAGATACTATAGAAAGGTATGTCACGAAGCAAAACAATCTCATCATATTTTTCTTTAAAGGCCCTGCTAATATGCTTTTTGGGGTTCTCGTGCATCCCCGCCAGCAGTTCCTTATACATCTTTGCAATCCGGACAGGTGTGCCTTTAAGCCCCTCACGTGTGGTGTCTTCTCCGATAGCTGAAAGTATTTCTTTTACAGCTCGTTCAATTCTATCGGTATCTATAGCTTTGCTTTTTTTGCTCATTTTCCTTACCCTGCATAACGGTTTACACTCATCGAAAAAACAGTTCTTTTCTCAGCAAGTACTCTTAACATACATTCTTTTGAGGGCTAACCTGCTAACTGTATAAGAAAACTCGTCATCAGCCGGACGCCGAACCCGCTGGACCCTTCCACCGAAAATTTTGTCGCTTTCTCAAAAATGTCGACACCGGCCATATCAATATGCGCCCATTTTTTCTCGCCTACGAACTGACCCAGAAACGCCGCCGCCGTGCAAGCCCCGCCCCATTTGCTGCCGATATTCTTCAAATCCGCTATTTTGCTCTTCATCTCTTTGAGATACTCTTCACCGAAGGGCATAGGCCAAACTTTTTCCCCACTGTTGCGGGATGCTTTCTGCAATTGTCTTTTCAGCTCGTCATCATTGCTCATCAGTCCGGCCATATATTGTCCCAGTGCAACCTTGCAGGCACCGGTCAACGTCGCTATGTCGATGATTATATCGCAGCCATGTTTAACCGCATAATTCAGTCCGTCGCTCAATATCATTCTTCCCTCGGCGTCGGTATTCTGGACCTCGACTGTTTTACCGCTGAATGTTGTAATAATATCACCGGGACGATAGCTTGTTCCGCTGGGCAGATTTTCCGCCGAGGGAACAATACCGTAGACATTTAACGGTAGTTTCAGTTCCGCAACTGCTTTGAGTGTCCCGAGCACCGCCGTTCCGCCGGATTTATCCAGTTTCATCTCCTGCATTCCCTGAGCCGGCTTAATGCTTATCCCACCCGAATCAAATGTTATCGCCTTGCCAACCAATCCGACAACAGGAAGCTTATTTGCTTTTCCGGCGGGCGAATTGTATTTAAGAACAATGAGTCTCGGCTTATTTTGCGAGCCGCCTCCTACGGCAAGAATCCCGCCCATCCCCTTTGATTTCAACTGTTTTTCATCGAAGACAGTGCAGCTTAAATTTTTAATCCCTTTAGCCAGTGATAAACCC
>JBHPEQ010000158.1:0-3317 GCA_042576845.1 Planctomycetota bacterium
GCGGCCGTCCGTCGAGGTCCCACGGCGTCGGCTCAACTGTATCGCCATCGCCGTCAAGGTCGAGCGTATCAGGTGGAACTGCCGTGTTATCACCCGCATCAATACAGGGCGAAGCCGGCAACAAATGATAATCATCATTGTCCGCATCCACAAAAAGCGGGTCGGCGTCGATATTACCGCCTCCATCGTCGCCCAAATCGTCATCCCAACCTGCACCGCTGCTGCCGCAGCCGGCAATGTCGCAGTAACTGATTACCGGGATGCTGCTAGTACTATAATTATATATCTCATTGCCCCCGGAAGATGTGGTATTGCTCCAGAGGATGCAGTTGCTCACCGTCGGGTTGCTGAAATCTATTGAGCAGATTGCACCGCCATCATCAGCTGAGTTCCCTGTAAATGTGCAGTTGGTAATCGTGGGGCTGGAGAAGAAGACATTTCGTATCGCACCTCCCCAGTCATAAGCCGAGTTTCCATTAAAGGTGCAGTTCGTAACCGTCGGATTGCTGTACCCCAAGTTATCCATCCCGCCGGCACTTTCCGACGCAGCATTTCTGCTGAACGTGCAGTTGGTAATCGTTGGGCTGCTGTGGATGTTGTTAATTCCGCCACCGTCCCACTCAGCCGAGTTTCCGCTGAACGTGCAGTTGGTCAGCGTAGGGCTGCTTTCGAAGTTGAACATCCCGCCGCCGTACTTTGCCGAGTTAACGGTGAATGTACAGTTTGTCAGCGTCGAACTACCAGAGACGTTGTACATCCCGCCGCCCCTTCGCCTTGCATCACTGCCATTGGCATTTCCGGCGGTGATGATGAAGCCGTCGAGGACAGCTGTTTCATCTGTACCAACACCAGTTACAATATGATAGCTGTTCTCACCATTGTTGGTAAAACCATCATCGTCACCGTTTAGATCTCCACTCAGAATAGTCTCATAGATTTCAATATCCCTCGCATTGGGATCTGACTCGCCGTAGCCTGCATAACCACCTTTAATTACAATCCCGCTTTTAAGTTGGAAACTAGCCGTTCTATCGCTGGTGCCATCAGGATTAGCCGTGTTGCTATCAGGCGTGTAAATACCCTCTGCGACCCATATCTCATCACCACGCCAGGCAGCTGCCAGGGCGTCCTGAAGATGATTGAACGCATCTGACCAGCTCAACCCATCATTTGCACCATTGGCATCTGCATCAACGTAATAGACGACCGGCTCATAAATTGGAGTCATCAAGAAACCACGAACTTTGCCGTCAATCTTACCCGTACCAACAATCTGTCCAATCTCATTGATGCATCGAGCAGAGATCAGTTCCCAGCCCGTTCCGCTGTCTAGCTGGTTATTTAAATCAATCATTACACCATTTTCGTATAGGAATGCGTGAGTCTGATTCTCGTTATTCCAGCTTTCCCCAACAACCTGGCCCCTGTCGTTGATAGCAAAAGCTTTGCTATAATTTCCGCCCAGCGTGTTAAGATTAATCATTACACCATTTTGGTATAGGAACGCACGGCTTTGATAGTCGGTAACCCTGCTAACACCCACGATTTGTACACGATTATTTATACCATATGCTTCGCTGATAGTACCACCCAGCGTGCCCAAGTCGACCATTCTATCGCCATTGTGAAGAAACGCGTGCACGTTATTACCACTATCACGGCTAAACCCCACAACCAGGCCACTATTGTTGATACCGGTAGCGCGACTCCAAGTTCCGCCGAGCGTGCCCAAATCAATCATCAGTCCATTTTCATAAAGGAAAGCATGGTCTTCATTATCCCCGTTATAACTATCCCCGACGATTTGTCCCTTGTTGTTGATAGCATATGCCCCACTACCCCTCCCACTGAGTGTGCCGAGACCGGTCATTATCCCATTCTCGTATAAAAAAGCATGGCCAACGCCATTACTGTCTTTGCTTTGTCCAACAATTTGTCCCTCATCATTTATGGCATGTGCTATCGTCATGTCATTGGCTAAAGTGTCTATGTCGACGATTACCTCGTTCTCGAAAAGAAATGCTCGACCTTCACCATAGGCATTATCGCTGTAACCTACGACCTGTCCCCTGTTGTTGATTCCATCGGGTCTGGTTCTGTCGCTGCCAAGTGTACCCAGATCTACAATTTTGTATGAAAATGCGTCGCAAGAGTTACTTGTAACTAAAACAATCACCGCTATTGTCAAGACAAAAGCACCCTTCTCTTTCACTTTCTTCTCCTTACAGTAAGACCGCCAAGCCGTTCTTGAGAGTAATTAGCTCTGTATATGTTCCCGCTGCCACCTCGACCGTATCGCCGTATGATGCCAGGTCTATTCCGCCCTGAATAGTGGCTGAATCCCCCGGTACATTCCAGGTGGCCGCCTGACCAAAACCAGCTACCGTGAACAAAAGACACAATGAAACTGGCCCAAATGATTTTCGATATGACTTCAAAATTTGTTTATCCCTTTTCTTCACTATTTCCTCCAATTCTGTATTTGGCCGGATTTGACCAGGTACAGGGAGTATATACACTTATTCTGTAGGGGGAGATAGAAGCGTTGCTGGAGAAGTCTTCGAATCGCTCCTCCTTATATAAAGATTAGTATATCCTGCCCGGCAAAAAAGTCAAACAAAAAATAGGTTTTGGAGCGTTTTTTTCGATAGCTACCAAGCAAGGAAAAACACAGCAAATCATTGCCCATTTAACTTAATATTTCCTTCTCACCATAACCGTACCGAGGCCGAGCAGTAAAAGTGTTGTTTTGAGCGGATTTTAAGGCTGATTTTGAAAAACAGGCCATATGACTACCCCCAAGGATAGATAAGCTATTCTACGAGCGTAAAGTGGCTGTGAGAGCTGTCCTGTGAGATCCTGTGAGCTCGCTTTAAGTATTTACTGAAGCGGCTTGTTGGATTCTCTGTCATTGCTCGTCTTTGCTCATCTGTTGGATAATCCGTTCTGTCTCATTCCCTTTCTCGGTGCCACCGCACCAATCGGGCTTACCACAGTCTGCAAACACGAGACAAATCACGGTTTATATTTGTGTAATTGTTAACATAAATTTTTTCCTCCTTCTTGCGTCTGTAAAAAGTGAGGAAAATCCCTACAGTAGCCGATAAATACTTTCTCTTCTTGCCCTGCAGGCATTTTCGCTGTCTTTACCACCCCTCACTACCAGCCCAATCCCAACAGAAAACAGAGGTGAGATAGACGCACTTCTATAAAACTCCAGTCCTAACCAAATTGTGTGTGGCTCACTTTTTTCTTATATTTTAATTAGGAGCATTTAGTATTGCATTAAACCAAGTAGGTGGTGAGAACAATGAGGC
>JBHPEQ010000159.1:0-3292 GCA_042576845.1 Planctomycetota bacterium
TGAAGTGCTTACAGACCAATGATATTTGATGACTATCGTTCCATTCTGCGTCAGGAGAGAATTTGCTGTTTTTTTTGCATATTATCTGACATACTTAATACAGGAACCCTGGTTATTAGGTGTAAGCCGGTGTTTATTTTGTAGGATATGAGTGTTTTGTGCATTAGGAAACTGGAAATTAGCTTGACTACAAAGGGCCTGGAAAGTAGTATTTGTGTCAGGTTACTTTACGAAGACAGGTTCATTTGAGGTTTATTAATATGGGTTTATACACGAACAAAAGGATTCCTGCAGCGGTTGTTTTGATTTGCTGCTTTCTTTTCGCCGGGTGTAAAAAACAGAGGACATTTGAGGCCGCGAAGCCGTTTACTTTGGACATAGAAACTACGATAGGGAACCTGGCTGAGGTCTTTTTACCGGGAGCGGTCAGTGTTGAAGGTTATGGGGTTATTGGGAATTTGAGAGGGACAGGTTCGGCGGAATGTCCGCCTCAAATCAGGGATTATCTACAAAAATATATCCTTAAGCAGTTGCCCGATATCGATGCTTCAGGGTTCTTAAGCAGCGCCGATACTGCTGTGGTTTTTCTTGAGGGCGTGATTCCGGCGGGGACTTACAAGAACCAGTCTTTTGATTTACTCGTAACTGCTCTTACAGGGACTCAGACGACCTCACTGGAAGGTGGGTGGCTGTACGGTGCAGAGCTTAAGCCCGCCGGAAGACTTGGTCCGTCAATCAGGGTTCTGGCGAGAGCCCAGGGCGCTGTTTTTATGGATACTCTCAGTGATGAAGTTTCGGACCCAACAACAGGATATATTCTCAGTGGTGGCAGGGTTCTTGATGAATCCCAAATAAACGTCTCACTTCGCGAGCCGGATTATGAAGTAGCGGGGCTTATTCGCAACCGTATCAATGGGCGGTACGGCAAAGATATAGCTGCCGCAGTTTCACCGGGTCAGATTGTGGTAACAGTGCCATCGAAATACAGAAAACAGAAAGCAAAATTTGCATCTTTGGTCACATCAACTTATGTAGCGCAAACACCTCAAGCCATCGAGGCGAGAATATTACAGCTTGTCGGAAAACTTGCAGGAGCAGCAAATAAGCAGCAAAGTGAGATAGCTCTTGAAGCTATAGGAAGACAGAGTTTGGAGAAACTGAGTCCTTTGCTGAGTTCGTCTGATGAAGAGGTTTGTTTAAATGCAGCCAGATGTATGCTCAATCTGGGAAGTGAGAAAGGGTTAGAGGCGCTTCGCCGGATAGCAACAAATGAGAACTCATTATATCGCATTGAGGCACTGGAGGCGATTAATGAATCTGCAGAGAAAGTTGTGGCGGCGGCTATATCGCGTACACTTTTGCGTGATGATGATTTTGATGTCAAACTTGCTGCTTATAAGAGCTTAAAAGAATTGGATGATATTACGATTATGAGCGATTACGTCGGCCGCAAATTATATCTGGAGCAGGTTACGCAAACGAGATATAAAGGTATTTACGTTACTCGCAGCGACAGGCCGACTATCGTTTTGTTTGGCGGTTCCTTACGTTGCCGGGAGAATGTTTTTATTCAATCACCGGATGGTGACATAACAATTAACGCCCGGCCTTCTGAGCCGTACGTCTCGATAATACGCAAGCATCCGAGGCGGCCGGATACGAAACCAATTCAACTAAAAAGCACTTATGAAGTCGGTGACATTATACGAACTTTGTGTGAAGAGCCGGTTCGAGAAAACCAATCCGGACGACCCGGCTTGAACGTTTCTTACAGTGAAGTCATTGCCCTTTTAAGGCAGATGTGCCAAAAAGGCGCCATAGAGGCGGAATTTAGAAAAGGGCCCCCGCCGAAAATCGGTCTCTAAATGTCAAGCTCAGCGAAGGTATCGGCCGATAATAATACTGCGTGTCAGCGGAGTGACTGTGCGCATAAGAATAAAGAGCATATTTATCGGACAGTAATAACAGGAAAGCAATATGCGACTTGAAAAAATTGTTCTTGACGGCTTCAAAAGTTTCGCTGACAAGACGGAATTTGATTTTGATTTGCCTGTGACGGTTATTGTAGGCCCCAATGGCTGCGGGAAAAGCAATATCGTTGATGCGGTCAAGTGGGTTCTTGGTGAACAGCGGGTCAAAAGTCTTCGAAGCGACCAGATGGCCGATGTAATATTCAGCGGCAGCAGCAGCAGAAAACCGAGTGGCACGGCTGAGGTCAGTTTGTTTATTTCCAATCCGGAAGGGGCCGGAACAGGACGTTTGCCGATTGAGACCGACGAGGTCCAGATCACGCGTCGGATATACAAAAGCGGTGAAAGCGAATACCTGATAAACAACAAGCTCTGCCGGCTCAAGGATATTCGTGAATTATTTATGGACACCGGAATAGGCACGAGGGCTTATTCCATTATTGAACAGGGACAGATTGAACAGCTTCTGAATGCTTCAAAAGTGGACCGAAGGTCTGTCTTTGAAGAGGCCGCCGGCATCAGCAAATATAGAGCTCATAAAAAAGAGGCGCTTCGCAAACTCGAGCGAACCGAGCAGAATCTTCTTCGCCTTGCAGATATTCTTGGCGAGGTTCAACAACGGCTTCGCAGTGTTAAGTATCAGGCGGGTAAGGCCAGAAACTATCTTGCTTACAGCGACCGGCTCAAACAGCTCCAGGTACAATACTGGCTTTCTGAATACCATCAGATGAAAACCCAAAGCGCTCAAAAACGTACCGAGCTTGAACAAATCGAAGACCAGGTTGCGACAATTACCACCGAAGTCGGAAAACATGACACCGAAGCAGCCGAGCTGACTCAAAAGATAATGGAAAAGGAACATGAGCTAAGCCGAGCGGGTAATTCTCTTGTAGAAATTCAAAGCAAGATTGAACAACAACTGCAGCGGATTGAATTTCTGCGGACGAGGATGAAAGAGCTCGCAGAGAGAAAAGAAAGCACCGAGCAGAGAATAAGAGAGCTTGCCGAGCAGGAAACCTCTCTTGAGTGTGATTTGGAGAAATACAAACAGGAACAGGACGATTGTCAAAAACTTGCTGAGCAGAACAATAGTACTGTTGAACGAATCGAGCAGGAGCTTGGGGAAGTGAACGCTGAATGTGCTCGTCTGGAGGCGGAATTGGAAGATGAGAAGTCCGGCATTATAGATATCGTAAGACGGACTGCGCAGCTCCATAATGAAGTCCAGAGCATTTCAACGCATCGGGACAGTTTATCCAGTCAGAAGGAGCGGCTTGCAGACCGTGCGGAACGCTCCCATTCGGAACTGGAAGCGCTTTTGT
>JBHPEQ010000160.1:0-3278 GCA_042576845.1 Planctomycetota bacterium
CGCTTATGGGGCAGGGCAAGTTCGGTGACTGGGACGATGGTGGGACATCTGAGGCGGAGGTTCTCTATCATAATGGCGTATACCATATGTTCTACGGTGGAGCTGAATTTTTCGGTCCGCGTCTCGAGCACGTTGGTTATGCCTATAGCAAAGACGGATACAATTTTGTAAAGCATTCCAAGAACCCTATCGTATCGCGTTTTGAAAATCCCAACGCCGCTTCTTTTTCGGAAGTTCATGCCATCATGGACATTCCTTTCATCTATCTGTACCACACACTACGTTACGAGCGACTGGACGGACATGACTATCCATGGGTAGAAGACATTGGGGTTCAGGTTCTTGCTACGCAAAGACCGTTTAGCCTTGAAATGCCGGTGATCAATCTCGATACGCTCAAAGCCGGGCAGAAGACATCGCTGGATGATTCAACTCCGCTATGCCTTGGAAATATCAACGATATATCGATTACCGCCGAGTGCACCTACAGCAAGAATGCAAGGAAGCCGATAACAATTCACATCGTTTCCAGCCCGGACGGTATGAAGTACGATACGACCGATCTGTTTACTTTCGATAATGATTTCAAGCCCGGCAAAACAGCCAGAAAAACTTTATATCTGGATAAGAAAGTGCGTTATATTAAGGTCACTGTCGAAAACACGGATCAGTCGCAGAGCGTTTCAGACGTGAACATAACCGCATCTTTAAAAGGTTAATTTACAGGAGAGCTTAGATGAATTCATTGAAGTTAATTTCCACGAGCGTGTTAACAGTGTTTGTGTTCACCGCAATGGCTGTATGTGACCAGGCTGATTTACCGAGGGCTTCTTCGGATTGCGCATAACCTGTAAAATACACTAAAGAAAATACCGCCGCGATGAAAATTGCTTTATATTTCATTATTGTTTTCCTTGTAAAAAATGCGCTGATTTAATTTTCGACCTTGCCATTCAGGATTTGTTCATGTACCCGGTGGGTCATTTTGAGCCAGTAAAGTGTGTGTCCCCAGAAATTCAGAGCATAGCCGTCTTTGCCCGGGTCGTTTACGAAACGGTTCCTGTCCCAGTCTTCCTCGACCCAGCCGATGACTCGCATTAATTCTCTGTCAAGGTCTTTAACTTTATCCTTATCCCATTTTCCATCGGTGTAAATGTGCTTGTCAAGCGGTCGTAGGACACCCTGGCACGCACATTTATCTCCCTGAAAAATAAGCACTTATGACTTAACCGTCACATCTGGCATTTTCTGCCCCAAAATGCTATAATTCCGCGGTCGGTTTATAATTTTCATCGTTCTATTAAGCTCCAAGCATAGATTATGACAACAAATATCGAGATTGTCAACGCCGCGGTTGCACTGATTATTAAAGCTGCCATCCTGGCAGCCCGATTCTCTGGAAGAGCCCGCAAACGAAGCTTGAAACGACTTTCTAAGATGGACGCCAACAGCAAAGACAAAGAAATTATAGAATTTTGAGATAGTAAAGGCCAATTGTAGGCTCTGGAATCATAAATCCTTATATTTTAAGAGCATAGCTCATTTGGAAGGGTCTTTTTAAAAGGAATATCACGTTTTCGGCTAAAAAAAGATATGTTAACCGTTAACCTCCGAGCGTTGCGCTAATGACCAGATCTGAAACTTTTTCGCTCTGGTCCTGGTTTTCCACAATGACTTTAAAGAAATTGATTCCCGCTTGCATATTATAAGTCTTTTGAGCGGTTTGGCCCTTCTTAAGATCATTATCAAAGACGGCATAGTCGGCAGTGTCAAAATCCAAACCGTTGGGACTGCTTAGCACACTGATCCTGATCGGCTTGCGTGCTTTGGGAGCGTAGCTGCAGCTAGCGGTCAGTGACACCTGCTTAACCTGCTTTAGGCTGATCGGCGGGCAATCGGCTAACTGGGTGATCTGACCTGCCTTTAGCACATCTCGCTGGAGCACGGGCATGTCCAGGCTAAACGGTTTCTGCATCGCAAGAACCTGTATTCCCAGATTTTCGTATTTCAGGCTTGGAAACTTCTGGCCCTTATAATCCCGATACCTCAGCGTATGATATAAATAAATGAAAGGCGATTCGATTATAGCATGCACCTCGGAAAAAGAAGCGGCGTTGGGGTTGGCATAGCGAGTGGCTATCGGATTCATACTATACTTGTTCCAATTGAAGCCGTCAAAGCTGTAGGCATAACCAATACATTCCAGGCGTGGGCCGTGCAGCTTGGTCGCGCCGTAAAACATGTGAAAGATCCCGCTGTGATAGAGTACTTCCGCTTCTGATATTCCTCCATTGTCCCATTCGCCAAGCTCTCCCTTGGTCAATATCGGATTGCCCGAATAGGGGACCAAGGGGCCTTGCGAGGAATCGGCTGTAAACAGGGCCATCGGTCCGTAATCATCCTTGTATCCATCGTCCGAAATGGGATATTGGTCCGAAATGGGATATTCCTGATAAAAGTAAAACTTGTCCTCGACCTTGACTACGCCGCCGAGATATCCGCCGCGACCTTCGGTACCCGTCCAGATGGGGTTGCCTTCATGTTTTGTCCATGGACCCTGGGGGTGAGGGGCCGTTGCAAATCCCAAACACCAACCGTGATACTTCGGATCGTTGCCGGCAGCGGAATACCACATATAAAACTTGTCTTCCCCTTCCATTACCATGGCACAAGCCACGTGATGGCTTTCCCAACTCCCCGAAGGGCCAACGTCCAGGACGGGCTTATCCCCGTACTCCTTGAAAGGCCCCAAAGGATTCGTCGCGGTGGCCAATCCCACTCGGTACCCATTGTTTGTCCCTGCTCCATGGTAATAGAGATAATACACCCCGACATGTTTGAAGGCATCGGCTGTTTCCATTATCCGATCGTTCCATTGGCCGGCTGGTCCCGGTTTCAGGATGGGATTGGGACCGGGTATCTGGATGAATTCTCCCCTTTCGACAAATTCATTCCTGATGGCCCCCTGTGCCTGTACTCCTGTCAGGAGCAGTAAGGCCGGGAGAACAACAGCCAGTGACCCAAACTTTGCCTTTAGCTGCATGATTGAAACCTTTCCGGACATGATGTTTTTAAAAGATTTGTATGCCATGGTTTTACGCCTCCAAATTAGTTAAAATTGACATTTCACATTTACACGTTCAAATAAAATAAATTCCTTCTGTAAGTTTAGTAATGTTACCGCGTTCATTATGATCCCGTGGGGTACAAAAATACATACGTAGTTTAAATTATATAAACACATTACCATTTAATTCTTGATAATTCAAGACCTTATG
>JBHPEQ010000161.1:0-3253 GCA_042576845.1 Planctomycetota bacterium
TGGAAGACCGTTTAAGTCGTTTATTGAGCTCCTCCATGCTTGCAGTTGGATACAGTTTCTTCAGTAGTTTAACTTCTTTTACTGACCAATGGTTCCACATTGTAAAACTTCTCTAAAGCAACAAAATTAGGAGTAACAGTCTGTATAATTATACAGTTCAACAGCAAGTCAATCAAGGGAAGAAACTAACTTTTGACGTACATTTTAGCATCTCCTTATCACCAGCACTGCACCGAGGCCGAGCAGGAAGGAAGCTGAGGATTTGTCTCGGCCCCAACACGCATCTTCTGGGTCAAGGTTAATGCAGCTGTGTGTTATTCCCCGCATCAGCTGAAACTCTCTCTGCGGCTTTGAAGAAGATCAAGCCCAATAATACATCTGCTACTATTGAAATCAAAAACGCCAATGGAGAAAGGATTATCGATACTATGCAAATGCCTTCTGCTAATGTTAGATAACAAAATGGTTTAAGCAAACCCTCAAGGGAGTCCTTCAATTTCAGTAACGTGACGGCAAACACAACAATAACAAATCCCCAGACTACAAGGACAACCAAGGAGAAGATTGCGAAATTAGCGTCTGGTGTGCTAATAATAAAAGATACAATAACTGTAAGAATATTGATAAAGATCAGAATTGTGATGTGTGTATCTACAAGGTGGAAATCAAATTGTTCTATTAGCTAATATAATTCTTATATTTTAAATGTTTAGTCTGTATAACCCCAGATAGCCTTTTTCTGGTCACGTGACCGCACAAGAGGCCTCTCCCCAGGCGATCTCGGGCCGGTTGGGCTTGAGCGGTCTCACTAACTTGGTCTATGTGACGGGCTGCGGGAGTGAAAAGGTCAGTAGAGTCTAATTAACCGTCATCGCCCTTATTCTGTAATGGGACTCAACGGTCGTGTTAGCAACAACCTTGTCCCCCATGCTCGTTTCGGTTACATCCACCACGGTGATCGCAGCTTTCTTCAACCACATCGATGCAAGGTCCACGTATATGTCGCCAAAATAGCGTGTACCCCCAATTGTTTTCGCATTGACGTTCGGCGTGACCTCCATGACCATCGTAAACGAACCCTCGCCCCCATCTACACCTAGTAGGACGCAAGGTTTGCCATCCACAACACTCAGGCCTTTGAATTCGAGCGTCTTCACACCAGCCTTATATATGGAGCCCTCCTTGATGATCAAGCCCACAGCGAGCGGCAAGTCTTCAGAGAATCCGTCAACGACGATCCTGTCTCCGATACTCTTCAAGTCCTGAATGCCATTGCCTCCCTCTAGGTCTGGAGTCGCAAATTGATCAACATATGCATGGAATTGAACGAATTGGTTGTAGACCTGGTACCCCACTAACGCATCCAGCTTCTTACCTCTATTGTCGGTTAGACTTTTGAACTTCGCATGGGGGATGCCCATAACCTGGCCATGCTCGTCGATCCCAACACTCCTGTTGAAATCATACGACCATCCCTCCATTGCTGGAACAGTGATCTCGGGGTCGTCGCCTATCTTTATCGCGAACCAGTCGCAGGTCCACCTAACGACCTTTCCAGCAGAAGGATTAACTGGCTTGCCCATTAAACGCATGCTATATGTTTCGACGTTTGCCCTTGTTCCATTACTCGCACGGGTTATGATCTCAATATCCATGTGGTAGTACTGTGGTTCGCAATAACGCTCCTTACCTAGGTCATACTGCTGGGTGAGGATTGATTCCTCGCCTTCTGTTTTACACCCTACAACCATAAAGAGAACCGCCGTCAGAATGATAACATTTGCCGAAATCAATCCACACTTCACTTTCATTCCTCTATACCTCCATCTTTTTGAACCGACATTTCCCATTTACACGGTTAAAAAACATAATTTTCCCCGTATGACAGCAATAATCTTACCAGAGTTACCTTGAATAATCAAGAATCTTCTTCTTCTCAACATCACTGCACCAAAGCTGAGGAGGAAGATACAGGATGAAAACAACAAGCCCGATGCTGTGTTAAGGCCTTTACTGACAAACTTAACGGTAAGGGGCGAGCCTCTTGGTCTTAAGCCTATCCAATTTTGCTAACCTCGAAAGTTACTGTTCCACCGCGTGTGTACCGGCAGGCATCAGGACAGTGGATATATGCTTTGCTTTTGTTGTCTTTTCCGTCCAGCCCCCACTGGGAAGGTTCTGAAACACGTAGTGCATTATAGTAAGGCATTAAAGATGCCAGCCCATGCATACATACCGGAATATCACTTACAAGTTGATAACCTGCTTTTAGGCTAAAAGAATCCCCCACCTTGTATGTGGGACAAGAACCCTCAATTTCTTTGACAGTTACTACTAACTCCATATTATAGACTCCTTACTGGTATTTACCGTTTATCACCGCTAAGCCTCATTTCTAATACAATATCAAATCGGTCTTGAAAACACAAGCTTTCTGGCATATTCTCTTATATCCAAAAAAGCCAACGGCGTTTCCTTAGCATCACCGCACCGAGGCCGAGCAGTAGGAGCAGGTCAGCGATTATACAAGCAAAATCCCCACCTTAAGAGTTAACCAGAGAGATTCTGTGAGACGTTTGAGCCGTCAATATAAGATGAGAGGGGCTTGATAGTGGTCGGCGATAATCTATAAAAGGGTTGTTTCCTGTGCATCCTGAAAATCACCGCACCACATTCCTTTTTCTACTTGAGGCCATTTTGTTATTGCATTCTGGGGATTGGCGTAAGTAGGAGCATGTCTACGACAATCTCCCCTATCATCCCGTTCACTAACGAAATACAAACAGTTTTCACACTTTCTTTCTGTTTCAAACATATATAAATTCGCTTTCTGAGTGTAACTTACTCAAATGATAAGGATTTTTGAAGATATGGCAAGCGGAAATTAAGCTGATTGCCTTGGATATAATGTGGTATCAACGGGAGCTAATCTGAGGCTTTTTCGGGATATTCTCGTAGATGCTTGTACATTTAACTGCATTTCCTTCTCAACATCACCGCACCGAGACCGAGCAGCAAGAGCGTGGATGGTTCGGGGATATGTGCAATTTGGATGAGGGCGCATTGTTTTGTATACTTTATCTCGGAAAGGCTAAATACAATTGCGCTGAGTATTCATACGGATTTTTATGAAATTCGCATTTGGTTCAAATCAAGGTCGATAGAGCGCGTGTGTGGCTCACTTTTTTCTTATATTAAAATTAGGAGCATTTAGTATTGCATTAAACCAAGTAGGTGGTGAGAACAATGAGGC
>JBHPEQ010000162.1:0-3249 GCA_042576845.1 Planctomycetota bacterium
GAAGAGTTTTGACGGGACTTATGCGAAGGATTAATCGCAAAACAAAAGTCATTAATGTCAGCACGTTAGAGGCAGTAAAGCAGCTTTTGTAGTTTTGATTTGGAGATTACAGGGATGTCAGAGGGATTTGAGATGTCAAGGGGCAGCAGCACCTCTTTAAGGGTATCTGCGGCCATTGACATCATCTCAGTGTGAAATGCGCCGGCTACTTCAAGTCGAACTGCCTTGAGAGCACCGTATTCTGTCGCTAATTTTTCTGCACGTTCACAGGCCGATGTGGTACCGCTAACTACAATTTGGCCCGGACAGTTAAAATTAACGGGCTCAAGTAATTCTCCCTTACCAGCCTGCTCGCAGATTTTTCTTACCTTATCCTCATCAAGGCTGATTATTCCCACCATACCGCCTTCTGTGACATCGGATGCCGCCTGCATCGCCTTGCCGCGTTTCTGAACGAGTTTGACCGCATCTTCAAATCCGATGACGCCCGCAGCATAAAGGGCGGTATACTCGCCTAAGCTGAGGCCTGCCGTTACATCCGGCTGAATATCAGCTTTTTCGCAACTGTTTCTTATAACCTCAAGAATGGCGGCTGAAGTTACGAAAATTGCCGGCTGTGACATCGTCGTGGTATTCAACTTTTCCGCGGGGCCTTCAAAGCAAATTCTACTCAAATCGAATCCCAGGACATGGTCAGCAGTTTCAAAAATATTCGCAGCAGAAGGGAAACTGTCTGCAATTTCCTTACCCATCCCCACAACCTGTGCACCTTGTCCCGGAAATAAAAAAGCAGTCTTCATAAAAATACTCTTAAAAAACGAATTACATCCCGGTTTTAAATCAAAGCTGAATTACATTCGCTCCCCACGTCAAGCCGGCTCCAAAAGCGACAAAAATGATAATATCACCTCGTTTGAGCCTGCTCGACTCCATACACTCATTAAATGCAATCGGAATCGAAGCTGCTGAGGTATTTCCATACTCGTCAATATTCAGAAACATTTTCTCATCCGGAATCTTCATTCTCTTGCCCACAGACTCTATAATCCTTGCATTCATCTGGTGTGAAATAATCATCGCCACGTCGTCGATGCTCAGATTGCACTGCTCCAGACAATCTTCAACCGACTCGATTATTCTTCGAATCGCCTGCTGATAAACTTCTCTTCCATGAATTTCCATATAGATTTTATTCGGGTCGTCTAATTTTTTATCCGCCGGGTATCTCGAACCGTATGCCTGACAGTTCAACGCCTTCCACTTTTTGCCGTTTGAATACATATTACTGTGTAAAATACCTCGCCCATCTTCACATCGCTCAAGAACCACCGCTCCCGCACCGTCACCGAAAAGAATACAACTGGTACGGTCCTTCCAGTTCGTAATCTTCGTCAAAGTCTCAGCAGCTATCACAAGTGCGCTGTTAAGCTGCCCATTCGCGATAAACTGTTGTACAACGCTCAGAGAATACACGAAACCACTGCAGGCGGCACCCAAGTCAAAAACCCAGGCTTTTTTTGCACCAAGGTCATTCTGTACAAAGGATGCAGTCGAAGGAAAAACCATCTCCGGCGTAATAGTAGCTACAATAATCAGCTCGAGCTCCTTTGGGGCAAGGTCAGCTCTTTCCAAAGCTTTTTTGGCTGCTTTCACAGCTAAAAATGCGGTGGTTTCCTCATCCGTGGCAATGTGCCGTCTTTTAATACCGGTTCGCTTTATAATCCACTCATCGGTAGTATCCATCATTTTCGATAAATGTTCATTCGTGAGTATTTTAGCGGGAGTAAAAGAACCATAACCAGTAATGGCTGCACGATAGGCAGGGCAAGAGCTGTTACTTTGATTGTTCATTAGTTATCCTTAACAGAAGTGTTTGACAGATAATCGGTAATCTTTTCGTTTATCTTTTTCGTGTAGTAATTTTTAGAAGCCAGGATAGCATTCTTTATTGTTCTGCTGGTGCTTGATCCATGACATATCATTGCCGTCCCATTAACTCCAAGCAGTGGGGCGCCGCCGTATTCGTTATAGTCATGTTTGCTATAGATTCTTTCCATAACCGGCTTAAATTTCATTGCAAGATGCTTTTTCTCTCGGCCAAGCTCGAGTTTAATAGCTTTGAATAAGCCATCAACGAGTCCTTCGGTAAGCTTTAAAATAACGTTTCCAACAAAACCGTCACAAACAGCAACGTCACATACTCCATTGAAGATGTCACGGCCTTCAATATTACCGACGAAGTTCATATTTCCATCCGATTTTATTAGTTCACGTGTTTTTTTGACTATCTCATTCCCCTTGGCATCTTCCTGTCCAATGCTCATAAGTCCCACTCTCGGATTTGTTATCCCAAGAACATGTTCGGAGTAAATCCTTGACATAACGGCATATTGATAAAGATTGATGGGCTTGCAGGCGATATTCGCTCCGACATCACATATAGTAACCGGTCCCTCAAAAGTGGGAAAAACAACCGCTATCCCGGGGCGGTTAACTCCTGGAAGATTACGCATCCTCATCTGGAAAGCAGCGACACAAGCCCCCGTATTTCCGGCAGAGATAACCGAATCCACCTGTCCCCTTTTGGCCAGTTTTGCAATAACAGCAATGGAGCTTTTGACTTTTTTTCGCAGACTTTCTATCGGCGGCTCATCCATAGCAATAATTTCCTGGGCGTCGACTACACTGACCACATCACTGCAGGATTTCAACGAGGGGAATTGAGAAAGCAGCATTTCTTTTGGGCCGACGAGCACTAACTCATCGTCGCTTCCAAGCAGCTCGATTGATTCCAACGTTCCATCTATAATTTCTTTCGGAGCATTGTCACCGCCCATAGAGTCAATCGCAATACGCATCTTTTAGCTTGACTCCTCCTTACCGAGCTTTAACGTGATGTTAGGATTGAGATAACCGCAATTCTGACAGGCTGCGTGGGGCAGCTTGGCCTGGTTACATTTCGGACAAACCGAGTAGTTCACTGCTTTGAGCCGTTGGTGGCTTCGGCGTGTTCGGGTTCTGCACTTACTGACTTTTTTCTTCGGTAACATTGTAATTTACTCCACATCAATCACTTAAACGCTAAAAGAAGCTTAGATACTTAAACATAACCTTCTTGTCAAGCGAAATTTGTCAGGCCGTCATTTTGCATTTTGCTTCCATAAATCGAGAAAACTGCCGCATCCGGCAAATGTACCGCTATCCGAAAAACTTATTGCTCGATACGCTCGGCACGTGTTAAAACATTTC
>JBHPEQ010000163.1:0-3168 GCA_042576845.1 Planctomycetota bacterium
CGGCTAATATAATGAAGAAGACAAAGGCGATTAGTTTGACTATTGGGTCAGGATAAAGTCCCACCATTGACTTGAAAACCTTAACAGCGCCCTCCATAGGGTTAGGCGACTTACCCAAAAAGAATCCAGCTATGATTACGGAAAGGAAGAGAGAAATAATATATGGAGTTCGTGGATACCAGTGGCGTCTGTTTTTGACATCGGAGCCGTCCGGGCGTCCCAGTCCGGCGAGAAAGACAAGGCCTCCGAGCACTAATGCTGCATAGACATAATATTTGAGATTAGCATCGTGATGTGAGGCAATGTGATGAACGGCGTGCTGAAGTTTTTCGTCTGTTACGGCCAATGAATCAAGAGGTTTATTCTTGGGAATATCGATTTGCAGGTTTAATTCGCGTGCAAGACCTTTACCAGTAACACCTAGTTTTGGTGCAATATCCCGGATGGACATATTAACGTTGAAATTATCTAATTCCATTGGCTTGCTCGATGGGTTCATTAAAATTCCGAGGACTATAACAGCAAACATTCCTGCTACAGTCGCAAACAACCAAATCCGTTGTTTAAAAGAAATTTGTGAAAACCAGGAGTAATTGTTCATTTTTTATTTTCTCCATATATTGGCACAACAATGCTTATGCAGTCTGTATAGACCGGGTTAAAGCCCGGCGCTATTTTTCGAGCGATGCTCAGCAGCAATTGTAAATTTCCTTTGTAAAAGCGGCAGGTAAGATATAGGATATTGTAGTGATTTTAAGAGATTTGACAAACAGTTTTTGAATTGGGATTTTGATATGGATGTACTTTTAATCGGCAGCGGCGGACGCGAGCATTCGCTGGCGTGGAAGCTGGCACAATCGAAAGAGCTGGGCAAGCTGTATATTGCCCCTGGCAATGCGGGAACGGCAAAATGCGGCGAAAACATTCTCATTAAAGCTGATGAAATCGAAAGACTGGTGGAATTCGGCCGGGAAAAGAAGATTGGACTGGCCGTCATCGGCCCTGAGGCGCCTCTTGCTACGGGAGCGGTCGATGCGTTCGAGGCGGCAAATATAAAGGCGTTCGGCCCTGTTGCTGCTGCTGCGAAGCTGGAGGCGGACAAGGCATTTGCAAAACAGATTATGCGCTCCAGCTCTATCTCAACGGCGGAGGCAAGAATCTTTGAGAGGTTCAAAGATGCCAAATCATATATCGCCAGCCGGGACGAAGCGGTAGTTGTAAAGGCAGTGGGACTCGCCGCCGGTAAAGGTGTTTTTATCTGTGACGAGCCGGCGGACGGCATACTGGCTGCTGAGAAAATAATGTGTGATAAGATATTCGGTTCAGCCGGCGATAAAATCATTGTGGAGGACAAACTGCTGGGCGAGGAAGCATCCATACTTGCTTTTGTCGACGGTCGTAACATTTACGTTATGGAATCATCGCAGGACCATAAGCCCATTGGCGACGGTGATACCGGCCCCAATACGGGTGGGATGGGGGCATACAGTCCAGCTCCAGTAGTTACCGATGCGATGATGGAGCAGATTACAAGCGATATTCTGGTGCCCGTGGTCGATGGTATGAATAGAGCAGGGACTCCTTATAAGGGCGTGCTTTATGCCGGGCTCATGGTTACCGCAGGCGGCCCGAGGGTTCTGGAATTTAATGTTCGTTTCGGCGACCCTGAGACGCAGCCGATACTGATGCGTCTTAAAAGCGATTTACTTAGAGTCTGTCTTGCAGTATGCGATGGAAAGCTTGATGATGTAACGCTCAAGTGGGACGAGCGGCCGGCGGTTTGCGTAGTGATGGCTTCAGGGGGATACCCGGGCGACTATGAGAAAGGCAAAAAGATAACAGGGCTCGAGGACGCCGAACAGGATAAAGATGTTGTCGTATTTCATGCGGGCACAGCCGAAAAGAACGGTGAAATTGTTACCAGCGGCGGCAGAGTGCTGGGTGTAACCGCTCTCGGCGAATCAATTGAGCAGGCAAAATCAAAAGCGTATAATGCGGTTGAAAAAATACAATTCGAAGGCGCTTACAGCCGTCGCGATATTGCAGACAAGGCGATTTCAAAGAGCGGTAAGTAACAAAAGAAGGAAACAAATACTGCGGAGCTTATTCACTGAAGCTTGGTTGAGACAAAAATAGATATGCCTTCAAAGTCAAGCCAATCCGACAAAGCCGGCGGGGTCAAAAAACCAGTTCGTTTGTTGATTGGACTTCTGGTTTTGGCTGTTCTTTTACTGCTTTTTTTTATTCTTGCAGGCCGGGCGCTATGTAAGATAGCCCTTGACCAGATTGCCGATATGACCGGCACAAAAATTACGGACAAATCGGTTAATTTCCATTTCAACGGCTCGGTGACTATCAGGGGCCTGCTAATCAGGCCGGAGTCGGAAACCGAATACAAAGACGTGATACTGAATGCCAATACGGTAGAAGCACATTTTGGGATAGGCAGCTTATTGCTGCTGCGTCCCCGTCTGAAAAAGGTAATCATTAGAGATTTCGATTTTAATATTCAACAGGACTTAAATTCCGGTCAATGGAACTTATCAGCGTTAAAACTCGGCCCTGCTAAAGGCGGGGCGGGACAGATGCCGGTTGTAAATCTCGAAAGAGGGACGCTAAAATATAGCAAACTTCAGGATGGTGAGGTTAGAGTTGTTGCCTCAGTTCCTGTGGACGCGACTTTTGGACCTGATGAGAAAACGCATGATGGTTATAGTTTTGAAATCAAAACCGCTCAGATCCCGGGTGTCGGCAAGAACACTTTGCGAGGTACTTGGCAGCCTGGCGTGGTTGCGATTACGGGCGGGGTATCTTCGGCTGAGACGCCTGCACTTGACAGGGTCTGGATGGTTAATGTTATGGCCGGCGAATTCAGGTACGAACCGAATGATAATTATTCGCTGAAGCTGGACATAAAGGATTTAATCGGCAAATACAGGACTGCGGAAGAGAACCTGGTTTTGGAGAGCGGGTTGCCGGCCGGCAAATCAGGTTTGTTCGCCGTCCTGCAGGGATTTTTTCACAGGTATCGTCCCGCGGGTAAGATTGACATCGAGCTTGAAGCGTCGGGCAGTTTAAATCAGCTTGGCAAAAGCAAATTAAAAGGCAATATCCTCTGCGATGGCGTTTCAATCTATGACCGCAGTTTTCCATATCCGGTAAACGGGC
>JBHPEQ010000164.1:0-3093 GCA_042576845.1 Planctomycetota bacterium
CGAGATTCCACTAGCGATATATTGCCTTGGTAAAGTTTTCCAGAAAATCATAGAAGAGCAGATTAATAGCAGCATCAACTCAGTAGAAGAAGAGGCAGTGATGTAAGTTTGTTTTTTTTCTGAGCCGCTTGTTTTTTATATTGAAAATAATTATTTTTTACCTATGGATTTCAGGTACTTCTTTGTTTTCTTCAGTTTTAATCTCGTTGCTTTATGCATTACAGATGACACTGATCTACCGAATTTTCCAGCTACCTTCGCTGTGCTGTTGTTTGGGAAGAGTTTTCTAAGAGTGGTTATTTCTTTTTTTGTCCAAAGTTGTATTTTCTTTTTCTTTGCTTTTGCCATTGCATGAATCCTTTCTTTTTATATTTAAGTTATTTTTAAGTTTGTGGATTATATGTTTATCTACTTATTATATCAAATAAATTTTGGGGAGTTATGGCGATTATCGCCTAACAAGCCACACCACCATAACTTGGTTTCTTGATAGCCTTTACCAGGCTGTAATACGTGAGGCCAAGTTACAGATGCAGTTTTTCGACCATTCACAGCCTATCTCTATAATGCTGGAGCCTCATGTAAATAATGTTCTACAACCACTCCAGCGGGTCGAGCTTGTAATAATCCCTTAGCTCATCGTAAAGCTCCGGATGTTTTTTCTTCATTTGTTTCGGCTTCTCGAAAAAAGTCTCAGTAGCTACTGCAAAAAACTCAGCAGGATTTGTTGCCCCATATTTGTTCATAACGGCTTTGCCGCGTCTTTTCTTTCTCAGAGCCTCGTATTCTTCGCCCAGGATGCGTGCCCAGGTGACATAGCTGGATCGGTGCTCAAGAATCGGAGCTCCGTCAGCGGCCCCATCTTCCTGGTCCAACTGATGAGAGAATTCATGAAGTACCACATTTTTGCCGTCTGTGATGTTCCGCGTACCGCCTATCACGCTGTCCCAAGCAAGAACAACCGGGCCGTTCTGCCACGATTCCCCAAGCCGGACGCTGCGTCCGTCTATTATCACCCTGCCATTCGATGATACAGCCCTGGCCACATAGGTATGGGGATATACAAGAATAGTGCGAAGCTTCCTGAAGTAGCTGGTCTTTCGGTTTAGCATCAGCATACTCGCCTGGGCCGCAATAGTAACTTTTATCTCGTCGGTGAGTTCAAGCCCACCACAGCCCTCAAAACTCTTCTCAGCCAAAAAGATATGGATAAGGCCGTGAAGCTGCTCCTTGAGTGAATCCGGCAGACGTTTATAAAGCGGCACGTTTGTCTCTATGATTTTTTCCCACTCCCGGGCAAACGGCCTGACTGCCAAACCCTTACGCTTAGCGCTTCGGTACAGCCTTTTGATAATCAAAAAAGCTACAACTAATACCGGAGCCCCTATTGCTGCCAATACAATTGTTAAATTCGTTGCGTCCATTGTTTCCTAAAATAATCAACCACTGATAAAGGCGTTGATTAGACCAACCTTATTACAGCTTTGTTCCACAGTATTTGCAGTATTTGGCCTCCTGGTCATGGCCTTCAGCAGTGCATTGTGGACAGACCTGCGAGGATTTCTGCTTATATGCCTGTGATAGCTCAACAGTTACAATTCCTGTAGGAACGGCTATTATCGAATACCCCAGAATCATTACCATCGCCGCCAGAAACTGTCCCAAACCGGTGTTCGGCGATATGTCACCATACCCGACCGTCGTAAGAGTGACAATTGCCCAGTACATACTACGTGGTATGCTTGTAAAACCATTTTCCTGCCCTTCGATAACATATATCAAAGAGCCTATAATAACGACCAGAGTCAGAACGACAAAAAGGAAGACAAAGACCTTCCGACGGCTTGCATACAAGGCTTTCTTCAATAAATTAGCTTCCTTTGTATGGTGTCCGAGCTTGAGGACTCGAAAAATACGTAATACCCTCAAAACTCGAATCGTCACGAGATAGCGGCTGCCGTAGAAAAACAAACTCGCATACGTCGGCAGTATCGCCAGCAAATCGATAATCCCAAAGAAACTAACTGCATATCGAATTGGCCTTCCAATGCAAATCAATCGCAGGACATACTCGATTGTGAAAAGAATCGTAAAAAACCATTCAGCCGCAGTCAGCAGCCCGCCACATCTCGCTCTAATGGAGCTGACGCTGTCAAGCATAATCGTTACAACACTCAGCAGAATGCTTATTATCAAAACTATGTCGAACCACTTACCAGCCGGTGTCTCTGATTCAAAAATAACTTCAAACATAGTTTTACGCCATCGGCTCTTCGCTTTGCTCTCGATAAAATCACTCACAACAGAACCCTTTACAATACATTACTGACTAACTAAAAAATATATCCCTGCGATAATACTCACATCCGCCACCAGGTGCGCTATATAAGGTACGGCCAAACCTCCAAGCTTATGCTTCATAAACCTCAACCACCACGAAGCAACAAACAAGACAACAAATGCTAATACTGTTATCGGCACTTTGATGACCAATACCAAAGCCAACACATGATAGCCGGCAAAGACAGCATCAATCAATGCAGGCCTTGTGGAATCATTTTGAAAGCAGCCTCTCCAGAACAGCTCCTCCAGGAGCGGATTAAGTATGGTCACCACCACCACAAAGATATAGCAAGTTGCCCCGCTTAATCCATATTCAGCAAGAGTAGAGGTAAGATTTACATTTTCCAGCTTGGCATATGGCCAGAGTAAAAAAATGACAACACCACTAAGAGCATACACTATCGCAGAGCCCACTGCTGCAAGAGATTTCCACCCGGAAAAGATAGTTCTCAACAAGCCTTTGCCGCCCTTGATAACAATGAATAACACAATTGCTGAATAAAAGATGGCAAGGGCAAGAAAAACACTCTTAAAAACATAAAGGCCAATAACCACAGCCACATATGGTGATGAGGCCGCAGCATATTTTTCAAAAGCATTTCTTTTCATATCATTATTTCAACGGAAATTAACAACGAGCATTTTATCTTGGTTTGTAGGTTTTGACAAGGTGGGATGAAGTAATAGCTGTTCATCCGAAAAACTTTATCCTGACGGGAATTTCATCAGTTTTGGCCTCACCTACCTATC
>JBHPEQ010000165.1:0-3062 GCA_042576845.1 Planctomycetota bacterium
TTCATTGCTCTATTCTCCCAAAATAATTATTGAAAGTTTTATTCATTAGCCATCGTTTTAATAAACGCATCAGCCTCAGTAATGGAAGCTTCCATTTCCTTAATAAGTAAAGCAATATCAGCTTCTACAGAAGCAAGTTCATCATGCAATGATGCTATCGCCTGTGCGTTCAGATTGTGTTTCAGAAACAATACATGGTCCCGAAAAGACAAAAGAACAGGGTCAATCTTGGATTCAGCACGTTTCATGACTTCGATAAGTTGTGAATACTGTTGGCGTGTCTGTTCGAGCTTCTGTTTGCTTGCGCGACGTAAGTTATCGTTGGTATATTGACTCAATTCTGATTCCCATTCTTCGAAGAGTGCATTTGATACGTCCTCGACATCTCCAATATTTTTCCGCACCGCTTTTGCTTTTGATTCGCTCCTTTCAAGTTCGGTTTTGAGCTCTTTGTACGTCTCTTCAAGTTTACCTCCACTAAAATTCATAACCGCGATGAACTTTTCTAAGGCCGATTGAAATTGTTCTTTGGCATCTTGCTGGGCATCACGGGCATCTTCAACACGGTCTACCAATAAGTCTCTTTTGGGATGACCTAGGGCCTCCATGATTTTGTAATAAGTACTTTGGCAACCGACAGAAGCAAGCAAAGAAAGCATAAGAAATAGACCAACCATGCATCTCATTTTTTATTACTCCTATAAAATATGCAGCTTTCTCTTAACTCGATTTAGCCTTTGCAGCTTGCACAATTCTATCCGTACGTTTATTAGCCAAATGGCTATTGACTACCAAAATAGCATGTACGACACCGGGAATCCAGAAAAATAAAGTCAGAACAATATTTAAAACAAATTGAACTGTCTTTCCACAAAGAAGCACCGCTACAGGTGGTAATATAATAGCAAGAAAGTACCTCATTTAAGAATCCCTTCAATAATAT
This sequence comes from Planctomycetota bacterium, assembly GCA_042576845.1. GTDB lineage: Bacteria > Planctomycetota > Phycisphaerae > Sedimentisphaerales > Anaerobacaceae > JBHPEQ01. Next base: position 944 of record JBHPEQ010000165.1, read on the forward strand.
AACATAATTATGGTCCTGCTTATTCTTAATGGTAATATTGCATTGCTTCAAGTATAATTTTTTTGATATTTTTTATCCTGGTCGCATCAGACGGGTCGTCTTTGACCAGTTGCTCACGCTCCTGGCTCTGGTTTTGGATTTTTGACGCAAGCATCTTAATTGAAAGAAAGAATTATATTAAAGGAGAACTCAGATGGGTTCATTGAAGTTAATTTCTACGAGCGTATTAACAGTGTTTGTGATTACTGCAATGACTGCATGTGACCAGACTGATACAACCAGACAGATTGAAACCGTTTCTTCCGAGCAGTCTATTGTCCAGCTTGCTAAGCCTACACCTCAGCAGGCCGCCTGGCATGATGCCGAGATAGGTATGTTTATACATTTCGGCCTGGAAACCTGGCAGGACAAGGAATCCGACGATGAAACTTCAATGGAAAATTTGAAATTGTTCAATCCGCCGAATGTCGATACCGAACAATGGGTCGATGTCGCAGAATCAATCGGCGCTAAATACATTATCCTTGTCGCCAAACACGTCGGTGGTTTTTGTCTCTGGCAGACAGATTCCACCGAATACAGTATTAAGAACACAGCTTATAAAAACGGCAAAGGTGATATCCTTGCAGAACTGTCAGAAACTTGCCGCAGGCGGGGGATGAAACTTGGTGTTTATATTTATCCAGGCTCGATTTTTCACGGTGCCGGAATTGGTGTCGGCGGCAAAACAAGCGATCCCACCAAGCAGGAAGAATATGACCGGATTTACCGCCAGCAGTTGACCGAGGTTCTGAGCCGATACGGCGAAATGTATGAAGTCTGGTTTGACGGCAGCGTAACAATCCCGGTCAAAGATATTCTCGACAAATACGCCCCCAACGCTATGGTCTTCCAGGGGCCTCAAGCAACAATTCGCTGGGTGGGTAACGAGCAAGGCTATGCTCCGTACCCAGCCTGGAATTCCGTCAAAAAAACCGATGCTGTCTCTGGAGTCGCAACCGCACGGCATGGCGACCCCGACGGCGATGTTTGGCTGCCCAACGAAGTTGATACGGTTATCAGGGATCATTACTGGTTCTGGAACTCTTACAACGAAAAGAACCTCAAAAGCCTCGATCACCTGATGGATATATATTACAAGTCCGTCGGCCACGGCTCGGTACTTTTGCTAAACATCGCCCCGGATACCTCCGGCCGAATTCCGGAAGCTGACGTAAAACGTGCTGCAGAGTTCGGGGCAGAAGTCAAACGCCGATTCGAAAAAAGCATCGCCGAAACAAAAGGCAAGGGCAATCTCGTTGAACTCACTCTTGATAAGCCCACGACTATCGACCATGTCATCACGATGGAGGATATTACTGAAGGTGAAAGGGTTCGCGAATATCTTATCGAAGGTTTAGTTGATGGTAACTGGCAAAAGATTGTAGAGGGCATTTCGATAGGACATAAAAAGATTGACAGATTTGACCATGTAGCTGTTGAGTCTGTACGGATACGAGTTGATAAATCCGCTGCAAAACCCCTTATTCGCAAACTGGCGGTATATAATGTTTCCGGCAAAGATTTAACTGTGAAGCTTGCCAGGCCTACGCCTCAGCAGACCGCCTGGCATGATATGGAACTTGGTATGTTCATCCATTTTGGTCTTTGGACCTGGCCTATAGGCGTTACTGAAGACCTCAAGACACTTGCCGATGTTCAGAAGAAGTTTAACCCGGTTAATCTTGATACCGATCAGTGGGTGAGCGCTGCCGAATCCATGGGTGCAAAATATGTTGTTTTTACCGCAAAGCATGCCGATGGATTCTGCATGTGGCAGACAGATACGACGGACTTTAGCATTAAAAATACTCCCTGGCGCAACGGCAAGGGTGACATTCTGGCTGACCTGGCCGAGTCCTGCCGTAAACGCGGTATGAAATTGGGTGTTTATCTCAATGCCCAAAACATGTATTCAGGTGTCGGCCTTGGTGGGAAATGTGCCACTGCCAAGCAGCAGGAAAAATACAATAAAATTTATCGCCGGCAACTAACCGAGGTTCTCTCGCGTTATGGTGATATGTGTGAGGTATGGTTTGACGGCGGCATTGCCGACGAGCTGGAAGTGGGCGACATACTG
>JBHPEQ010000166.1:0-3011 GCA_042576845.1 Planctomycetota bacterium
TGCCCTTTTTTGTATCATCCGAACGAGGACGCAAGACAATTTTAGCCCAAATCAATAATTCAATTGACGGCAGAATGGATTTTCGGCGCCTTTCGATGAGCTGGTTCAAAGGTGTGGATGTTGACGAGCTCAGTTTTATCAACGATTCCGCTGGGATATGGGTCGATGTAAAGCGAATCTCTGCAAAGCCCCACTATGGCTCTATTCTGGTCGGCAGTTTATCCTTCGGTAAAACGATAATTTACGAACCAAAGATAGAAATAAACCTTCAGTCGCTGGCGCCGAAACGGTTGCAAGAGCTCTCTGGAGAGGAATTACTGGCGAAGGAATCGAAACCGTTGGCCCTGCCAATCAAGAAAATTGACCTAACAGTTAACGACGGTGGATTGAAAGTAACAGACCAGCAGGGCGAAACTGTCGAACTTTCCCAAATAGATTCAAAGGTAAACCTCAGGCCTTTAGGTCAACAGACAAACTTTGATATAGATGTTAATCTGGCCGGTAAAGGTAAAGGAACAAAGCTCTCCGCTGAAGGCAGAATTGAACCAAAGAAAAAGACGGGCTGGAAACTGACCGGGACCAGCGGTGATTTGACTATCGAAGTTAACGATTTGGAGCTTGCCTCTTTGGGGCTGCTTTTCGCCTTAGCTGGAGTTGAAGTTCAGGCCGAAGGTGAAGTTTCTGCAAATATACAAACTGAAATTGAGGACGGCCAGGTCAAAGCCCTGGAGGGGATTGTTAAAAGCAAGGATTTGGGAGTTGGCCTCAACCGGTTCAAAGGCGAGGCGTTAACAAGCAGCCAGCTGGATGCTGAAGTAAAGTTGCAAAGAGAAAATGAGTTAATAAACATTGAAAAGCTCCTCATCGACGGTGACTGGGCATCTGTTACAGCAAGCGGTTTTGTGCCCACAACGTTAGTATCCCTAACCGAATTTCTTATGCCGAGTTCCGCTTATAATTTGAAAGGCAGCTTCAAATTTGATTTGGCGGAGGTTTTCTCGCAGATGCCTCGGACGTTTGGTCTAAGAGAAGGGATGGAAATTACATCGGGGCAAATCAGCGGAGATATCCAGGCATATCAGGGAAATATCCAAAGCCAGGCAAGTTTGTTCGACTTAGCAGGTATAGTTGATAACAGGGAAATAGCTTTGTCTGAGCCGGTAAGTCTTGAAACGAAAATCACATCGGATGATTCAGGAATCACTTTTGAAAAATTATTGTTGTCATCCTCCTTTGCCAAAATTGACTGCAGCGGTACCAGCGAGCTTATAAAATACGATGCAAATTTTGACTTGGCGGTATTGAAGTCCGAATTAGGTCAGTTCGCGGATTTTGGTGAATACAAAATAGCTGGTGAGATTTCCAGCCAAGGAGAGGTATCCACCACTACAGATAAAATTTCAGCCGAAGGTACATCGAAGATAAAAAATCTTAGCTTAAGTTCCACTGACGGCCTCATCGCTGCTGAGCCAGATGCCGAAATGGATTTTTCAGTGGATTTCGCACGTGAGCAGGGAATTGTTAATATCAATTCTGCAGAAATAAATGCAGATTTAGGCCAGGTTGGCACCCAAGGGGCAAGTTTGCTGTTCGGCAAAGAGGCTGGGATGTCCTTTAATTTGCCAATCTCTGCTAATGTTGATTTACAAAAGCTTCAGCCGTTTCTTGTGCTCTTTGCGTCCTTCCCGAAACAGATGCAATTAGCTGGCAGAGTTGAGACGAAAATTTCAGCAAGTTCCGAAAAAGGCACTTACGAAATCTCAACCGATGCGACAAAAATTAAAAACCTAAAGGTCGACTATCCGGGCAAGAGACCTTTTGAGCAGGAAGAAGTCGCTGTTGAACTCGAGGCAGAACTCAACCCGCTCCAAAAAACAATTGACGTAAAAAAACTGGATGTGCAAAGTCCGCAGATAAAAATTAAGGGCGACTTTCAGCAATTCAATGCGGGCGGCAAAACAAATTTAAAAGGCAAGGCAGAATTAGCATACAACTGGTCCATTTTAAGTACAGTAGCGGGTCCCTATTGGCCGAACGATTTGACACTTCAAGGCCAAAGAAAAGACGTAATTAGCTTCACCAGTGAATATCCTTTTGGTCAAACCGACCAACTCCTTGCCAATCTAACTGCCAAAGGAAAAGCCGGCTTTGAAAAGGGTGAATACTTAGGATTGAATTTCGGCCCTACCGAGTTTGATATTCAGGTTCAAAAAGGCCTTCTGGCAATTGCCCCGTTTTCCACAACCGTCAATGACGGGCAGCTTAAATTCGCTTGTGGCGCTGATTTCAATCAAAAACCTTTCTTTTTAAAAACACCTGAACCTATGGAGATTGCAAAGGACATTCAAATCAACGATAAGATAAGTAAAAAACTTTTTATGTATCTTAATCCTGTTTTCGCCGATGCTGTCAATGTCAGCGGCGTGGCGAACTTTCACTGCGAGCAGTTCTCAATACCACTGGCCAAGAACAGCGAAAACGACATTGCGGTTGCCGGTACGATTTCGATGAACAATCTTCTTTTACAGGCTTCGGATTTACTGGGACAGATTTTCTCATTTCTCGGAGCAGGCAGACCGGAGCAAATCATTACAATCAACCCAACAAGATTTGAACTAAAGGACGGTTTCCTGCGCTATGACAATATGCAAATAGACATCGGCGATAATCCTGTAAATTTCAAAGGGGTTATTGGGCTGGATAAAAGTCTCGATATGAGCGTAACGCTGCCTTATACCTTAGAGGGCTCAACAGCAAGAACGGGAAAGGAAATCATAGGAGACAGAATTACGCTTCCGCTAAAAGGAACTGTCGATAAGCCGGAACTTGATATGGGTAAATTGCTTGAAGAGCAGCTAAAACAAAAACTTTTTGAAGGTCTTGACAAACTGCTTAAATAGTCGTTTTTATAAGGTCGGAATAGTAAAACTGTTTTGGTAAGAAATTGAAAGGCAAACCAAATGCTCAAGAATCTGTTGGCTATGCCAACCGAGCGGTTAGGTAAAGCGGGC
>JBHPEQ010000167.1:0-2946 GCA_042576845.1 Planctomycetota bacterium
TTACCCTCGAACCCACCACCATCTTACTCCTCGCCCTCGGTGCGGTGATGTTGAGAAGGAAACGCTGAGTTTAAACCGCAATTACTTGCTCTTTTTCCTTGCATTTCATCCTAACAACTGTATGATAGTATTGGTTTGGCATCTTTGATGAGGCAGCTAAACAGAAATCGTGGAGTAGAGGTAAAAAGGGTGATTTCAGGCAATCTAATCTATCAAAGCGTACCTGAGCACAAAAGGTGTGCGCAGATTTCTAACAATTTTTTTGAAAGGGTAAGATAATGGAAAAGACAAGGATTTACTCATTTTTTCCTTGATAATCAGCCCGTAATTTAGTATAATTGTTCACCTTTAATAAAGAGGTGGTTTTATGCGAACGACAACATTTCTGTTAATCTGCTTTTTTTCAGCTATTCCTTGTGCTGCGGAGACGGTCATTGTTGATGATAATGGTCCTGCTGATTTCAATAATATCCAAGCTGCTATTAATGCTGCAAATGACTTTGATATTATTGAGGTTCTACCTGGCTTATACACAGGATTCGGGAACAAAAACATCGACTTTAACAGCAAAGCTGTCACTGTTCGAAGCACAAATCCAAATGATCCTAATATAGTAGCTATAACTATTATTGATTGTGAAAAAAATGGTCGAGGCTTTTATTTTCATAAAGGTGAAGATCCTAATTCTATTTTGGAAGGATTGACAATAACCAATGGTTATATGAAAAAGGGAGGAGGGATTTATTGTTATGAAAGTAATCCTACAATTAGACGATGCGTAATAGAAAATAGTGTTGCTTATGGAGGATGGTTAAATGTAGGAGGAGGTGGTATTTTTTGTCATAAAGCAAATCCAACTTTGATTGGTTGTGTATTGAACAAAAACCAATCTATATCTTCTGTCGGGGGATGGGGAGGAGGGATGTATAATTTAAATAGTAAGCCAATTATCATAGGATGTACTTTTACAAACAATAAGGTAAAGATAGAAGAGATACTAAAAAACAATGGAGGAGCAGTATTAAATAACAATAGCACGACTTTATTTAAGGACTGTAAGTTTATTAGTAATTTTTCTTCTGAAAGAGGAGGTGCTATTTCAAATGTAGGTGGCAAATTAACATTAATTAACTGCGAATTTGCAAATAATAAATCCAGCCGGTTTGGGGGTGCAATCTATAAAGGAAGCGGAACGATAGAAAATTGTACATTTTTAGAAAATAAAGCATCAATATTCGATGGAGGAGCTATCTACGGTGGCAGTTGGAAAATAGCTAATTGCACGTTCAACAAAAATACGGCACAAGATAAAGGGGGTGCGATCTACAAAGGAAGCGGTACTATTTCTGATTGTAATTTCATTAAGAATAAGGCAAAGCTGGGTGGAGCCATTCAAAATAGCAGTGCTCAATTTGTTAACTGCACCTTTACAGGTAATTCAGCAGAGATGGGGGCAGGAATAAGGAACTATGAGAAACTTGATAAAAGTCCAAGTTTCGTTAATTGTGTGTTTATTAACAATAAAGCATCTGATAATGGTGGAGGGATCTACAACGATAGAAGCCATCCAACACTGATTAATTGCCTTTTTGTAGGAAATAAATGTAAGGGAATTGGTGGTGGAATGCGTAATTATAAAAGCAAACCAGCAATAATTAATTGTATATTCAGCGATAACAGAGCAAAAAATGGTGGAGGGATTTATAATCAAGGCAATAGCAACATTACTTTAATCAATAGTATCTTGTGGACAAACATCGATGAAAACGGAATGGGGCAATCAGCACAAATTCACAATTATCAAAGCACACCGTTAGTGAATTATTGCTGCATACAAGGATGGACAGGTGGTATGGGAGGTGTTGGCAACTTTGGCACGGATCCCTGCTTTGTTGAGCCTGGATATTGGGAATCGAATGTTAATTGGATTGAAGGCGATTATCATTTACTGCCAAGTTCGCCATGTATTGATAATGGTGATAACAACAGTATTCCAATGGATTTTATTGACCTTGACGGAGACCTGAATAAAAACGAATTAATACCGTTTGACCTTGACCGAAAAAACCGTATGGTTGATGGAGACTATGATTGTACTAAAGTGGTAGATATTGGTGCTTTCGAATTTATGGAATCCCCGCTTGAGGTGCCAATGAATTTTACACCAACAACACAAAATCACAATCGCAAAGGAAGGTGGGTTAAAGCTCACTTTGTGTTGCCTGAAGTATTTGATTTTGAAGATGTCGACGTTGATTGCCCTGTTAAAATTATCGAGCCTCTCGAGCTTGAATGCGACCATATGAATATCTTTGTAAATGAAGAGGGACTAGTCGAGATTGAGGCGGCCTTTGATCAAAATGATTTCTATACAGTGGGAGTAAGTGGTGGTACTGTTGAAATTGTCGTAACGGGCATGTTTTTCCAAGGCCCCTATTTTATCGGCACAGATATAGTTAGAATAATAAATATAAAAAATCTCGAGCACCTCAGCCTTTTTTTGAGTCATTGGCTTGATTTAAATTGTAACGAGCCAGATTGGTGTAATGGCTCCGATTTCAATCAGGATTCTATTGTTAATTTTGAAGATTTTACCCTATTTGCACAGGATTGGCTCAAATGTAACGTTGACCCACCAGAAGTCTGTTGGGAATAATCAGAAACATCAACACTCCTTTTGCTTGGCCTCGGTGTGGTGATGTTGAGAAGGAAAAGCCTCAAGAACTGTTAAGCCTGCTCACAGAATCTCACAGGACACCTCTCACAACCACTTTACGCTCGTAGAATCGCCGATCTTGTCTTGAGGGTAGTCATATAGCCTATTTTTCAGAAATCAGCATACAATCCACTTAAAATAGCTCTTTTCCTGCTCGGCTTGGGTGCGGTGATGTTGAGAAGGAAATATTAAGTTAAATGGGCAATGATTTGCTGTGTTTTTCCTTGCTT
>JBHPEQ010000168.1:0-2872 GCA_042576845.1 Planctomycetota bacterium
CGACATAACAATGAACTTCTGCAAAGCCCGAACCGTCCGGAATTCTACTTAGAGGAACAACTGGATTGGCAGCATATTTATGCCAGGTGAATCCGTCAAAACTCCAGGCATAGCCGAGAGACTCAATTTTCGGTGTCTTCGTTCCACCATATACACAGTGGAAAACACCTTCATGATACCTGGCGCATGCTTCTGAGACCCCACCGTCGTCCCAGGAACCCCAGTCACCAGGAGTCAGAACAGGGTTGTACTTATATTTTTTCCAGGGCCCTTCAGGTCTGTCAGCGGTGGCCATACAGAATGCCCCCTGGTCGGCTGACGAGACGGGACTTTGAACGAACATATAGAATTTCCCGTCAATTTTGCTCACACTGCCTGGATAGACGCCGCCCTCGTCTTCCCATTCCATAATGGGGTTTCCCTCATACTTCTTCCAGGGTCCCAGCGGATTATCCGCAGTAGCGAGGCCTATGGCTCCCGACCAATACCACATGTAGTACTTTTCCTTACGCGGGGCAATGTCATAAGCGCCTTCTTTCATAAGACAGGCACAGGCCGTCTGCCCATCGTCCCACTCGCCTTCTTTGCCATGATCCAGCACAGGATTGCCCTCATATTTTTTCCAGGGGCCGAGGATATTCGGAGCGGTCGCTACGCAAAGCCGATATCCGTTAGGCCAGCGCTTTTGGTCCTGGCTTCGTGCATGATAGTACCAGTAGTAGGTATCAAGGTCCTTTAAAACATCAGCGGACTCCATCATCAGGCTGTCAACTTTGGAAGGTTCGGCACTCGGGGATAGAACCGGGCTGGGTCCAAGAATGTGTATCAACGGTTTCTCCGCAAAGATATTTCTCTTCGTGGGCGCATTCTTGGCATTGACTATTGTTACAAATGTACAAAGAAACACTGCAGCAACGACAATTAAAAAAAGGTGATATTTCTTGAAATGTTTCATGACAAGGCCTCCGAATTTTGAACGAATTATGTTAAATCACAGATTATCCTATCTTTTCGTTATTTTTTTACACTACCGAAGGGGCTAAGTCAAGACTTTTTTGTATTTTATAGCGATAGGAAGTGAGTTTGGTGGTCTAACTAAGCATCTTTTACAGTTTGGTTGGACCTAAAGTACCCATTGTGAAAATTTTAATTGCATATTACCATATATTGTGTCATATTGCTGCATATTAGTGAGGATTTTGTTATATGCAGTTGATGTCAATAGAAGATTTGGCGGCTTATCTGGGCGATTCAAAACGCACGATTTACAAATACATCGCCAGTGGTGAATGCCCGCCTTATATCCGCATAAGCGCTAAGAATATCAAATTCGACCGGGCGGACGTAGATGCCTGGCTGAAATCGAAAAAAGTAATTCCAAAAACAAAAGAAAGGAGCAAGAAATGAATATTAACAGTCTTGCTTCAACTGTAGAGCTAAGGATCTTTTTGAATATTTTGCTCTTAATCATAATAATTCTTGTCTATGTAGGTATTCCTGTTTTAGTCGTTGGTTTGATGATTCGGCTGTTCAGGTATCTTCGCACTGCTGGCAGGGAGCGGAAACTTCTCAAAATCGAGTTGGGCAAGGTCGCTGAAGAGGTCCATCTATTGCGGCAGGAGCTGAAAGACGGCGAAGAAGACGAGTCTTCGACGGAATCAGGATGATGTTTTTATTGCGGTTACGATTCGGTCGTTGTCGTGGCGGTCTTTTTCAATTTTTATCCTGCTGAAACATTCAGTTTTATCGAGCAGGTCTTTTACCTGCTGACCTTCTCTGTAACCGACTTCCAGCATTAATGCCGCTCCCGGCTTGAGAAAATCAGGAGCTTTCTCGGCAATCCGTCGGTAAATATCAAGTCCGTCCTCTCCTGCGAATAGCGCATCTTTCGGCTCGTAATCTTTTACTGTTTTTTCAAGCTTTTCAAATTCAGCCGCACTTACATAAGGCGGATTGCAGGCAATCAAATCGAATTTTTCAACATCAAGCTGAGGAATGAGCGGCTCGAACAGGTCGCCGCGTAAAAGTTTGATTCGTTTGGCTAGCCGATGCTTTTCTACGTTCTTCTGGGCGATACTGAGAGCGGCATCACTGATGTCCGTTGCGATAATATCTGCGGAAGGGAAATTCTTTGCTATAGCTATTGCAATGCATCCGCAGCCGGTGCACAAATCACAGACGTTTTGTTGTCCCTTTCGAGTTCGCAGGAATTCGATGGCCCGCTCGACAAGTAGCTCCGTCTCCGGCCGGGGAATGAGACAATCCGGATTTACCTCAAGCTCCAGAGAATAAAATTCCGTCCTGCCGGTCAGATATTGGATTGGTTCACCCTCTCCTGCACGCTTGACGAGTTTGTGCAATTCATCAAGCTCCTTCTTGCCGACGGGCGTGTCGAATTTTGTATATAGTTCAATTCGCTTTGTTCTTAATACGAAACTCAGCAGTATTTCTGCACTTAGCCGAGGCGAGTCCAATTGCTTTTGCGTAAAGAAGTCGGTAATCCATTTCAATAGCTTTTGTATCGTCCAGCACTGCATTGCCAGATTATAGATTGAGCAAAGAAAAGTGAAAGCCCAAAAGAGCCTGGTTTTGAAATTGGGTTTGATTGGCTTTGAATTGGGTTTGCTTTCAATTGTCTGAAATCGCCATTTATTTTCATAAGCCCTTGTTATATATAAGGTTAAGCTCATTTTGGCTTTTTTGAGATTGGCTTTGTTTGGCTTTGTTTTGGCTTCGTTTTTCTCACGTTCACCAAGTGTCCATTTTACATAATTCCTTGTTAATACGTTATTTAGGTTCATTTGACTTTTTCAGAATTTGGGTTCGTTTTGCAAAAAAGGTGAATACTTTCGTACGAAACCTTTCGTATTTC
>JBHPEQ010000169.1:0-2832 GCA_042576845.1 Planctomycetota bacterium
GCCGCTATATCTAATCCAGTTGTATCCGTCAAAGCTATATGCATACCCTATACTTACAAAGGGTCCATAAGGACTTCCACCACCATAAAATAAGTGGAATACTCCTTCGCGATAAAGGACCTTGGCCTCAGAGTGACCACCATCATCCCAGGCACTCCAATCGCCTCGAGTAATAAGAGGATTGTGTTCATACATTGTCCAGGGGCCTTCAGGTTTAAGAGCAGTTGCTAAGGAAAACGGTATCCCATTACCACCATGGTACATGTGAAGTTTGCCGTCTACTTCCATTACACTGCATAACCAGCCACCAGACCATTCGACGATAGGGTTGCCTTCATACCTTGTCCAGGGACCTAACGGATGTGGAGCTGTAGCCAGACCAACACCCCTTTTTTCCCCCCCATAATTATTGTAAAACATGTAATATTTCTCTGAATCACCCTCACCCGATTCTCTTGCTCTAAGGACGGTGGCACAGGCATTGCCCCAACCGTCCCAGGTATCCAAAGGTCCGTAATCCAGAATTGGGTTATTTTCGTACTTTGTCCAGGGTCCAAGAGGGGTTGGGGCGGTCGCTACTGCTAATCGATACCCCCTCGGATGCTCCCTCTTTCCTGTTTTGTATCCCTTTTGGATGTTATCTCTTTCTTTCATACCTCTTACATGATAATACCAGTAGTAGGTGTTCTTATCCTTGATTATGTCAGCTGACTCAAGATTCCATCCATCCCATGCATCCTCGTCACCTGTCATTATAGCCGGATTAGGCCCAAGTATGTGTATAAATCCCTTTTCTGCGAACACATTTTCCTGTATGGGTGTATCTACAGCACTGGTCATTGCAACAAAAGAAAAAAGGGAAAATACGACAACGACAATTACTAACATGTGAGAATTCTTGAGACGCTTCATAACAAATACCTCCTAACTTTTTAAATAATGAGAACTGACAATACTTTTAATCTGACATTTCCCATATTAAACGCTAGGCTACACAACCAAGCCTTCCAATTCAACTATTATACCAAACCAGTTCCTGCCCTGTCTTTTGTCGAAGCAACGAGAAGCGGTTTGATTTATTACTTTCCTCTGATCGCCTTTCTTAGGGCCCGCAGCTGCTTGAGGGCTGCTGGAGAAACTGTTCCGTCCTGGTAGATACTCACGTTCATCGAAACCACAATATTTCTTTCGATGCACGCCTTGACATACTCGATCAGCTGCTCGTTGGTGAACTTTGGCGGGCCGATATCGGTGTCCGGCTCGCCGTGAACCCATGAATCATCAATAATGATCCAGACATGCGGCTGCAGATCCTTGAAATGACGTGCCTCAGGGTAAACCAAGACCTGAACCTCACCGGCCCAGTACTCCTGAAAAACTGATGGCTTGCGTAGTATCCCGTTGCTCCAGCTAACGATGCGGTCAGGGTTGCCTATCTTGGTCGCCTTGAAGATGCGCTCATAGTGGTGGGACACAGTGAATGGAGCCATGTCGAACCAGTAACCGGCCACCTTATTGCCATAGCGCTGACCAATCTCCGTGAAGATGTCGCAAAAGTTGTTAAAGTATTCCATCCTATCCTTTTTTGTCCAGCCAGAAGCTTCCCCAAAATCATCATTCCTGCCACCAGGGTAGTAGAGTATAAGCTTGATGCCCCGTTTATTGAGCACGTCAGCTAGGTCGCCGATGAGGTCACGCTTGCAAGTGTTCCCCGGCAGGATCTTCTCTATCGCCTGGATCGGCGCTGGGTACCAATGGGGGGCGTGAGTCGAGGTGAAGATGACGTAGCCGGCTCCGGTCTCCTCTACCATATCGGCGAAGGCATTAACATCGAAATCTTGTACAGCGTCGCAGAAGGGCTTTTGGGGCCCGCGCCTCGGCTGGCTACGAGCTGTCCAATGGAATGTCACTCCGTACTTGGCATCGACGAACCAGTCGGTGCTGGCACGTATCCTCCTCGCCCTCTCCCGAACGGAAGCTATGATTTCCTTTGCGGCTAGGGGCGTCAGCTCCACAGAATATAAACGCATCACTTCCCCTGTCTCCGGCTTTTTGGTGGCACGAAGCTTAATAGTGCTGAAGCCTTTGGGTAAGTGCAGCGTCCCATTGAGCTGTTCCTTTTCAAAACTCGTATACAAAACTCCCCCTTCCCATTCTTTAGCTGACCAATAGCCGTCCGTCTGGTGCACTGTGCCTGTGACTTTGCTGTCGTCTGTAGCGATCTCGTACTGCGATCCGCCTGCACCGAGGCAAGAGTAGGTAATGACCACCTTGTAATCATCCTCCTCTGGAACCTTGACTTTCCAAGCCAAATAATCGTCCAGACTGGTCCAACCTTCAATCCATAACAAATTCTTCTCCGATCCACTCCATACGCTGCCAGAAAGACACTTAATATTTCCGTGCATCTCAGCTTCACACCCCCATAAGACAGTGACATCCATGGATTTCACCTCAAAAGGTCCTTCCTGAGCTTCTGCGTTCGTGGTCACAAGCAGCGCCAATAATAGCGCCACGATACACAACTCAATTCTACCACTTACCTTTTTTATTCGATGTTCTCCTTTCGTTGTTATGAGATCTTAACTGGAATCTCCCATATAGCGTTTTATATCCTTGCTCAGCTACGCCATAAGAATATAGGCAGATTTTACCATATTAGGCTTTTATATCAATTGTCCTGAACTAAACAAACTACAAATATAGCTGGGATTTATGGTTTCCTCTACTCTTGTCTTCGACCTCTCAAGCCAACTCTCGAAAGGTCAACGGGTTTAAATCCCATCTTCAATGCGGGAGAGTCAGGCCTTAAGGAGTAGTCATCGTTCTCAG
>JBHPEQ010000170.1:0-2765 GCA_042576845.1 Planctomycetota bacterium
CGAAACGCTGACTGAACTAATAAAAATCGCACAAAACGAAAAGGTCGTCGCTATTGGCGAAACAGGCCTTGATTTCCATTACAATTCTTCAGAACGCCAGGACCAACAAGAGGTTTTCGCCGACCATTTGAAAATCGCCGCCGAGCTGGACCTGCCGGTTGTTGTACACTGCCGAGAGGCCTTTAATGAAACTATTGCCATCCTCCAAAAGTTCGGCCCAAATATCAAACGCATCGTCTTTCACTGCTTCACCGGCTCAGCCGAACAGGGGAAAATAATTCTCGACATGGGTTTTTATATTTCCTTTACCGGCGTCGTAACTTTCAAAAATTCAGATGCGGTTTGTGAAGCCGCCAAGCTCGTGCCGCTGGAAAGACTAATGCTCGAAACCGATTGTCCTTATATGTCACCTGAGCCGATGCGAAAGCAAAGGATAAATGAGCCGGCCCTTATGCTCCACACGGCAAAATTCCTCGCCGAGCTAAAGCAGATGGATTTAACCGATTTCGCCGAGGCCGTAACCACCACAAGCAAAACCTTCTTCAACCTGCCATAAGAAAGTGACCATCCCGTTACTTCTTAATTTTTCTACTTTCTATTCACCTTTAATCTTTTCGTATACTGTTTGACCGGCACGGGAAATGCAGGGAAGTTTTTGATATTTGTCCCTGGTCACTTTGATGATACTTGAATGTCCAACAAGCTAATCCTTATCGAGAGAAACTTTCATTAAGGCAAATAAAGTTTTTTAAGTCTTTGATATTACTAATCTTATGGATTTGTTATTTTTGTGATTTTATGAGATATTTGGTATTTGGGTTGTAGGTTGGTTGTACGGATTTTTCTCACTTTTTACAGTTTTAAGGTCATCACGCAGAGTCAACTAAGAAAGTTTGAGTTTTCAAGACAGGTTTGATATTCTATTGGTAAATCAGGCTTAGTCTGAGCAAGGATATACAATATTATATGGGAAATCGCAGATTTAGTATGTTTTCAAAATTCGGTCTTTTTACAGCGGGAAAAACATTGGTGAATTACAGTGAGTCACCGGTGTTTGCTCAATTTTCTTTGGAGAACAAATTATGTTGTTGAAGAGATTTTTAATTCTCCTGCAGGCATTAATCATTTTTAGCCTCATAGTTATTAGTCCGGTTGCCCTGGCTATTACGATTGCGGAAAATGGTTCAGCTAAGGCTATTGTTGTTGTTGCAGAGAAGGCACCGGAGCCGGTTCAACATGCTGCGGTGGAGTTAGCCAATTTTCTTGGGCAGATATCAAGAGCTGAATTCAAAGTAACCAACACAAGTACAAATTCGGAAGGACGGTTATTGGTCGGTCCTCAGGCTGCAAAACTTGCCGATGCTGATTTTTCAACCGACGGGCTTGGGTCAGATGGAATTATCATACGAACGGTTAATAATGATCTTATTCTGGCTGGGGGACATCCACGGGGCACGCTTTATGCAGTATACACATTCCTTGAAGAGCATCTTGGTTGTCGCTGGTGGACTTCTACCGAGTGCACCATTCCTGAACGTTCCATTATAGAAGTGAACGATTTAAATATCCGCTATGTGCCGGTTCTGGAGTATCGGGAATCGTTTTGGTATGACGCCTTAGACGGTGATTGGGCAGTGCGGAACAAAAGCAACGGCAACTCCGAGCGGCTTGATGCCAAACGCGGAGGTAAACATGCCTATGAAGGTTTCGTGCATACTTTTTATCGTCTAATACCACCGGATGAACACTTCACAGAGCATCCTGAATGGTTTAGCGAAATCAACAGCCAACGAAAACACGAGAGTGCGCAACTTTGTCTGAGCAATGAAGAGATGCTCAAGGAGCTGGTGAAGAATCTTAAAGACCGGCTTCGAAAAAACCCTGCTGCCACCATCGCCTCCGTTTCGCAAAATGACTGGCGTGGTAACTGTGAATGCAGAAGATGTACGGCTATCGATGCTGAAGAAGGCAGTCCGGCGGGTTCTCTGATACGTTTTATCAATGCAGTAGCGGCGGATATAGAGGAAGAATTTCCTAATGTTGCTATCAGCACACTTGCCTATCAGTACACTCGCAAACCGCCGAAAGTCACCAAGCCGAGGCATAACGTTATTGTCCGGCTTTGCAGTATCGAATGTTCTTTTAGTAAACCGCTGGCTAACGAACGGAACCGTGAATTTCGGGACGATATCATAGGTTGGTCCAAAGTAAGCGAGCGTCTGTATGTCTGGGACTACGTTACGAACTTTCGCCATCATATTCTTCCTCATCCGAATCTGCGTGTTTTAGCTCCAAACGTGAAATTTTTTGTCGAACACGGTGTCAAAGGGATTTTCGAGCAGGGTGCATATACCACCAATGGAGCTGAGATGTCGGAACTACGTGCGTGGGTACTAGCTAAGCTCCTGTGGAATCCAAGTTTAGACGGGGAAAAATTGATCGATGAATTTCTAGATGGTTATTATGGTCCTGCAGCGGCCAGACGCATTCGTACGTATATAAATTTCATTCATGATGAAGTAGAAAAAACAGCCGATTGGCTCGGATGTTTTGCCGACATTGCCGCTTCTAATGTAAAGGTCTCCTGGGCAACTGAAGACCGGTCTAAATTCATCACCCTTGAAAGCATGAGCAAATCCCTTTCTTATTTTAAAGCTGCAGAACGAGAAACTGCGGATGAGCCGGAATTGAGATTTCGTGTGCAGTGCGCTCAACTTCCGGTGATGTATGCCTTTATAATGTGCTGGAATCCGATGCGGGAAAGA
>JBHPEQ010000171.1:0-2715 GCA_042576845.1 Planctomycetota bacterium
GGCGTTCATTTATATATATCTACTGATCGCAACTATCTGATGGCTCCAGGTTGCATTCAAGCCAGTTGGAAGACATTATCGCAAAATCTTCGAAGTTAACTTTGCAGTCACCGTTAATGTCACCTTCTATCCACGATGTGCATTCCGCCACCTCAGGCCCATCGAGCACAACAGCATATATGCCCCAGTTGCCGTTGCGGTCATCCTGCCAGACAACTGTTTTACCGTATATGGCAGGATTTATCTGCTGATACGCATTATCGGTAATGAGAAATTCCTGTCCCGTAGTAAGATTGTAGCCGAATATGTCCCAGTCCCCGTATCTGTCGTCCTGCCATACAACTATATGGCCGTCAATGTCAGGATTTATCTGAGTCGAGGTCTGTGCGGTAACGGCAAATTCAATGGGCCTTTGGGGTTCATAAATGTCAGCGGCGAAAATGTCCGAGTCGCCGAAAAAATTATCATCCCATATAGTCGTGGTTCCGTAAACAGCAGGACTCCGCTGGTTATACTCAAAGCCGGCGATGAGAAAATGTTCTGTATTTTCCGAGTCGGTGATGTCGGCGCCGTATATATCCAAATCCGGTTTGCTTCCGTATTGCCATACGACAGTATTTTCATAAATCCCCGGCTTTTGCTGGTCGTCGTCAAAGGGAGTTACAATAAATTCAACCGGATTAGCGGGGTCGGTAATGTCCGCTGCATAGATGTCCCAGTCGACATAATAATCATCCTGCCAGACAACTGTATTTTCCCAGATAACCGGTGACAACTGGTCATATTCGAAGGCAGCGACGGCAAAGATATCATCAGGATAGCTTAAATCCACACCGTAAATATCCCAGTCCGTCTCAACAAAATCCTGCCAGACCACGGTGTTTGCGTAAATGGCCGGCTGATTCTGGTCGTCTATGAATTCAGCGACAATAAAAACCCACGGGCTTTGAGGTTCAATAATATCGGCTGCGTAAATGTCGTAGTCGCCTGAAATAAAATGTCCCCAGACCACGATGTTGCCGTAAATATCGGGACTTTCAGCGCTCTGACCATCCGGCGGTGCATAAACCTCGAATTCCTGCCAGGTTGCTGCCTCAAGCCGATAGCAGAATTGCGTTACCAGCAAAAAAGCAAAAACTGATTTTTTTATAAACCTCTTTTTCATTGTTCGGCCCTACAGATTCTTATTGTCCCTCTGTTTCTGCTGTTCTGAGTTTCTCTAAAAGGCCAAGCAGTATTTCAGCGGCGCCTGCAATTTCTTTATCAGAAGCGGCAAGCTGCAGCGGCTCAAGGGCTTCTTCAAGTTCACCGATGCCAAGCAGGTTATAGCCAAGCAAAAGCTGAAGGTTAAGGTCCCATCTGTTAAGCGCAGCTTTTTCTGCAAGCACGTCGATTTGCTCAAATAGTATCTCTTCTTCCGGATACAGTCCGCGAGGGTAGAACACACCTTCCTCTTCAGGTGAAATGCTTGCAAGAGTTAAACGAAGAACCTCAGCCGAGTCTGTGTATTGCTCAGCGGCAAAAAGGGCCTGGGCAAAGGCGAATGGAAGTATTACATCTTCAGGAGCCAGTTCCATCGCTTTTGCGAATAGTTCTGCTGCAGTACCATAATCACCCTTTTCGAAGGCCTTGACGGCATCTTCGAAATACGTATCGGCCAGAGTTTGCGCATCCGGTTCTTCGGCCTGCTGCTGAGCCAGTCTTTCGCGCACGTCGGCAAAGGTGTTTTCATCAACCGGCCTGAGAGTTCCAGCCGGCTCACCAGAAACCACCCCTTGTGAGTCGTTGTAATAATAATTGTAGGTGTAGTAGTTGTACGTATCATGCTGCACTTCTTGAGCGACGGGATAGTAACCGTACCATTCATAAGGGTGATAACCATACCAGTAATATCGCATGTAACTGTAACTAGGCCAGTATCCACCCAGACTTACAAAGATGTATCTCCGGTGATAGTAGGGATACACATAACGGAACGTAAAGTATGGCCCGCAACTGTAGTACACTGGAAAGTGGTACCGGGGCCAGACAATTCGATTACAGATACGATGGTAACGGTCCCTGTATGTGTGCATATGCCGTTGCCTGTGTATGTTTGTTACGACATTTCGTTGCTCCTCGTATCGCCTTCTTCTGTGACGGCTTCTGCCTGCAATGCTTGTATCTTTGCGTGGTCGAACCGTTCCTCTATTTCTTGGTACCACTGGTTTTTTGTCTAACATTTTGTCTCTGTTGTCTTTGCCTCTCTTTGGCTCGGCGGAAATTGCCCGCTCTCTTGAAATGGCCTTCTTCCTTGAAGGGCCGCCGGATTTCTTCTCGCTTGTTCTCAGTTCGGCTTTTTTATGTTCCAGGACTGCTTTAGGCCCCTTCTCTTGTAGTTTACGGGTAACTCCGGATTTTTCCCGAAATTCGTCTCTTACCGACTTTTCAGGTTTTATTCTGTCCCTGCCGGGTTTTGTCTCGCCTTTGGACCTGTTGTTTCTTGTGTTATCGAGAAGGTTCCCAGTATTCTTTCTCCGCTCAACAATATTTGTAGACCTAATCGGGCTGGCTATTGGTGAGGTCTTCGCAGAACTTATACGATTGGTCGAACTTATTCGCACTCTGTTACTCTCTGCAGCACGTTCGTTCCGGGTAGAGCCGATTGACCTGCCAATTTTCGATTGTGTGCTGGAGCTTATCTGAGTTCCTGCTCTTACAGTAGCTGGTTTCCGG
>JBHPEQ010000172.1:0-2629 GCA_042576845.1 Planctomycetota bacterium
CTTTTATATTTATGTCAACGAGGGTGAGGATGGTTACGATACGGTGGAATGGGTCGCCCGGCAGCCTTGGTGTAACGGTGATGTTGGCACGTTTGGACAGTCTTACCTTGCCGCAACGCAGAACGCCCTGGCAGTGCACCGGCCACCGCATTTGAAGACGATGTTCGTGATGGTTGGCACGTCCAATTATATTGAGGATGGCGCTGGCCGAGGCGGGGCTTTTGCGCTGCTGCACAACGTGGCATACACTTTCGGCTTGGCATCGTCCGGGAAAGAAGCGCGGGCGGATGAGAATGTGGAGGCAGCTCTGGATAAGGCCGGTGACCAACTCGCCGAATGGTTGTGGGCCGCTCCGCTGAAACGTAATTCTCCGTTGCAATGGGCGCCATCCTACCAGCGATGGTATCAGGATTGGCGAGCACATCCGACATACGATGCGTATTGGAAGCAAGTTGGATACAATTTCGAGGAACATCATGACCGTTACCCGGATATACCCATTTATTTTGTCGGCAGCTGGTATGATTTGTTTAA
The DNA here is from genome assembly GCA_042576845.1 of Planctomycetota bacterium. Taxonomy (GTDB): domain Bacteria; phylum Planctomycetota; class Phycisphaerae; order Sedimentisphaerales; family Anaerobacaceae; genus JBHPEQ01. The sequence continues at coordinate 535 of JBHPEQ010000172.1, forward strand.
GCGCGGGACGCTGAAGAGTTTTGAAGGTTTGTGCCGGAAGAATTCGGTGACCAAATTGTTGATGGGGCCGTGGACTCACAGTTGCGGTGTCAGCTTTGCGGGGGACGTTGATTTCGGACCGGATGCAGAGATGTCGCTGGAGCAGGAGGCGAAACGCTGGTTCGGGAAGATTCTCAAGGGTGAGGATACGGGCATTCTTGATGAGCCGCCAGTGAAGTATTTTGTGATGGGAGGGGAGCGAGCGTCTCGTACGGAGCGCGGCCGGATGCGAAGCGGCGGTGAGTGGAAGATGAGTCAGAGTTGGCCGCCGAAAGGATTACAATATGAAAAATTTTACCTGTATGGGAACGGGACACTGAGGAAGACGATTTGTCAGACGACGAAACCGAGCCGGTTTCAATATGACCCGCGGCATCCGGTTCCCACAATCGGGGGCAATATTGACTCCGGGATGGGTTTGATACCTCGCGGGGCGCGAAATCAGGTCCCGCCGGCCAACTACTTTGGCGCGGACAACGAACTGCCGCTTTCGTCGCGAAATGATGTGCTGAGCTTCGAGACCGGAGTTCTGGAGGAGGAGATAGAAGTGACCGGATGGGTTCAGGTTTCGCTGTGGGTTTCTTCCGAGGCAAAGGATACGGACTTTACGGCGAAATTGATTGACGTCTATCCACCCTCTGAGGATTATCCGCAGGGGTACGCCATGAATCTGGAAGATGGCATTCTGCGGATGCGGTTTCGAAATTCGCGGGAACGTGAAGAGCTGATGGAGCCGGGTGTGATATATCCAATCACCATCGACCTGTGGGCAATCAGCAATACCTTTCACAAAGGCCATAAAATTCGACTTGATATTTCCAGCAGCAATTTTCCGATGTACGATCGTAATCCCAATACAGGCGAACCGCTGGGACAACACACGCACATGATTTCCACTGTCAATACCGTCTATCACGATACTGAACACCCCTCGCATCTTTTGGTGCCAATCTTTGTCGGATCTGAAAAACCGTAAAAAGGTTTAGAAGGCATATACAGATGATATGTGAGAAAGAAGAATAAATAATGAGGAAGATAGATAACAGGCAATATAAGCTGACGCAGATAAGGAAGAAGTGCGCTGTCAGCAAGGGGAAATTAGAGGCAAAGAAAGGCAGGAGGTGTGATTCGAAACTGGATAGAAGAGGGCAGAAAAGGGGAGATTAGATTCCTGCTTGCGCTCGCAATGACCCAGCATCAAATTACGGCGATAAACAAACAACTCCCTAACTACCTTCAGGTCAGGGGCTGAATTTTTTCAAAATGTTTCTGCTAATTCAAGGAAGTCTTAGTTTATTGTTCCTGCTGGAGTTCGGTGTTTATCTCTTTTTCAAGCTTCTCAAGCTCTGCTTCCATATTCTCAGCCGTGATTTCTTCTTCTGCCTGTGCTTTGTATTCTTCGGCGGTTTTTACAACATCTTCAGCGGAAGGTTCAGACTTCTTTTTGCAGCCGGTAAGAGTACCGAAGCATATAAACAGAATTGCCATGATAATGAGAATATTTTTAAACATTTTATCACCTCTTTTTAACTGTAATTTATTTGGAGCGCGGCCTACCAACATTTAAGCTAATTAATCTTCGTCTTGTTCGATTTCTTCTTCTACTTGTTCTACTTCCTTTGCTTCTACTTCTTCTTCGACCTGGCCTTCGGCCTTTTCTTTCACCTTGCCGGCTGGTTTGGCTTGAGCTTCTTCACTCGTCTGGAGGATTCTTTCTCTTCTTTGCTCCAGTCTCTGCAGTTTTTGTTCATATCGGTTTTGCTCTTTTTCACTAAGCTTTCTTACTCTATCTAAAGTTTCCGTTTTTCCCTGTTCGGTTGCCAACTGCATAATTCTTTCGAAGCGAGCTAATCGATCCTGGTGTTTTGCATTTCCCTGCCTGATTTGTTTGTCGACAGCTATGAGCTGCTGGGCGTGCTGCTTACCTTTTGCGCCGGCTTTTATTTGAGCTTCTTCACCGGCTTCGGCCTTTGCTTTTTTCCCTTTGCCTATGGCTCCGGCTCCGGTTAGAGTTCCTTCGTCTGCCTTTTTTTGAGCTTGTTTCATCCTTTCTACT
>JBHPEQ010000173.1:0-2394 GCA_042576845.1 Planctomycetota bacterium
AGAAAAAGGTATATAAAAGAAAATGCACAAACGCCTGTTCATAGTATCGATAATAATTCTGATAGCCCTGTGTGGGATGATTTGGCTCGGCTACCACTCCATTCTAATCTGGTCACAGGGTTTGGAAGGTGCGCGGCTGGGTGAGTTTGCAGCCGTAGCTGAACAAATCAGACAGGACATCAAACGCAAACTCGACGATTTTCGCCAGATCGAACAGGACAGACCTTACACACATTACCAGTATAATTACATCCCGGAAAATATCGCACAAGCTCAGGAGCGGATGCCGCTGCTGCGTTCCCCCCTTGCCGATACAATGGAAAATAGTTTTGCCTACGGATACTTTCAAATCCAGCCGGACGGCTCTATCATCACACCATACGACAACATTCAACAATTGCAAACGGACGAGACGAAGGAATCTTACGATGATTTTACCCGAATAGTAGCAGGCAATCGCGATAATATTACCCGAAATCTGCTGCCTGAGATGGGCAGAGCTGGTGGTTCTTTCGTCCCTGACGAACAAAAAATATTGCAGGGCGGACAGATTCGGGAAAACACTCCCGAACCACAGCAATCCAAAGGCAAACAAAGCCGGCAGAAAGCATTTCCCGTCCAGACTTTTCAACGAAAGCCGCTAAAGGGGCAGGTCATTGAACAAAGACGGGATATCGTTGAGCAAAATGTTCTCCTTAATGATCCCACACAACAGTCGCAAATCATCCGTAGCCAGCCGTCAAACATCCGCCAACAATTACAGAAAGACATGCTCGCTAGTAGCCAGCCATTGACCCAGCAGCAGGAAAGCCAATCCGAAACCATACAAATCAAAATCGGACAATTTTTACCAATGGTCACGGCCAACCAAAACCGAGAGTCAATGTTCGACAAACAGATTTTCCTGGTAAGACGCATCAATATCGAAGAAAAAACCATCATGCAGGGATTCCAGCTAAATGAAAAGAAACTCATCGAAGAGGTCAAAGAATCCGCCCTGCGCTTGATGCGGGAGGATATGAGTTTTGAGTTATCGAAAACACCAAACGGCAAATCCGCCTATACGGCGATACTGGATTTCGGATTCGGTAATTTTATTCTGAACCTTAAAGAAATCGACTCCAACTGGCTCAACAAAAAAATAAACTGGATGCGAAACTGGTATTTAAGCATCATAACAATTGTATTCTTAGCCGTAACGCTGGGACTTCTAAGCCTGTGGAGAAATGCACACACCCAAATCGTCCTGGCACAAAAAAAAGATGATTTCATATCAGCCGTCTCGCATGAACTTCGAACCCCTCTGACTTCGATACGAATGTATACGGAAATGCTGGAGAAAAACTGGGTCAAATCACAGGACAAAATCAACGAATATTACAAAAGCATGAGGCAGGAAAGCGAAAGGCTCAGCCGGCTGATAGAAAATGTGCTTGACTTCTCACGGATACAGAAGAAGCGAAAAAAATACGCCTTCACAGTCGGCAATATCAACAAGTGCATCCTCGATGTTGTAAAAATAATGAGGCCCTACGCTGCCCAAAATGGCTTCTCAATACAAACAGAGATTTCTACACTTAACCAGACAACTTTCGACAAGGACGCGGTAAAGCAAATAGTCGTTAACCTGTTGGACAACGCAATCAAATATGCACGCAGCGCCAAAGACAAGACCATTACAATCAGAACCAAAAGGGAAAACAGATTTATCCTGATAGAAGTTGAGGACCACGGCCCTGGAATACCACATCGCCAGAGAAAAAAAGTGTTCGAGCAGTTTTATCGCTGCGGCCCGGAAGCTACAAGAGAAACCGCAGGAACAGGTTTAGGGCTGGCCCTGGTGAAAAAATTTGCCGAGGCACATAAAGGCTTTGTAGAAATAATTACTGCAAAACCGACCGGTTCAATACTCAGGGTCTCTTTAGCTATCCAAAAACAATCTTAAGAATCTACGTATAAGCTTTACAGTTGTCCCTCCCAGAAATTACATCCGAGGCTAATAGCTGATCAGCACAACGTATTTTTTGCGGATTTATGGTATTGACTCGAGAGAATCACCAAGCAGAATATATTGGGATTTGAGGTGGTGTAAAACGCGGTGGTCGTAGGTTCGAAGACATCCCCCGCCATGCCAACCAAGAGATAACTCTATGTTACAAAAGGAGTTATCTCTTTTCTTGCTCTCCCAAATTCACCCGTTACGAACCTACGACCTTTTGAACTGTGGAGAGGCGCATACTAATCAGGTCGGAGGTATGAAATGAACCCCCGCTATTAAGACCTGGTGTGCTTGTTAAGCGTTAATGGGACCACTAAGAATAACTATCTATCCTCTTGAGAGACAAGCATTTACAATCCTAAACACCTTATTCGCATTTTACACCATTAAATGCT
>JBHPEQ010000174.1:0-2357 GCA_042576845.1 Planctomycetota bacterium
CACGAGCAGATAAATCCCCAGAAGTTTGTCGATAGCGGCGGGCAAAAGAGCCATAACGGATGGCGGTGCGTATTCACCACTGGTGGGCAGCCAGGTATGTAATGGCAACGCCCCTGCTTTGGTGATAGCGGCTGTCATAAGCAGTAAAAAGGCGATAATCGGCACCGTTGATGTGGTTGCCAGACTAATATCCGATATGACAAACGTTCCGGAAAGCACCCATACCATCCCAATACCTAGCAAAAAGGCGGCATCTGAAGCGCCTATCATAGCGAAACTTTTTGTCGCTGCAAAATTTGAGTTCCGCCCACCCGTTGTTATCAGGATATACAACGAAACAGTAACAATCTCCCAGAAGATAAGCAGGAAAAGCAGATGCTCAGAAAGCAGGATTCCTGCCGAACCGCCTATGGTAAGCAGGATGGAGCCGTAAAATTCGTTAGTTCTTTTTTCACCAGCGCCTGATTTGAGCGAATAAATGGTTACCAACAGCCCGAAACCCATTGCAAACATCAGGATAAACGAGCCAAGGGGCTTAGCGCTTAGTAACAGGTCTAATTGCATATCGCCTATCTGAAGAATAGAGAAGGCATAATTAGGGGCTCCCGATATGAATATATGGATACCCAGGTAAACAGCCACAGCCGAAAGAATTACGGTTAACGATTTAGAAAACGTTCGTATTTTATTCGGCAAAAACAGCAGAATAAAACCTGCAACCAACGGCGGAAATATCTGGTAAAGTAAAATTCTATCCAATTTATAAATCCTCCATCTTTAATCCCGGGCAGCCCAAATCCTTTTTAATCTGCTTTGTTTTTTCACGGCTTAAACGTAACAATTCATTATAATTGTGCGTTACATTATTATGGCTGTCGAGGACAGCTAATCTTTCGGTGCAGCTATAGCACGGGTCGACGGCAGCGAGGGTTAGAGTAACGTCTGCAATGTGCTGACCGATGCAGGAGGCCTTGAACGATGGGACATTAACATAACTTGGTGCTCTGACTTTATGGCGGACGGGCCTGTTGCCGCCGTCGCTGCGGACATAATGGAATGTTTCACCTCTTGGAGCCTCGGCATGGCCGCAACCCTCCCCGGGAGGTATTTCTTTAACTTCCACGGTAACTGGTCCCTTTGGAAGTTTTTTCAGAGCTTGTCGGACCATCTTAATGGATTCGAAGGTCTCAAGCAGACGGACAACCGCCTTTGCAAAAACATCACCTTTCGGCTGGGAAATCACATTCCAGTCCAAATCACCATAAGCGGCATACGGGTCATCGGCTCTGACGTCGATGGCGACGCCGCTGCCCCTTGCGGTTGGTCCGGTTACAGCATATTTGACGGCGTCTTCTTTACTTAATGTACCCACGCCTTTCAGACGGGCGTGAATAACGGGGTCGTCGAGAACCGCATTAGTGAGCATCTCTGTTTTCTTTTCAATTTCGTCAAGCTCTTTTAGTATCTTTGGTATAAGCTCATCGTCGATATCCTCGCGGCAGCCGCCGACCTTTACATTGCCGTAGTTATTTCTGTTGCCGGTGATTTCCTCTAACAAATCGAGCACCGGTTCCCGGTATTTCCACGCCCACATAAAGACGGTGTCATAGCCGATGAAATGTCCTCCAAGCCCCACCCACAATAAATGACTATGGATGCGCTCGAGCTCATTTATAATAACCCGGACATACTGTGCCCTTTCAGGCGGTGTTATTCCAGCAATTTCTTCAACGGCATTGATATAAGCCAATGGGTGCGAGGCAGAGCAAATTCCACAGATGCGTGAAACCAGATAGGGAATCTGATCGAACTGTAAAGATTCACTAATTCTCTCAATACCTCGATGGTTGTAAGAAATTCGCACGTCGATATCAGTTACAATTTCGCCATCAAGGGTTAGCTGGAAAAATTCCATCTCTTCCTGCAGGGGATGAAAAGGTCCAACCGGAAGAACCGGCTTCGAAAGCCGAACTGCCCGTCGAGCGGAAGATTGTGATTGAGTGCTTGGACGCTCGGATGGTTCACCATCCGTTCGTTCTTCGGGCTTTTTCGCATCTTTCCTCAAGGGATAAACACCTTCGGGCCAATCATCAGAAAGAATCAGCCTCCTCATATCAGGGTGATTCTTAAAATCGATTCCCAGTATGTCGTGTATTTCTCTTTCTATCCATTCCGCTCCCGGCAAAAAAGACGCAATAGACTCAATCGCAGGATTTTGACGGTCGCGTATAAAGGCCTTTACAGTTACTACACATCCGGTTTCATCGTTTGAGAAATGATACAGAACCTCAAAACAATGCTCAGCGTCAACACCGGAGGCAATCACAAATCTTGTCTTTAAATCCTCAAACAGATAT
>JBHPEQ010000175.1:0-2289 GCA_042576845.1 Planctomycetota bacterium
ACGCGATGGTAGTCGGCGTGGACACGTCCCCAAGCGTCCAATACGGTTTGTGCGTGCGGCTCTCCATACACATACACTAACACGGGATATTTTCGAGAAGGATCGAAGTTACCGGGTTTGATCATCCACGCATCCATAACAACGCCACCGCTGATTTCGAGTTGGAAGAACTCTGTTGGCTGAGAGATCAACGATTTCATTTTATTTCGCAGCTCTTTATTGTCTTCAAGCACTCGCACGACCCGGTGTTCGGGCAATTGTACGAGTTCGGTGACCGGGGGAGTGTCGAATGTCGAGTAGGTATGAAACGCCCACTTAGCGTCAGGGGAAAAATCGTAGTCGTGGGTGCCGGGCTGGTTTATGGGGGTGAGCCGTTCGGGCTCTCCGGTTCCGTCCAGTTGCACACGGTAGAGATACTTCTGGGTCCCATTGTCAGGAGAGGCGTAGTAGTAGAACCAGCCTCTCGCTTCATCCACCATAACACGTTCAATGATGTCACTCTCGCCGGGCGTCAGGAGAGCCTGCTCCTCGCCATTGCGTGAGTAGACATAGGCGTGCCGCCAGCCGTCCTTTTCACTCAGCACAACGAATGCATGGCCGTCGGAGATCCACTCCAGCCCGGCATTCTTACGGTAGCTCGCGATGACCCATGCTGGATCAGACTCGTGGTAGATGCGGGTGATCGCACCGGTGCGGATGTCAGCGATGAGAAACTCTCGCTCGTCCCGGAATCGGCTCAACTTTTCCACCAACAGTTCATTGGAATTGCCAGCCCAGTTGACCTGCCCTATGTAAAAACCTTCTGATGGTACAGGAATGGAGAGCCAGCGTGTCTTGCTTCCCTGGGCATCGACAACGCCAACACGAAGTTCCGGGATGTTCCCACCCACCCTGGCAAATCGGACTTCTTTTACTTCCGGATATGACGGATCGCCCGGGACAAGTACCGATCTTAGCCTTACATTAGAGGCATCCGATTGCACAAAGGCGATCCGCTTTCCATCAGGGCTCCAGACTGCCCGGCTGTTCGAAACAGAGCTGTCGACAGTGTTATTCGTGAGGGGAATCGTCTGGCCATTACACAAATCGCGCACGTGCAGGTTCCCCTTATCGGAGTAGAGGATGCGCTGGCCGTCGGGGGAAATGTTGTTAGACCTGCCGGCATCCTCTTTCTGAGTTGAATCCAGCACGGTGCGTTTACCGCTGGCAGCATCATAACGTACCAGCACCTGTTCCTTCGCCTCGGAATCCGGCTCCATAACCGTGTAGCCCGAACCATCAGGGAGCCAGTCTGCACGAAATCTCTTGGCGCGGAACTCCCCCCCATCGTAGATCGCACGCAATCGCGACTCGGCTTCTTTCAGAATTAGTTCTTTGCAAGCCTGACCACGAATGTCAGGCACGTCTACAACCGCGACAATACACAAAAAAGTGAGACAAGCAAAAATCTTACTCATCCTCATTATTACTTACCTCCTTTTCAATCTCGATTGATACTTGTTATACAGGATATTGAGCCGTAAAATTCGTTCTTGAATACCGACATTATTAAAAGTATTTATAATTATTTATTCATCAGGCCGATCGCCTTACGCACATCCCGGAGCATGGGAGCAGGTGACACTGGTTCTCCAATGGCCTTTTTCATCCAAAGATCCGGTGTTAAGCGACCAATCATGCACATTTGTTCCAGTTCTCGAGGAAAATCTTTGCCTTCCATAAAGTCATAGAGCTGGTACATGATGACATTTCCAAGAACATAACTGTGCAGGTATAGCGATCCATTAATAAAATGGGAATAGATGGACAATATGGGAATATCTTTGCCCCCGAAGATGGGTGCATAGTACTCATTCCAGATCGAACGGGCGATCTCCTGGACAGCATCTTTAAGTTCATCGGCATCGGCATCCGGATGAGCGTATAGCCAACGCCAGGTTCTCATCTCGGTCAGAGCCTGACCACCATGTTCAAACACGTACCAGAAACTTGCCAGAACCTGAAGGTGTCTTTCGTTGGGATCGGTTCGATCCTCCAGGCCGAGTGCCTTCGTATTGCGATAAGCAAACAACTCCGCAATCGCTTCGCTGAAGCCGCTCATTGGCATGTCGCCTAGAACATAATAATCGCTCCCATAGCGAGCCAGGTTTTGGTGAACTGTGTGTCCAACTTCATGTATGCCTATTCTGAAATCTTTATAGTCTAACCCTTCAAGGGTAAAGACTGTGCGAAGATGAGATTTGTCCCCTCGCATAGCCGCTCCATCGGCATGTCCACCGACGTGAACCG
>JBHPEQ010000176.1:0-2280 GCA_042576845.1 Planctomycetota bacterium
TTCATTGCTCTATTCTCCCAAAATAATTATTGAAAGTTTTATTCATTAGCCATCGAACCAGCGAGAGCAAACAAGGAAAACACTAAAAAAAGATTAAGCACACTTTTCATTTTCTAATATTCCTGTAGATATATATAGTTTTGGTCAGCTTGATTTAACCTTTGAAACAGCCTTAACAATTTTATCCGCGCGTTTATCGGCCAAATGGTTATTGACCACCAAAATAGCATGCACGACGCCAGGAATCCAGAATAATAAAGTCAGAAGAATATTTAAAACAAATTGAACCGGCTTTCCACAAAGAAGCACTGCGACAGGCGGTAATATAATAGCAAGGAAATACCTCATTTTAGACTTCCTTCAATATATCATACTTAGTTTTCTGTCTGCGCTTAATGGTAATATTGCATAGCTTCAGGTATAAATGTTTTGATATTCCTGATTCTCGTCGAGTCGGCAGGGTGAGTACTCAATAATTCCGGTGGCGAAGCTCCCTTGTTAGCAGCGGACATTCTTTCCCAGAATCCCATTGCTTCATGTGGGTCATAGCCTGCCATTGCCATAAAAATAAGTCCAAGTCTATCCGCTTCTGTCTCATGAACTCTGCTGTAAGGAAACAAAATGCCATACTGTGTCCCTGCGCCATAAGAACGCATAAAAAGCTCTTTGGTTTTGTCCGGTCTTTTTGTCAATGCCTTTGACAATGCTATTCCTCCCATCTCAACAATCAGTCCCTGTGTCATTCGCTCTGCGCCATGTCTGGCAATAGCATGTGCAATTTCATGTCCCATGACCACTGCAAGACCTGCTTCATTTTGCGATATTGGTAAAAGACCGGTATAAACCACTACCTTGCCGCCGGGCATGCACCAGGCGTTCACGTTAGGATCTTCAACAAGATTGAACTCCCAGTTATATCCCTTCAATCGCGGTGACAGGCCGTTTTCAGCACAGTATTGTTCCACAGCCTTTTGAATCCTAAACCCTACGTCCTTTACCATCCCAACTTGTTGTGCATTGCTGCTCAGTTTGTTCTGGGAAAGGAATTCGCCGTAGGACTGAAAGCTTATTGAATTCATAACCAGGTCAGGAACAAGGTTCAGTTGTTTTCTACCAGTGATTGCCACTTGTGAGCAGGAGGATAGCAATAGTAGAGGACCACATAGAAAAATCGTTCGAAATTTAACACTTCTATTCATCGGATTCAGCCTGTATATTAAAGTCTTATTAACTTAAGGGCTACTTATTGCTCACGTTTATCATATGAACATCACGTTGCGGGTAGGGTATGGATATACCATTTTGGTCGAGACTGAGTTTGACCTTTGCTGTTATATCGAAATAGACATCCCAGTAATCTGCTGATTTGACCCACGGACGGACAACAAAATTAACACTACTGTCACCAAGCTCAGAGACTGCTACCGTAGCAGGAGGATCTTTGAGAACCCTATCATCACCGGCGAGAACTTGCTCGATTACCTCTTGGGCTTTCTTTAGATCATCTTCATAAGAGACTCCTATTATCAAATCAACGCGTCTGGTGCCGTTGACCGAGTAGTTCAAAATATTGCCGCCTGTAACTTGAGCGTTGGGAATAATAACCCGAACGTTATCAGGGGAGGCAAGGACTGTGTTAAAAATCTGTATCTCTTTTACGGTTCCCTTGGCACCGGCCATTTCCACAAAATCACCCACCTTGAAAGGCTTAAATATGAGCATCAGGACACCCGAAGCGAAATTAGCTAAAGATCCCTGCAAAGCTAAGCCGATAGCCAAACCTGCTGCGCCAATAACTACGCTGAACTGGATGATCGGTACACCTAATATCCCCACCGCTGCTATAATCACAAATATTAGTAACGCAATGTAACATAGACTAGTGGCAAACTTCGTCAGAGTTTTATCTACCTTGGCCTTGGTAAGTGCTTTTTCAACAAAGTTCGCCAGCAGCTTGGCTATCCAGCGCCCGACAAGAAAGATTACGATCGCACCGACAACCTTTAGGCCGTATTGAGCTATATACTCATAGATTGCGTTCAGAATATCTTCCATCCTTATTTCTCCTTGAAAAGATTCTAAATTGTTCTTCTGCTTATCATTTGCGGAAAGTCATGCTTTATACATCTTGATTTTCAGCTTTCGATTGACAATATTACAATTTGCCCATTTATATATTTAAGCCGGACAGATCGCCGCCTTTTTCTTTGAGCTTATTGTAATAAATCTGGAAACGTTCCTTGAGAGCTGAGATGGACTTATTTAAATTGTCAATTTCAG
>JBHPEQ010000177.1:0-2256 GCA_042576845.1 Planctomycetota bacterium
TCACCCCCTATTTCTGGTCTCGCGCGGCTGTGGACGACCCTCGCCTGGGTGGAATGTTTCTGGATGCCCGTCCCTCCGGGCCTAATAGGGCTCTGCAGATGGAAACCCAGTATATCCCCAGCGTCCAGGCAACCGACAACAAGGGGGATATCTATGCCCGAATAGCACCCACCTCGTTTCCCCGAGGGCCGGATGGCGATTCGGTGGTCGTGCACCGTGTTACTGCCTACAACAAGAAGGCGCTCTGGGATGGCGTTAAGGCCTGGTTTGAAGGCGGAGCCCCGGCCAGCGGCGCTATTAAACCCCAGGGGTCCGTTGTGCACACCTTTCCCGGACAAGGAGGAGCAACCTGGAATATCAATACGTCCACTATACCCGGGGAAGAAGACGCGCCTATTGCCTGGGATTCTTTTGCCAGCCCGGTGGCACCTAATTCCAGCACCTTTGGATACCGGTGGAACTACCAACTGGTTACGAGAAGAGATTCCAAGGATGGCCCACTTGTGACGCTCCCCGAATACTTTCGCCTGGTGAATGATAACAATAAAAAGGCGGAGTGGGTTGTGGTGCGCCCCGAAGACGTTCCGGCTGAAACAGGACTGGCCAAGGTTAGCTTTAGTCGGCCCATCGAGGATCCCCCCAAACCCTACGTCACTCCTGACGATGTGGAGAGCTGCTGGAAGAAGCCTGGCCCCGTGGCAGGGCCTTTCCAGGCGCGTCCGGGGGACGGCAGCGTGGTGACGTACTACTGGTATCGATTCGCCGACCAGCCTGCATTGCTCAACGCCGATTTAACGGATAAAGAGCGGGAGAGCCTGCAGGCGCGGGTGGAAAAACTCCACCGGAACTGGAAAAAAGACCGCGACTACCTGGCGCCACCCACGATTGGAAAACTGGCGGATGTTGACCCGGCCTTGATTGTAACCCCGCCGCCGGGCTTGGAGGCAGGGTATGTACCCATCGCCACACGACAAGCAACGGAAGAATAGGTTAGCTTAGGAAGAATTCAATTCAAGTCCAGGACAATGTGCGCTTGTCAAGCGTTAATGGAACCACCGCTAAATATCATCTATCTGTTTAAAATATAAGCATTTATGATTCCAGTTGCGTGATTAGTATTTTGTGCCTTTAAATGCTATAATTCTGCTCCTGATTAGTAATTTTCACTATTCTATTAAGCTCCAAAAGCAGAGGCAATGACCAAAAATATCGATATTATCAACGGTGCTGTTACACTAATAATTAAAGCAGCCGTCCTTGCTGCGAGATTCTCTGGAAAAGCTCGAAAACGAAGCTTGAAACGACTGGCGGCCATGGATGTTAGCAGCAAAGACAAAGAAATCATCTTCCTCCATGACAAGGTCAGTCGGCTGGAAATGCAGGTATCCATCCTCCAAAAAGGATTTCAAAAGAAACACAGTAACAAACGATATACCCTGAGGGAAAAGCTATTCATTCTCTGCTACATGGAAACTTTTCAGATACCAAGGCGAAGGGTAACTGAGTATCTGGGCATTGCCAAATCAACTCTTTACCGATGGCTGCATAAGATTGAAGACCAAAAGCAATCGGGTACGCCGGCAAATAAAACACCAATGGAAATAGCCTCTCTTGTATGGGAAATAACAAAGTCTAACATAAGCTGGGGCCGAGTCAGGATTGCCAACCAGCTGGCACTCTTGAACATCTTTATTTCAGCTTCTACTGTGCGTAATATTCTCAATAGGCCCAAACCTCGAAAGCCTGATGGATTCCTTATTGCATCTACAAAAACGGAAGAGAAAACAGAGGGCCGTTCAATTCCTGCCTGGTATCCTAATCATGTTTGGTCTATCGACACTACGATGGTTTTCTGTTGGGGGTTTTGGCCAATACATATCTGTGTTGTGATTGACCATTTTTCCCGTAAAGTCATGGCTGCAGTACCACTGGAAGGCCCTAATGCAGGATGGATTAATAGTGCTTTGGAAAGTGCTATTGAAAAATATGTAGCACCAAAACACATTATTTCAGATCAGGCCAGTGTTTTCACCGGAGACGTCTTTGCAGAACTGCTGGACACCTATAACATTAAGCCTCGCCTGGGAGCGGTTGGCAAACATGGCTCCATCGCTGTCACCGAAAGAGTCATCAAGACCTTAAAGTATGAATGGCTCAAGCATGTACCGATCATTAAAGACTTTGATCATCTGACCTTTCACTGCAAAGAATTTGAAACTTGGTACAACAGTTGGCGACCACATATGACTTTAGATG
>JBHPEQ010000178.1:0-2246 GCA_042576845.1 Planctomycetota bacterium
ATAACCCGGTGGTTCGTGTGGAAGTGGAAGGTAAAGAGAAATTTGATATGCAGGTGAACTTCGAGACCTGGCGGGAAGCCGGGTACAAACTGAATCTTACTACATATAGTGACATGTATAATTTTAATACTGGTGGATCTGCATCCCTGGAAAGCACAGCCAATGAAAATAACCCATATCCGACAATAGCGTATCCGGATGTCATCGTTCCAGGCAAGAAAGACCGTATCGTCTGGTATCACCACAATGTGAAGTCAGGATGTGAGTTGACAATGAAGGTTCAGGGGCTGGAAAGCTATTATGAGACAATGACCGACCCCTTGTTTTCCAGGACGTTCGGTGGGACAATAAAAGGTGATGGTTTTGTGACTAAGATGGAATCCGGAGAGGGTCGGGACGGGTATGTTACCAAAAGGTGGACCCCCAATGATAGGATATTAGAGTCAGTCCATCCATCCACCAAACAAAATTTTAATATATACCTGCTGACCGAGCATCCAGTAACGGTAAGGCAATGGTTGAAAGATTTAGATGAACTTATTTCCAGGGTTGACAAAATAGATATTGAGGATGCTCGAAGAGCACACCAAAATTGGTGGAACGATTTATGGAACCGCAGCTGGATTCACGCTACTGGTAATGAGGATGCAGAGCAAGTATCAAAGTCCTACACTCTGCAGCGTTACATATTTGCATGCAACGGAAGAGGTCTCCATCCTATCAAGTTCAATGGTTTCATGTTCACAGTTCCCCGTGAAGAAAATCCCGACCCTGATTTTCGGGAATGGGGACCAGCTTATTGGTTCTTGAATACCCGCGCGATGTACTGGCCGATGCTAACCTCAGGTGATTTTGATTTGATGGGGCCGTATTTTAATCTGTATATGAACGCGCTACCTATGGCAAAGGAGCGAAATAGGATTTACTTCGGTCACGGCGGAGCTCACTTTCCAGAGCAATTATATTTCTGGGGAGGTTTTCCCACTGATCATTATGGCTGGGACCGCAGATTTCAGATGACAGAATAGATGATACATATACAAAACAAGGTAGGGGCCGCGCAACAGTTAACTGTCCGTTTTGGCGGAATCGGTACATTTGCCCATATTTTGAAATATGATTTCTAAACGGCCTCCTAAGGTATCTTAGAGTAAAGAATTTAAGGGGCAAAAACACTTAACTGAGGCGCGTCAAACAAACCAAATGCGGTGCAATACCATTACCACATACACTTGACTATCCCACGAATCGCTGTCAACAACATATACGTCAAAAGCCACAAAATCCCAGGTAAGTTTCACTACCAATTATGCCTTTTTCGTTAGCAAAATCCTATTTAACTCCACCACCCTATCAAAACACTCTAAAACCCTCCTTAAACAACAAAAACCCACATATAACAAAAATGCTGTATATATCCGTATATAACAACAATACCGTAAAGGGTAGTGCAAAAACCCCATTTCTATCGAATCCTTCGAGAAAACACGTTGTTTTAATACCTTTTTCGTACGGATACAAACTAGTGCTTTAAATGGTTCACTCTACGCGCGCGACTTCTAAGCTTTTTTTGTGGTGCTTCGCTACACTGGCATTGCAACATATACGTCAATAACGGTTAATTTGCTATAGGAGAAAACACATGGAAGTAGGACATATACTGGTATGTAGCGTAAGTTGTATTAGACTGGCGTTAGCAACGCATTAATTACGGTAATAACGGTTAATTTATTATAGGAAATAACGCATAGAAGTATGACATATACTGGTATGTAGAGTAAGTTGTATTAGACTGGCGTTAGCAACGCATTAAATAAGGTAATAACGGTTAATTTGCTATAGGAGAATTATCATGAAGTTCTTACATATATCTGTATTGCTATGTAGTTGTATTAGGCGGGCGTTATATATATAGAAAAGGATCTTAGATTCGTTCAGGATCAGGCCGAACACGCCAGTCCGACTACACACAATCGCCATCTATACCAAGACGAACAACAAGGCCAGAAAGTGATAGGTACAGGCTCTGGATGAGGAGGGATTTTAGCCTGATTTTAAGGATGATTGAAAGAAAAGACGGTCATCGGATTGAACATACTATGGCTATTGTGAGGCTAATGGATTATATATCCGATAGCCCGCTGGAAATGGTCATCGTATAAACGAGTTGCTTAGTGGAAAATTTTTAGCTGTGATTATTATAAACAAATAGTCAAGGTTCATCCTTACTGTGAAAATTGCATATT
>JBHPEQ010000179.1:0-2239 GCA_042576845.1 Planctomycetota bacterium
ATGAATCCGCAAAAAATACGTTGTGTTGGTCAGCTATCAGGCTCGGATGTAATTTGGGGTAGGCACAGACGGAGTTTTTCGGGTGGACAACAGGTGACGTCGAGGCACTTTTGGCCATAATTACCGCGGCAAGAATTGACAGTAATGTTTTTTTGCTTTTAACGATGCTCTTCATTTGTTAAAAAAACCTTTTACTTTGTTACCAGCAAGGCCATACTGCAAAGTTGGCGGTGTTCGTTCTGCTCTTTTGAACCTTCCTGACCTTCGGCGCCGATCTTCCACGCGGTTCGTGCCTGGTCCATCCTGCCGAGTTCTTCAAAGCATTTGCCGCGCCAGTAGTAAATCTTTGCTTCCTGGAGCTTATCCTTTCTGCCGCTACCGAGATTTTCCGGGTACGTCAAGGCCGCGTCGAAATCCGCTAAGGCCCTTTCGTAATCCTCGTTGTCAAAATACTCAAGTCCGCGTTTGATATGGGCATTGTCGAAGATATCCTTTGTAACGCTTGAACCTTCCCAGTTTACAAAGTAGGGAGTGGCCGCAAGAAGTTCAATTGCACGGGTATACTGTTCATTATCTACATAGGCCCGTGCTAACAAAATGATAATATCCGAGCGTTTATTACCTTCAAACGGCATTGTTTCAAGAATCCTGATCGCCTCGGGGATTTTACCGTTGTCTATCAGCACCTCGGCCAGGTCACGGTACAGGGTCTGGTCTAACGGGCGGGCCTTGATTGCGCGTAGATAGTAGTCTGCAGCCAATGAATGGTCTGCTTTGACCACCCATGTATAAAAACCAAGGTTGCGGAACGCGACATTCAACAACTCATCCAATTTACCGGCCTTGCTCCAGTGAGTCACGGCTTCGTCCAGCCTGCCGAGATTTGCGTAAAGGTTTCCAAGGTGCAGATGAGCATAAGCATCCGAAGGATTGGCTTCAAGAGCGTACTTGAAACCTTCCACCGCCTGTGCACGTGATGGAAAGACAAAATCTCTGTATATCCCGGCTGCTCGGCCAAGATAACGCTGAGCGGTTTGGTCGTCACCGTTTAAATGAGAAAAGTAAGCAAGGTAATACAAAGGCAGCGGATTTACCTGTTCCTGGTCAACGGCCTCAATGCAAAACGCCAATATGAGTTTAACCGCTTCATCATATAACCCGATTTCGGCAAAGGTCAGCCCCGTTTCCAGCATCTCAAAATCATCCTCACCTACATAATCTCGCCCTGCCTGCACAAAATCATTTAATTGGCTTTTACCTTGCAAAGCGATAATCGCCCTTGCAGTCAAATCGGTGGGGTTCCTGTCGACTTTCAGCTTTGCCTGCTTCCAGGCCATTTCGGTTTTGTCCAATGCGTACAATGCCAACAGGAAATGGTTCTGGGCCTTGCGGTCTTTCGGATTGGCTCGCACTGCTTTGGTGAAATCATCGGCGGCTTTTGAATATTCTTTGTTCCGCATATGAACCCGCCCCGCCAAATCATAGCCCAAAGACTCAGTACCAAAGCATCGCACCGCCCGATATGCACAGTCAAGGGCCTGCTTGTTATTACCTGTCCGCAGGTTGCCGAGGCCAAGAAAATACCAGCACAATCCATCGTCGTTGGGTTTCTGCTCAAGGGCTTTTTCAAGTCTTGCTATCGCTTTTTTATAAAGGCCGGCCTCAATATCAAGAACCGCAAGGCCCCTGAGACTGGGCAAATGATGCGGTTCGTCCTCAAGAGCCATTTCGTAATATTTTCGAGCCTTCCCTCTTCTTGTGCCGCGGTCAAACTTCAGCGCCTTGAGATATGTTTCCTCAACGGTAAGCTCTTCATCGGGTTTATCTTCAGGTATCACCCGTGCGGTTTTTTCCGGGATAGGTAGAAGGGTCGTAAACGATGCAAGAACGGTCCCGTCTTTGGCCTTGATTTCTACACGCACCGGTAAATCACCCACTGAAACTTCCAACACCTTGGCCTGTTTTGGAGACAGGTTTATTTTTTTTTCAAGAAGATTCTGCCCGGCCTGGGAAACGGTGCAGGCCGCCTCGGAGAATTTGCCGGTAGCAATCATACTCAGTGTGAGCTTGCCGTTATCCCGGGCTGCTTGGACCGCAATATCTTTGCTTGCGAATTCAAAGCCGTCACCTAGTCCGTGCACCGGGAACCACCATTCCTGCCATGAAACTTCATCGCGGGGCCATAACATTCCGTAATCCGACTGAGTCGGCAAGGGTCCGCTTTGAACCTCGATATAAG
>JBHPEQ010000180.1:0-2206 GCA_042576845.1 Planctomycetota bacterium
GAATTATGTTCGTCCCCCCTTGGGGTATTTTCACTTTATTATTGATGAATGATTATTGATTATTTAATCCGGCATAGCTGTCTCTTTAATTATTCTTTTCATTTCAGTCACCAGGAAATGATTGCTGAGACAAACGACGAACGATTTATGAAGGTTGCTGTCGATTCGGCCAAGATTGCCGAGGAAAACGGCGATGTGCCCATCGGTGCGGTTATTGTTCATAAAGGCCAAATAATTGCAAAGGCGTATAACCAACGGGAGCAGTTGCAAGACCCGACGGCCCACGCCGAGATTATCGCCCTAACCCAGGCGGCAGCAGCCCTGGGAAACTGGCATTTGCACGATTGCACGATGTATGTTACACTGGAGCCCTGTCCTATGTGTGCCGGTGCACTGGTGCTGGCCAGAATAGACCGGCTGGTTTACGGCTGTGACGACCCGAAAACCGGGGCTTGCGGAAGCTTGTACAACATCGTTACAGATGGGCGATTAAATCACAGATTAGAGGTTACATCTGGCGTCCTAAAAGAAGATTGCAGCAAAATCCTGGAGGATTTCTTCAAAAAACGAAGAACTGATAATTGCAAATCTAAAATAGAAAATAGAAAATAGAAAATAGAAAATAGAAATGGAGAGGTGTCCGAGTGGCCTAAGGAGCGGCCTTGGAAAGGCCGTGTACGGTTTACCGTACCGCGGGTTCGAATCCCGCCCTCTCCGTTTAGTTTTTTTTGGAGCACTTTCTAAGTGTTTAACTGGAAGTGGTTTTTGGAAGTGGGGGCCTGACTGTCCTAAAACTGTCCTATTTTCTGATTTTTTACTGTTAAAGCTTAGACTGTTCATCGCCCTGTGGGCTTGCCTGTCATTCATGGTGAAATACATATCCAAAATGGCACTTGATGAGTGGCCCATCCATTCCAGAATGTATTTATAAGACAGATTCTGCTGAGCACAGGTGAGACATATATCCGTTGACCCCCATCAGAAACAAGCTCATAGCAGTGGCCTTGTTCAGCTATTTTGTTAGTTTTTGGGGATAAAAAAAAAGGTAAAAATTTTTGGGAAAAAGGCTTGACAAAATACGTAAGATTAGGTATACTAATAAGTTGTGTTTATCGCCGTAGTTAATTGGCTAACGGTAAATATTGGTTGCGATTAGCAATAAATGGTAAGCGAAAGGAGTTTGAAATGCGATATATAAGAATTTTAGCACGAGTGGTTTTAATGGCATTTTTGGTAAGCTTGACAGGTTGTTTTTCATCAAATCCAGAGGATATACAGGCCTTTGCAAAACCACAAAAGGTAATAGTAACAGCAGACAATTATATTTTACAACCTCCTGATGAAATTGATGTTTTTTGCTCCAAAGCTCCGGAGATTAATCTTCAGCGTCAGAGGATTCGGCCCGATGGAAAAGTGAGCTTTGAGTCCATAGGAGAGGTCCAAGCAGCGGGACTAACACCGGCTCAGCTGGCAGATGCTTTGGAGAAGAAAATCAGGTCATTATACAATATAGTAGGTGATAAGCCGATTGATGTACGGGTAGTGGCGTTTAACAGCGCATTTTATTATGTACTTGGTCAAGTAAGTTTCTCCGGGCCCAAACTCTACACAGGCAGAGATACAGTGCTTCACGCTGTTGCTGACGCCAGACCAACTATTTTGGCGTGGAAGGAGCGGATTCAAGTGATTCGTCCATCTTCGGATAGGGATACGGATACAAAGATATTCGAAGTAAATTGGGATAGGTTGATGGCACACGGAGATACAAGTAAAGATGTTCTTTTAGAGGAAGGTGATATTATTTATGTACCACCGACTATTTTGGCCTGGATAAGTATGAGAGTAGAAGAGGCACTACGTCCCGTCGGTCGTATTTTCTCAACTGTAACTATAACACAACGAGGGACAACAGGAGGTGTAGGTGGTGGATACGGTGGGGGATACGGAGGACGTTAAACGCTTCCGTTTCCAGGGCCAAAATATGTTCAACGGATAAATTGGTTTAAGATTCCAGGAGAAATTTGTTAATGTCTGTACGCAAAACATTGAAGTTGAGCCATCTCGCCAGTACTGTTTGGTTTATCCTATGCGTTGCTTATATTCTGGTTTTAGCATTGCGGCAAGCTGGTTTTCATTGGTGGGTCATATTTTCACTATCGGGGCATTCTGCGATACTTATTTTTTTACTAATTAGTCTCTATTTATT
>JBHPEQ010000181.1:0-2199 GCA_042576845.1 Planctomycetota bacterium
TAGTTGGTAACTCCCTG
Organism: Planctomycetota bacterium; assembly: GCA_042576845.1. Classification (GTDB taxonomy): domain Bacteria; phylum Planctomycetota; class Phycisphaerae; order Sedimentisphaerales; family Anaerobacaceae; genus JBHPEQ01. Next base: position 18 of record JBHPEQ010000181.1, read on the forward strand.
TTTTTTCAGGTCGGCTTGAAGTATTTTATCATGATAGGCTTTATCAATACGTTTCAAAATCGATTGGTCTGATATTGGTTCAAAACCGGTTAAAACCTTGCCACCATTAAAACGAACAATTTCACCGGGGTACGCTCGCCAGACTATAGGTGCGCCCTCTGTGCCGGAGTCTTCTGCTGTTAGCTTTAGCGTTTTTGATATTGGATATGTACCGCCGCGGAGATAAACTGTAACCGCACTTTTCAGCCCTGACCTTTTCTTCATTGAACGTATAGCATCACGAGCTTTTTGTATGGTCGCAAACGGCTTATCAATACTGTCTCCCGCCCAGGCGTCATTACCTTCAGGGGAGACATAAAGAGCAATTTCGTCGGCATTTGCCGTTGTAGTGCAAGAACAAAACAATAATGTAAAAATTAAAAGTACCAATTTGCAAGAGTTCTTGAAATGCTTCATAATAGCTTCCTCCATAAATATGTTAATTTGGATAGATATGTGAGTTGAGCATATGCAATTATTTCCTTTTTGAGTGCCTGAAATATATAGTCAATATACAAATCCCTTCCCTGGGAGTGCTTTGAATTATATTGACTTGAGTTGTATCAAGCAAGCTTTTTTTACTACTGTTATGCACGATTAAGGCGTACACTACCTTTTGCTGAAGTTTAAATTTTCATCTCTAAGAGAACATAAAAAAAGGCCGGTTAGCAATCTGCTCCCGGCCTCTTCTCAATCAAAACGCTTTACAGGAAGAGTGTAGCTTAATTTCCTACGGTTGCCGTGACGGTTATCGAATCGACTTCTTCTGAACGGTCGAGGTTCTCGACTATAACTTTTGCAAACTTCACGCTGGGTTTGAATTCAACCGTTTTCTTGACGGTCTCGCCCACCTCAACCGGTATATCAACGGTGTATAAATCCACGGTGTCACAGTGCACGCCGTCGGTACTTGCTCTTACGTGAAGTCGAAGCCCGGCTCTTGCGTCATCGTCATAGGTGCACTCGGTGGTAAGAGCGAGCGTTGAAGCCGCCTCAAGGCCTATGGGAAGACATTCTGCCAATCTCGTGCTTTGCCCATCGTCTAATGAGATGTCGTAGAGAATCGGGAAATCTATGTTGAAGTGCGGGTCTATAGTAAGCACCTGAACCGCTAAGTCTTCCGTTTCCCAATCGGGGAAGCTTCCGAGCCCTCGGGCGGTTCCCTCACCGGTATAGTACCTTAATGTGTGGAAGACATAAATATATGCACCCTCGACAAAACAATGCACTTCAGCAAAGCCGGAGCCGTCCGGAATCCTACTCAGGGGGACAACCGGATTGGCCTGGTACTTATGCCATTCCATTCCGTCAAAACTCCAGGCGTAACCGAGGGACTCGACCTTCGAGGCCTTCGTTCCGCCGTATATACAGTGGTAGACGCCTTCATGATACCTGGCACATGCTTCTGAGTAACCGCCGTCATCCCAGAGACCCCAGTCACCGGGAGTCATAACAGGATTCCATTTATGTTTTGTCCACGGGCCTTCGGGTTTGGAAGCGGTGGCCATACAGAATGGTCCCTGGTCCTGGACCGAGACAGGACTCTGAACGAACATATAGAAAGTATCATCAATTTTAGTGACACTACCGGGATAAACGCCGCCTTCGTCATCCCAATCAATAATAGGGTTGTTCTCATACTTCTTCCAGGGTCCCAGCGGATTATCTGCTGTAGCTAAGCCTACTGCATGAGGCGCCCAATACCACATATAGTAAGTTGCATCACGTTCACGAATGTCATAGGCACCTTCTTTTAAAAGAGCGGCACAGGCTGTGTGCCGATAGTCCCATTCGCCTTCTTCACCATGGTCCAGTACAGGGTTATTCTCGTACTTTTTCCAGGGTCCGAGTGGGTCCGGTGCAGTCGCTACACAAATCCGATATCCATTAGGCCAGCGTTCTCTGTCATGGCTTCTTGCATGATAATACCAGTACCAGGTACCGTTAGTGTCCTTCAGGACGTCGCAGGACTCCAGGATGCGGCTGTCAACAGCGGAGCGCTCAGCACTTGGCACAATAGCCGGGCTGGGTCCAAGAATGTGAATTAACGGCCTTTCCGCGAAGATATTCTTCGTCGGAGCCACATTTTTGGCGGTGGCCATTGTTGCAAATGAGCAAACCAATAATGCAACAATGACAATTG
>JBHPEQ010000182.1:0-2189 GCA_042576845.1 Planctomycetota bacterium
TGATACAACCTTAGGGATGCTCGCTGAGCAAGAAGACAAGCTGCAGCAAGAGGAGTTCAAAGAACGAGTTCGGATTGTCCGGATAATCGAATCCGCCGGCAGATTCACAAAGGCGGCGGCAGTGGCGGGAATTATTATAGCTGTGCTTATCGGTATTATATTTTTCAGTAAACTGACTGAAGGCCCGAAGCCGGCCGTCATCGGCCAGACGGAGACAGACAGACAGGGACCTGTAACCGAACCAGCCGAACAAACGAAGCCGACTCCGGAAGCGACTGTTGAGGCCCAATTAGAGCAGATTCGGCAGATGGTCGAGGCCGGCGATACAGCAGGATTGATTGAGCTGCTGCAAAACGGTCCGCTGGAAAGCAAAATTGCGGCGACATATTATCTCGGCAGCATTGGGGACATTGAGACCCTCTCAGCCCTCGAGCAAATCAGTAAACAACAAGGACCTGGCGACCCGAACAATCTGTTTATTACCGCTGCGCTGGAAAAAATTGAAAGCCGGCTTGGAATAAAAGAACCGGCCCCCCAGCCAGGCCCGAGCATCAAGATTGCCCGGCAAAAGGATGATTTCAGCCCCAGCGGAATCCTGAGCGGGATTATACTCGACGCCGCCACAGGCGAAGCGATAAGCAAGGCGGAGGTCCGAGCTTCCAAAGGCAGAATTTACATGGAAACGACTGATGTGAATGGCTTTTACCACTTTGAGGAGATAGAAGAGGCGGGCAACTATCGAGTAGGCGTCTGGTCTGATGCGCACATAGGGATTTATGACTATGACAAGATGCCGGTCGTTAATTTGAGCAGCGAAACCCAGACAGTTAAACACTTTGAGCTTGAGCCGGCGTGTATGATAGAAGTCAGGGTTGTAAACGAAAAAGCTGAGCCGGTAGAAGATGTTGACCTTATTGCAACTTCTCTGGCCGATGAACACGGCAGAGAGATTGGTGATAGATTATACTCTAAAAAAACCGATGCAAACGGCATTATGTTACTCGGCGGCTTTGAACCTTCGGATACATCCTATATGATCACAGCGCTGCACCGGAAAGAGACAATAATAGAAGAGGGGCAAGAAAAGAGATGGAGAGCCCGAAGCGATTATGCTCCCGGTAAGCTGCTGGTCACACTCAACGAGCCAGGTGTAATTGATTATGGTGAGATTGTTCTTGAAAAAGGTGTGGCTGTAAAAGGTTATGCTGAATATGCTGATGGTGTTCCAGTTGAGGGTCTGGAAATAGGCGCTAAACCCGTCTGGTGGCACAGCTCACGCTCGGCGCCTACATTTACCGTTGACCCAAACGGGTACTTTGCACTGGAACATATCATGCCAGGCACATACAGCATTGACATTCACATTCCGCTTGGAGCTGGTATGACAAGTGTGCCAACGGTTATGCAAACAAGACTGCCGATCGAGGATGAATTGCTAATAGTTAAATTACCACAGAAGTCGCCAGGTTCGCTTGTATCCATCAGCGGGACTATAAAGATCGAAGGTCTTTTAAGAGCCGTGCGCAACGTCAACATACATATAGAAGCATACTCCAGAGAACACGGTCACAGAAGTACAAATCTCCGGCGTGATACGAGCAGTTTTACTATAGACCGGCTTGAGCCGGGCAATTACCGACTTACCTTCTTCGGTTCCAATATAGAAAGAAGGATACTTGAGAATGTTAAAGCACCAAGCGAGGGACTTGAGGTTGAACTTAAATATTTTGCAAAACCAAGACTGTGGGGAACTGTTGTAAGAGCTGATACTAGTGAGCCGGTCAAGCAATTCCGGGTGCGTGCCAGAAAACTGAAGGCATTGCGCGGTTCTTATTACTCGCAGCACGACCGTTGGACTGAATTTAGAGGAACGAACGGACAATTCGACATCGAGGCGGTTGGGCCGGGAGTTTATCAGGTTCAGACCGATGCCGAAGGGTTCGCACCTGTCTGGAGCGATGAAATTAATACAGATGTCAATGAGCCGGTCTTAATTGAGCTGAGTGCAGGCGGCTCGATAAAAGGACAAGTTGTTGATGAGGCCGGCGAGCTGGTCTCAGGCGCCAAAGTGATGCCACTTTCCAAGGCGTCAGGGACAACGCCGCGTGCTGAAGACACATTCGTTTCTGAAAATGGGGCGGCTGAAACCATTAACGGCGAGTTCATACTGGAGCACTTACCTGCAGGCA
>JBHPEQ010000183.1:0-2144 GCA_042576845.1 Planctomycetota bacterium
ATACGAAGCCCAAACAGGCCGTTCGCCGACTCAAAATATCCGGCACTAATATCACAATTGCAGGTGCGGTCAAGGGGGCTGGTATGGTTTCACCGAATATGGCGACGACCCTTTGCTTCATTACGAGTGATATTGCCATAGCCAATCCCTTGTTAGGTAAAGCTTTAAAAGCAGCGATTTGCAATTCGCTGAATAAGCTGACTATTGACGGCCATCAGAGCACGAATGATACAGCTATTATCCTTGCATCGGGATTGGCAGGGAATCGGCCGATTAAAAGTCAGTGCCCGCGGTATAAGAAATTCGCCAAAGCATTAGCGGATTTATGTGAGGATTTAGCTCGACAGATGGCGCTTGATGCCGAAGGAGCAACGCGGATGTTCAAGGTGGTTGTCAAAGGAGCAGCTTCAAAGGCCGATGCAGGCAAAGCTGCGAAGGCGATTGCTGATTATCTGCTGGTGAAATGTGCTGTCAACGGGGGAGACCCGAACTGGGGGCGAATTATATGTGCGGTCGGCTCGTGCGGCGTGAAGCTGAGGGAAGATAAGCTAAGCTGCAAAATCGGTGATATCAGCGTCTATAAATCTGGTCAGCCGGTGAAATTCGACGTTAAAAAGGCAGGCAAAGTTGTATCTTCTCAAACACACACGATAACGGTGGATTTAGGGGCTGGAAAGGCAACTGATTTTTGCTATGGCTGTGACTTAACCGCTGAATACGTTAAAATCAACGCAGATTACCATACATAATAGCCTTAAGAATGTTCGGAGATTAGAGAATGAGCAAAAAAATGCTATCAGCGATCAAGCGTAATGCGTGTGTGTTTTTGTTAGTACTGGCTTCAGTTTCCTTAGTTGGCTGCATGAGTATTCAAGAGGCTGCGAGAATGGGAAATCTGGGAGAAATCAAAAAACAACTGGCATGGGGGGTAAACCCCGATGAGCAAGCCTTTTGGTACAAAACAGCTCCTTTGCACGAAGCGGCAAGTAATGGACATGTAGACATAGTTAAATTACTTTTAGACAAAGGCGCAGATGTAAATATTCGTAATGAAGGTGGCGTAACACCACTTCATTACGCAGCTCATCATGGACATGTCAGAGTGATGGAAGTTCTTTTAGAATATGGTGCAGATCCAGCCCAAAAAGGAACCGGCTGCGGCACCCCTATGCAATGGGCAGCTAGAAACGGTCAAATCCAAGCAATCAAAACGCTGGTGGATAATGGTGTCAGTATCAATCAGAAAGGAAGTGGCGGAGTGACAGCATTAATGGATGCCACATCACATGGTCAAGTGGAAACGGTTAAATTCTTACTTGCTAATGGTGCTGATGTAAATGCCAGAGACGAAAAGGGTAGTACAGCGCTTCGTACAGCATCTGCATGGGAAAATGTTGAGATTGGCCGAATTCTTTTGCAGAATGGTGCTGACCCTACGATTAAAACTAATGATGGTGGCAAAGTACCCCAATCTTTTATTGACCAGCTTCGCAAGTAGCACAGTGATTTTTCTAAGGATGTAACTTAAGTAAAGGATATGTAACAATTAACGCCGACTATCACACGTAGCCGATACAAATATAACGCAGGATTTTTCAGAAATTCATGCGTATCTCGGCGATAATGCTTGAAAATAAACCCTGCTTGACTAAACTTGCGGTCTTTAATTCTTAATCCGGATTTATTTACATTAAGCAATCGTGGTTCAATTTTAAGGAGTGTAAAAGTGAAGTTTTTAACGAGTATTGTAAGTTTTTTTGCTCTTGGCTCAATTGCTACAGCCTCTGATGGTACTGCAACGGTAAGCTCCAGCGGCATTCCCGTTTTATGGTGGGTTGGGCCGATAGCTTCGATAGCAGCCCTGATAATCGCCTATATCTTTTATAAGAAGGTTATGAGTGAGGAGGAAGGCACAAAAGAGATGATAGAGATAGCCAGCCATGTACGGGAAGGAGCTTATGCTTATCTTTTCAGCCATTTTGATAGACTCCTTTTATTAGCTGGTTTCAGTTATCTTCTGCGATATTTAATTATCTTAACCTTTTCATATCTCTGTCAATATCCCGTTTTTGTGTCTTTTCGATTATTGCTTTGCGTTTGTCGTACTTTCTTTTTCCCCTGGCCAGCGCTAGTTCTATTTTCGC
>JBHPEQ010000184.1:0-2141 GCA_042576845.1 Planctomycetota bacterium
GGAGAATGAAATTGAAAAAGCAGTATTTATCATTGACGGCGGTGGTGTTGGCGGGATTGGCTCTGGCCGGCTGCGGCGGACGGAATATGCTTTTTAACGGGCGAGATCTTGAAGGATGGAAGCTCTACCTTGAGGACCCCGACGTGGATGTCCTTCAAGTCTGGACTGTCAAAGACGGGGTTCTGCGCTGCCAAGGCACACCTAACGGCTACATGAGAACGAAGAAAAAATACAGTGACTATAAACTTCACGTTGAATGGCGATGGCCGGCGGAGCCCACCAATAGCGGAGTATTGATGCTGGCAAGCGGGCCTGAGAAAATATGGATTCGTTCTATCGAGGCTCAGCTTGCCGCTGGTAGTGCGGGTGATATTATTCTGATTGGCCAAGGCGTTGCCCTGACGGTCGACGGTAAGAGACTTCGGGACGAATCGGCACAGTATATTGCTATCGATAAGAAAAATCCCAGCAGCGAAAAACCGCCCGGCGAGTGGAACAGTTATGATATCATCTGCACCAGGGACCTTATAAAGCTGTATGTGAACGGCGTGCTTCAAAATCAAGGTACGAATCCTTCCGAGTCGGCAGGATGGATATGTCTGCAGAGCGAAGGTTCGCCTATCGAGTTCCGTAACGTTTACATCGAGCCGCCGCGTTGAGACTATTGAATGTTGTCCGGAACTTCAGACTTTAAAAGAGTCGGTTTCCAGCTATGTAAATGATAAGCCATTTTCCCTGCCAACGGACCTGATATACTCGGCAGCAGCATCGTACTGTTCGGGCCATTCGAGATGTTCGAGCATAAGGGGGATATCCGGCAGCTTGCTTAGTGCTTTAAGATAAGCAGAATAATCCAAATCGCCTAAACCCGGCTGAGCCTCATTAATATGTGTGGTCAGCTCATACTGAATCTTGGTATCTTTTGCGTGACAGCTTTTGATGTAAGGACCGAGCTTCGCGAAACCTTCCCGAATCAGCGACCCATTATTAAAATATCTACTGGGAGAGTTTATGAGGTTGACAGGGTCAAAATGAGCAGCAAACTCCTTACGGTCTATGGCCTTGATGAGTCTTAGATAAGAATCGACCGAATTGGGAAATATCCAAGGCATTGTCTCCAGCGTAAAATATGTCCTGTCGGGCTTGACATCATCAATAATCTGGCGAGTAACCTGAACAATTAAATCAAACGTATCCTCGGAAAGGTTATCCGGATTAGGACCTTCATCTTTATTTCGTGAGCCGCTTATGTTGACACAGCAGTTGGCGCCAATCATCTGAGCCAAATGAAGCTGCTTTTTACAATATTCAATAGCTTTTTTGCTCACCTGCGGATCGGGACTGATGGGATTGCTCCATGCGCCTACTTCAGCAATAATAATATCAGCTTTTTTAGCAGCCTTTTCATAGGCCTTTATTTCATCAAAGTCAGCATCGGCTTCAAGGGGACAATAAGCGGCCGAGTATCCTAAGCTCTTAAGCGCACTGACCCACTGCTCAGGTGTGTCATAATCTTCGAAGACAGGCCCGCCAAGCCTTATTGGGTAAGATTTATCCTGAGCTTGTGCATAATCTAAAAGACCATTAGCTGTCAAAAAAGCAGCACCAACCGCAGTGGCCTTCAAAAAAGCTCGCCTTGAAAAACCGTCTCTAAGATTTTTCATCTATATCTCCTATGATAAGTTAGCAACTATTTAAATGTGTCAACCTATCACAGAACAAGACATAATTCAACATTCCTTGTTAAATATTCGATATTCCCTATTTCCCTTCACTGCCGCTTGCTATAAATCTTCACCAAAATAACCAGTTACTCATTCGACCTCGCTGCCCAGGTGCATTAACGAGTCTTTCAATCTTTCGATGCTCTTTTCTAATTCTGTCCTGCTTTTCTCTTCGCGGTTAATGGACCGGCTGGCTTCTACTTTGGCGCCTATTACATCCTTATGGCTCAAATCACAATAATCCTTATTCCCAAGAAGCTCTTCCAGGACTCCAAGCGCATTTGCCTCTTTACCCATAGCTGCTTCGAGTTCTTGCATAATATTCATCTTGTATTCATACGCACTCTTAAGCTCTCTTTCTGCAAAACCAAAAGACGAGCAAAAAAATAAGTAAATAAGCAATCGTTAAAATGGTGC
>JBHPEQ010000185.1:0-2054 GCA_042576845.1 Planctomycetota bacterium
CGAGCATCAAACGAGCCTGTGTAACGCAGAATTTGGACAAAATGACCTCTCAAAAACGACCAAACGCGCAAGGGGGTAAGGAGAAAAATCTTAATTTCCAAAAATTTTTATCTCCTTATCACACAAGCACTTGCATCTTTTTGAATTGTAAAAAATTCATTTTTTTCGACCAAATGCGCAGGTTCGCCCTAATTATTGAGGGGCGAGTTTTTTTAACCGCCCAAAAACGAAATAGTTGAAAGCACGCCGACGCAGTCGGCCACAACCAGCTAAATACTAACGACTATTCACTAACGACTAACTCAGGACAATGAACCATTTAACCATTAACAATCAACGAACCACGAAAGGAGTTTACACTGAGTTTTCGAAGTGCTTCACGCTTCAAAAACGAGGAAAAACCCTCTACACTTGTAGAGAGCGCTCTACAAATTCACCCTTTTTTTGCAAAACGAACCCAAATTACTGGACACTCAAATGAACGTAAGCACATTATTAACAAGGACTAATGTAAATTTACGTCTTTGCAGACGAGGCAAAAACGAAGCCAAAACAAACCCAATTTGCTGGACGTTCAAATGAACATAAGTTCTGTTTTAAGAAAGGAATATGAAAATAAACGATGATTTCAAATTTTGTTTCTAGGATTTTGTTTTTATACTTTTTTTTCAAGAATTGCTTTCGATTTCATCAGTTTTGGCTTTTCTCCCGCTAAATTTTTTGGCCATCTCAGCTAAGCTTTCAAGCTCTTCAGGATCTAAAGGTTCATTTCGACCTATTAATCCATCTACCTCTTCGATGTTTTCATTTGTTATTTCTTCTAACTTTTTGAATTCAGTTATCTGCTGCTGGAGTTTTTCTTTTGCCTTCGCCAATTCAGCATTTAGCAGCTCAACATACGATATTATCAAATCGTCAACATGTCCCTCATCAAGCCGCTGCTCGAATTGTTCAATTGTCTGCTGGCGTTCGGTGACTTGCTGGCAAAGATTATCATTGGCAGCGGTCAACTCTGCAGTGCGCTCGCGGACGCTCATTTCCAGTTGCTCTTTGGAATCAACCGGTGCTGGGTCACGTTCCTGGATTCGCTCCAAAATTGTGTTGAATGCGTCTATAAGCAGTCCTGACTCATCATCACTCTGCTTGGCAGCTTGCCTTGAATATCCCATCTTTTCCAAAACGCCTCTGGCAACATCAGCGCAATTTAGAATGGGACCGGAGATAATCCTCTGAAGTCTTGTTGAAATGGGATAGGCGATCAATGGGACAAATAATATGACGATAATGATTGTATAAATACCGTGTTTGAGTGTTGTATACAAAGGTTGAAAATCAGAGAAGAGACAGACCGTTCCGATTTTTTTCCCGTCAATGATAAAGGGCTTTAAAGCAGACAGAGAGTTTTTAGTAAAATAGTAGCTATTTTCCTCAGCTATAATCAAAAATTCGCTTTTATTGCTCTTATCGCGGTGGTAAGTTGCAAAAACCTCGCCCTTGGCAGTGCGAACGCAGCCGTAAATAATTGAAGGCTTCGCACGCAGCTCCTCAAGAATCTCCTCTACGGCCTTGGCATCTTCGAAAACTCCAGCTGCTTTGCAGTTATCTTCTATCATCTGCGCCTGTGTGAACAAGTGTTCGATCATATGGCTGCGAAGGCGAATCCACTCCCAGCCGATAAACGCACCCCCTACCAACAACAGCGAAACGATGCAGGTAGTCATAATAATGAATATCAGCTTTTTCTTTATCGTTCTATTTCGCAATACAGACATAGTTAGGGCTCGGATTCCTTCGATAGTATGGCTTTGCTTTTTTAGCCTTTGCCAGATAGCTGTTTGGCCATCTCAGCCAGGCTTTCAAGCTCTTGCTCATCCAAAGGTCCATTTCGACCTATTAATTCATCTAACTTTTCGGTGCTTCCCCTTGTTATTTCTTCTAATTTCTGATGTTCAATAATCTCCTTTTGTAGCTGTTTGTTGACAGCTGTTAGTTCAGCAGTCTGCTCAGCAAGGCGTTCTTCCAGTCGTTTACGCTCCTCAGTTTCCTGTTGAAGT
>JBHPEQ010000186.1:0-2033 GCA_042576845.1 Planctomycetota bacterium
CCTTCAGGACCCAATTCAAGTATGGGTTTGTCCCCGTGCTTCTTGAACGGACCAATCGGTCCCGGTGCAGAAGCTACACCAAGCTGATAATTATAACCAACGCCTCCGGTTGCGTGATAATAGAGGTAATAGGTCGCCACATCTCTAAAAGCATCGGACGTTTCCATGACACCTTCGTCCCATGAACCTTTAGGGCCCGGTTTAAGAATCGGATTAGGACCCGGGATATGGATGAACTGTGTGTTTTCGATAACATCTACAGGCCCTGAACCTTTTGCGTTGCCGGTATAACCGATACTGGAAAATGCCAGGCAAAAGATCAAAGCTACCAATGATAATTGTGTCGTTTTACGTCTGCTTACGATGGTACTCATTTGCATCTCCTTAAATAATTGTTAAAAACTCATTTTGAAAGTCGCATTATAATACAAAATGCAGAAAAATAAAAGTTTGTAAAAAAACTCGATCTTGATCCATTTACCTGGCATCTCCCATATAACCTTATATGCCTCAGCCCTGCTACACCGCTGAGCCCGTGGGGTACAAAAAATCATATCTGTTTCGATCTTACGCATTTTTATCTCAAAAAATCAGGCTGCCCTTTGAGAACTTTTCGAAAGACCACCAAGAAAATCGTTTCGGACAATATACTTGACCGTTTGTTCTTGAATTTTTGCTCATCTATTTTTTCGTGCAGGAAGATTAGCATAAGGTCTTGAATTATCAAGAATTAAATGATAATGTGTTTATATAATTTAAAGTACGTATGTATTTTTGTACCCCACGGGTGTAACAAACTATGAGAAATGTATGTCAAGCAAAGCTTATGGTGGTTCTTATGCTCTTAGGGGCAACGTGCAGGACCGTGCATGCTGCCAAAGAGAACGAGCAAATGAAAGCAAAATCAGAGAAGCTGCTGGCGGAGCTGAAGACCTGCAAGTATAAGATCATCTGTGAAACTTATCGGGACAATAACTGGGAACTGATGATTATGAACGCTGATGGTTCCAACCCAGTGAACATTACCGAAAGCCCTTTTGTAGACGAGTTGTACCCGCACGCCTCGCGGGACGGAACGAAAGTGGTGTTTCTAGCCGAGGAAGGCGAAGGGGAGAAACGCACCCGCAACGTCTATTACATGAACCTGGATGGCACGGAACGCACAAAGGTGGGTGAGAATAGCCGCCAACCCTTCTGGAGCCCGGATGGCAAGGTCATCGCCTACTTGCGGGGAACCCGTGTTAATTACGGTGAAGGGGGCAATGCCAATAAAGAGCTTTACTTCTATAACATCGAGGCAAAAAAAACTGCCCAACATCCCAAGAAGGATATGGCGGGTCTGTTAAATCCCTGCTGGTCGCCGGATGGCAGCTGGATTATCACCAGCGTAATGGGTGGTATGGAGTTCGCTCATTCCATTTGCGCGATTGAAGCCAACGGAACCGGTGTTGTGGAACTGCGGTGTTCGCGCACAGAAGCCAAGGATATCTACCAGTGTCGACCGGATATCAGTTCCGACGGCAGACATATAGCCTGGGGAAAAGAAGACTGTCATGACTATATGTGGGTAGAAATCGGGGATATTGACCTGACGCAGGCGGAGCCGAAAGTTACGAATCGCAGCTACGCTGTTACCGTACCGTACCCACTGCAGATATACCACGTCGACTGGTCCGGCGATGGCAAGTACATTGCTTATACCCAGGGTGGCAGGGGAACCAAAATGGAGCCGGCCGGTTACGTCGTGGGCAACGAGGCCAAAGGCTGGGATATCTGGGTGGTAAAGCCATCGGACCCAGAAGTCGTTGTTCAAATCACACATGATGGGCTCAGCTACAAAGAACCCGATTGGATTTTTGTCAAGTAAATGGTATCAGGCAAGATGCTTACGCCACGACGAACCGTATAGTCGTTGAGGAGGACAAGTCCGCAGGAGAGTGTGGATACTACCTGCATCCGACAGCTTATGGTCTGCCGGTATCATCAATGCAGCAGTAGCATTTAATGGTGTAAAATGCGAATGAGGTGTTTAG